>JABEVB010000048.1 GCA_013044165.1 Phycisphaerales bacterium
CCTTCAACAAAAACCCAACGTTTTGCCATTTTTAACTTGGCATCCTTCAAAAACATCCAATATCTATGGCTGTTTGCTCACACCCCAAATCCGCCCCCCCCAGCCGCGTGGCCTGAAGGTCAAAAGCATGCATAAGCTGCCACAGGCCCGCCCGCAACCCTTGTTGGCCCGCATATTGACACGCTACGCCTACCTGCGGGTAAAATGGCTTTGCAACATTTGCCGAGGCTGGCTGTTTGGCCAGTGTGCCGTCTGCGTGGCCTTTGGCGTTGCCGGCGAAGGTGCCACCGCTTGCTGCGGTGGTTATTTGGAGATGTTGTTTATGTTTTTACGACTTGCTACCGTCGGGTTTATCACCGGTTTGCTGGCTCTGGCGGGCTGCCAAACCGTGCAGCGCGTTAATATTCCACCGGCCAGCGATCAGGCCGCATATCAGCCGCAGCCGTACAGCAAGCCGCTGCCACCTGATGCCTACGGCCCACCTGCCACAGGCAATCCCTACGGCACACACCAGGCGCTACCCGACGAAGCCGCGTATGTGCAGGCTTACCAGGCCCAGCGCGAGCCGCGCGTCATGGTGGTTATTGTTTATCCCAAAGTGACAGCGCAAGGCTACAAAAAACTGCCGATATCTGATACCGACTATCATGCCGTTCAACTTTCCACTATAGATTATCTCAACGCCAACGGTCAGGTAGACATTCAAAGCCCGGAGTTGGCCAAGCAGGTGCTCAATCGCGAAAGCTTTTTGCGCATGCAAAATGGCGATCCCGCCGTGCTGCCGCTGCTGAAGCATCAACTTAACACCGATGTGGTTGTGGAAATACAGGCCTCGCCCACGGCCCAGTCATCCAGCAGCCAGGGAGCGGTGCGGCTGCTTGCCCAGGCGCTCTCCACCACCGATGCCCGCATTTTGGGCGTGGCTTATGTGGATATGCCGCTGCCGGCATCAAAAACCAATATCAATATGTACACCGGGTACCTGTCCGACAAAATCATGCAAAAGCTTGCCGCCGTATGGAACGGCAGCCCCCAGGCATTTAATCCCATTACCGTGCGCATCTACCATGCCGCCACGGTGGATGATGTCCTCAAGATCAAGCACTTCATCCAGAAGGTGCCGGGCGTTACCCGCGTGATTGATCGCGGCATCACGGGCAATACGCAAACCGCCTACGGCCAGCTTGCGGTGCAATACAGCGGCTCACCTGATGATTTTTATTCGGCGCTGAAGCAGGAACTTGGCGTCTCCACCGGGCTTAAAGCCGTTGACTTGCAGAACAACACGCTCGACCTCGACATCACCGGCCCGATGATTCTTAAAACAACCACCATTACCACAACCCGAAAAATTCGCACTGAAACCGACACCACAACCAAAACCGTCAATAACAACCCCATTATGCCGGCGGGCAATGGGCAGTAGCGTGTGACACACAGCCAGCGCCTTGGGCGGCCAACCGCCCTTGGCGGCCGCCAATATTTATCGCGTTGGCCAAGGGAGTATTCACTATGAATGTTCAACAGTCGTTCCAAAAGGCTACCTCAGGCAACTGGCTGGGGCGATTATTGCCCGGCAGAACCAGCATGCTGGCGGGATTTCTGGCGGCGGTGCTTATGCTTGCGCTTGCCGGCTGCGGCCCCATTGTGCCCTTTGCCGACAACATGAACCCCTACCCGCAGGTGCACCTTACCAACTGGCATTACCTGGGCAAAGTTGTTGTCAAAGAGCCTGTTCCATCGCGCGTTGGCGACGGCCAGCTTGATATTGTTGTGCCCATTCGCAACCTCACCAAACACGAGCTTTATCTCGAATACCAGTACCGCTTCTTAAACTCTCAGGGTGTGCAAGTGGAGCAAACGTCCGGCTGGAATACCATTCGCGTACAGGCCTACGGTATGGCGCAAATTCACTTTACCAGCCTCACCGCTCTGGCCAACGACTTTGATCTCGACATTCGCCCGCTGCAGTAGCGTCCTCCAGGCGGCTATGGCCAATGCAGCAACCACACATCGCCAGCGGTGCGCACGGAGCTTTCTTGTCAGTCCCGTCTGATACGCGATGCGAAGCTTTGCCGCATTAAAGTTGTACCGCAGGCATCGCTTACGCAATCTTCCTTGAGTGTGGCGCTTGGGGGTTTTGAGTCGCCGGGGGCCGCGGGCCGATACCAGCCTTCGCAAGTTTTTGGCACGCGATGTATTGCCATAACATCTTCATGCCATCAGCCATATAATATCTTCATGCGAGAAAACGACCTGTTACATTGGCTTATGCACAGCACGCGGCCGGATGCGGCAGTACCGGTGCCCATTGGCGACGATATGGCCGCGGTTGCAATTTCGCCTCAGGCGGCAGGCTTGGCACTTTTAAAAATTGACCAGGCACTCGATGGCGTGCATTTTAACCTCTCCACCTGCGGGCCTGCCGCTGCCGGTCGTAAAGCGGTCAACCGCTGCCTTTCAGATTGTGCCGCGATGGCCACCGCGCCGGCGGCCATTATGGTATCGGTCGCTTTGCCAGCCGACATGCCCCTTGCCGCCGCCCAAACCCTGCTCACCGCCTGCCGCAATGCCGCCGCCGAATTCAACTGCCCGTTGGTCGGCGGCGATACGGCCATTTGGCAACATCCGCTGGTCATAACCGTTTCAGCCCTGGGCTTTGCAACTCAAAGTCCGGTGCTGCGCTGCGGCGCTCAACTTGCGGATGCCATCGTAGTCAGCGGCAAACTTGGGGGCAGCATCCTGGGGCGACACCTGACGTTTACGCCACGCATCAAACTGGCTTCACTTCTGCAAACCATCGCCCCTGTTCACAGCATGATGGACCTTTCCGACGGCCTTGCCGCTGATTTGCCCCGGCTCGCGGCGGCTTCAGGCCTCGGCGCTGTTGTAGATGAAGCACGATTGCCTGTTCACCCCGACGCAACGCAACTTGCCGCACGAGATGGCCAAAGCCCGACTCATCACGCGCTGTGCGATGGTGAAGACTACGAACTCCTCTTTACGCTAAGCCAACATGACGCCGCGCGGCTTCCCACCCAGCTTGCCGACGTGCCGCTGACCATCATCGGCGAAATGACCAGCGAGCCGACGCTGCGGTTGCGAGCGCCGGACGGCACATTGCAGCCGTGGCCCGCCGGCGGCTTCGAGCACCAGGGGGATGCACATTGACGCTGCAAATCATAAGCCAATCGCTTGCCGAGACGCTCTCGCTGGGTCGCCGCATTGGCGAGCTTGCCCGCCCCGGTCAGGTCATGGCGCTTAATGGGCCGCTGGGAGCAGGTAAAACACAGCTTGTTCGTGGCATTGCCGCTGGCGCTGGCGTTGCCGATGTTTCGTTGGTAAGCAGCCCTACTTATGTGCTGCTGAACATCTATGAAAAATCGCAGCACATTGCCGCCGCCAAAACCGTGTACCATCTCGACGCATATCGCATAGCATCGGCCGATCAGTTCGCGGCGGCTGGCTTTGAAGAGCTTATTGAGCAGGATGGCCTGGTGGTGCTGGAATGGGCTGCCCGCGTACCAGAGCTATTGCCTGCGGATGTCCTCACCATCACCGGCGAAGTGACGGGGCCACAATCGCGCGATTGGCTTTTGACCGCCCAAGGCGAGCACTCGCAGCAATTGCTTATGCAACTGATGTCGGCATAGCGACCAACCACGAAGGGGCTCAGCCCGGCAATCAGCCTTTTGACCAACAACCCTCGCCCACATGCCATATCACGGAACGGATAACTCAACGGCAAACGGTGCTTTTTGCGGCACCACGATTGTCTTGCGCGATGTCTTGCCCGCGAGCCGTACCTGCGCGGCATAGTGCCCACCCGCCGACAGCCACAGTTTTACGCGGCCATGCACCGAGAGGTTGGCAACAAGCCGACCCTGGCGATGCAGCACCAGCACGACGGAGGTTGCTGCTTTGCCGCTGCCGGCAACGCGCACCGATACAAGCTCTCGATGGTCATAATCTGCCGAGACGTCATCGGCATAAACCGTATGATCGTTCAGGTCCCACACCATCGGAAACCAGTTGCCGGGCGTAATGGGCTTTCGTTTGAATACAGCGGTATAAATGCGATGGGCATAGATCCCGTCAATAAGCTTCAGGCGAGCGCCGTACGCGAGTGACGCATTCCTCAAGAACCATGTTTTATCCAGCGGCGAAACCTCCGATGCCCCCAGTACATGCCACTGCCCATCCCAAATTTCCACCCAGGTATGATTACCCGCGTTGTTGCCGTTGGCATCACCCCGATGAACCGCCCACATGGGCGTACCCACAATACGTGCTGGCACACCCACGCTGCGGCACGCGTCTGCCAGCAAAATGGAAAGACCGGTGCACGAATCGTAGTGCGACAAAATGGACTGCGATGGGCTTTCGTTGGGTATGGGACGCTTTTGGGCGTCGTAGCTCACATGCAGCAGGGGAAAAAGTTTTTTGTTTAACATAAGCGCCGCGGCGCCTGCACTGCGGCAGCCGGCCACGAGCCGCTGACACATCGGCCCCAATTGCTTTCGCCAGCCGTCACGCTTTTCATCCAGGTTGGCATAAGGCAGCACATACTGCAGAAATATACGATTGGATACATGGCTATGCCATGGTCGCGGGGCCATCGCCTGATACGCCAATGCAACATCTATAGCCAAATAGTTGCCACTGAGCGTTTTGAGATCATTTAGCGGCATGTTGCCGATAAGAAACGACAGCGCCGAACGCTGGTTTGGCGGCAGCAAACCATACCCCGCTGCCAAACTCGCCCGATTGGCACCCGCCTTGGCAAGGGCACCAAGCGCCTGCGCTCGATACTGCAGGGGCATCAGCGGCATAAAAGCCGCGTGCTTGGGCTTATAAAACACCACATCAAAGCGGTCGGAGTACATATCGCCACAACGCGATATAATTGTTCCGCCGCCGAGCTTCAGCCGCACCGATGCCGACATCGCCGCAGCCGTACATACCACAGTGCTGGCGCTGGTTTGGTATACCCCGTGCAGGTCGGATCCATCTACCACCAGCACCTTATTGGAGTGTGGAATCGCAAATACGGCCACCGCATGGGTAAGCTGCGGTGAAAATGGTACCAGATAATGCCCGGGCGACATTCGCTTCACCTGATGCCACTGCATGTCGCGGTTGTTACCATCAAGTACCGCGGCATAAGGGGTCCAAATAAGCACCGGCCCTTTTTGCAATTGGCGCTGCAGGCGGGCAATCAGCCGGTGGCGTTCACCTTTTTCAAATGCCACGCGTGCGAAAAATACATATTGATGTGTTTGCTTAACGCGACCGATCAACACCTTGGGCACAAGGTGCGTCGCTAATGAAAAATTGGCTCCTATGAGGTTGGTAACTCGATGGCCGTTCCAAACCATTCGGCCGGAGTCAACCATTTTGCTCGTCCACGGCGCCCAGCCGTAGTAGCCGCCATAGCCGGTGGAGTTAAGCGGGTCGAAAAACGTCTTCTTCTCAAATGCATCGCGGTTGACATTGGTAATGACCGGGCCGGGACCGTAAAAGTAAGTGAGTACCGAACCGAGCGCGTTGTAGGAGCACTGGTCAAAATGCCATACGAGCAGCTTTTTCTGTGCGGGCGTGATGGCGCTGGTACCATCGGCCCGTATTAAGCCGCCGCACAAGACGGCCGATACCACAAGCATCGCCGCTGCGATCTGTTTTACTCTGCTTAAAGTCGCCAACATGAATCCCTCAAAAATAGTTTCAAAATAGAAGGAAAACCACCAGAAACGACCCACCTGTTTAAGCCCGTTACAGGCCACCATAACCTCGGTGGCAATGAGACTGTTCAATCTGATTTAAAAAGATAAAAGCATGAATGGTAAAATATTCATGGCCAATGGGTAGAGCCGGAATCGAACCGGCGACACATGGATTTTCAGTCCATTGCTCTACCAGCTGAGCTATCTACCCGTACGCTGGAATCCAATAAATTACGGCCTTTGCCGTCAATTAGCAAGCGCCAAAACACATACCATTATCGGTGTCGGCTTACACAAGCCAATCATAAGATGCACGCATAATTGGCGCACTGCAACGTGAGCCTGACCCACCTCTTGCGCCATGTTTGCACGCCTTAAAAACTTGACCGCTTTACATATTCCCATATAGGACTATAATGTTTCGTATGGCTCGTGCTCGCACAACATCCGATGTGTTCAATGCCATCGCCGAACCTCGGCGACGGCAAATTCTCGAACTGCTTGCCGCTCGCGGCGCCTTGGCCGTCGGAACACTTGTTGTGCTGCTGGGGCATCCACAATCAGCAGTATCCAAACACCTTGGCGTACTGCGTAAGGTCGGCGTAGTGGCGGTGCTCAAGCAGGGCAAGCAGCGGGTCTACCGCATTGATGCCGCCCACCTTAAAACCGTTCACGACTGGGTCAAGCCCTTTGAACAGCTTTGGGATCATCACCTGGCACGCATCAAGGCGCTCGCCGAGCGCCGCGCCCGGCAGCAGGCTTTTTCACATAACCCCCAACAACAGAAAGGACCATCATGACCACCAGCACACAGGATCGCCAATCCATCGAATCGTTCATCATCTCACGAGAACTGACCATTGCCGCGCCTATCCAGATCACTTTTGAGGCCATCCTCGACGGCATTGGCCCCGACGTACAAATGCCCGATGGCAAGGCATTTCCCCTGAAAATAGAACCGTGGCCCGGCGGGCGATGGTACCGCGACCTTGGAGAAAACGCGGGCCACCTCTGGGGGCAGGTACAGGTCATCAAACCGCCCACCCTGCTGGAAATTTGCGGGCCTCTGATGATGTCGTATCCGGCGATGAATCACGTTCAGTACCGGCTGAAGGCCGACGGCGACGCCACGCGCCTCACCTTCTGCCATCGTGCAATGGGCCTGATATTGCCCGAGCATCGCGACGGTGTCGCCACCGGTTGGCAGTATTGGCTGGAGCGAATTGGCTCGCTCGCGCAAGCAAAGCTGCGTAAGGTAAAGTAAGCATGAGAACTTGCTGCCACAGAAATCCATCGCTCTCGCAGCCTGGCGTTAACAAACGATCGCCATCGGCGAAGTATCATCTACTGCGCGACATGACAGCCTGGGCCGTGCCGGCGGGCATTCTTTTGCTGGTTCCCAAATGCCCGCTTTGTCTGGCCGCCTACGTCATGCTGTGCACCGGCGTTGCTCTCTCGGCGCCAGCGGCAACGCGCGTGAGATTGCTGCTAATAGTATTGGGCGGCGGCACACTCATGCTGATGGTGGTCCTTCGCCTTTATCGCTGGTACCAAGGTTCCCACCCCATTAAACAGGAGTGTCAAGATGCCGAACAGAATTGTCACGCGAGATGAATGGCTCGCCGCCCGAATTGACTTACTCAAAGAGGAAAAAGAACTCACACGCCGCAGCGACGAGTTGGCCCGTCGCCGACAAGCCTTGCCATGGGTTACGGTCGAGAAGCAGTATCGCTTCGATACCGATGAAGGTGTTGCATCGCTGACCGATCTCTTCCGCGGTCGCTCGCAACTGCTGATCTATCATTTTATGTTTGGGCCTGACTACACAGCCGGGTGTCCTTCATGCTCGGCCATTGCCGATGGCTTCAATGGGTTTGTGGTCCACCTGGCGCACCACGATGTTACGCTCGCGGCTGTTTCGCGGGCTCCTCTGGCCGCACTGCAAGCATACAAAAAGCGAATGGGGTGGACCTTCCCCTGGGCATCCTGCTTCGGCAGCGACTTTAACTTCGACTTCGGAGTTTCAATTACTCTGCAGCAGCAGCGGGCCGGCGCATTCGAGTACAACTATCGGTGTCCGTACTATAAACCGCATCTACCGCTTACGCGCCGAATTTGGCAAGCTGGTGCCATCGTGCTTGCAAAAGGAGTCAGGCGATGGATACACCTGTATTGTCTCGGCGTGCCGCGAGTTGCGGCGATGAAGAGTTCTGGCGCTTAGCGGTGTCGTTGCAGAGCGGCTGCGGGTTAAGCATGGCTGAGTTCTGCCGCCGTGAAGGGCTGGCGATCAAGAGCTTTTATAAGTGGCGGGATCGGCTTGCCCAGCGGGACGCCTGGCCCGACCTGGCGCGTTCAAAGGAGACTGCTCTGGCCGGCAAGGTTGCCGCTGCGTCATTTGCGCCGGTACGGCTGCGGGAGGATGATGTCGGCCGACCCTCCCATGGTGCCCCAATCAGTCGCAAAGCATCCAGTCGTCCAAGGTTGA
>JABEVB010000049.1 GCA_013044165.1 Phycisphaerales bacterium
CTCGACGGTATTGAAAAGGCCTGCGTTGCCAACAATACCAACCTCATCATCAAGCAGGCAACCAACTGGGATGCTCTTAACCATAGCCTCGACAACAACAAAGGATACGGCGTTATTCTTTTTGGCTCGGACGAACCAACCGGTGCCCCGCCGGAAGTGCTCCGAAAAGCCCCGGCTGTCTGGGTCATGGGTAGTCCCGAAAGATTTCGCGGCGACCATGTACAACCCGACCATTCCCGTATCGGCCTGATTGCCGCCGATTATCTGCTGACCGCAGGCCATAGGCACATCGCCTACTTAGGCTCCAGCGAAGGTAACCCACGGTTTCATGTCGGCTTTCGCGCATCCGCCTTCAAGTGGGCTGTCCTGCACGCAGGCGGGCAGGTCGAAATGCTCACCAGTTCAAACCTCATCATTGCCGACAGCGAACACAACTCGCCCGACGAAGCCGTCGCCGCCGAACTCATCGCCCGCCTCGCCGCACAGAAGCCGCGGCCCACAGCACTTATGATCGAAGCCGATATGCTTGCCCCCATCACATATCGCCTCCTGCAGACACACGCAATCGCTCCCCAGAGAGATATCGCCGTTATCACCTGCAACAACGAGCAGCCGTACCTGCTTTCACTTAATCCCAGGCCGATCGTCATAGATCTGCAGGCCATGAGCATCGGCCAGCGCGCTGTAGATCAACTTCTCTGGCGACGAAATCACATGCAGGACCCGGCCATGCGAATCATGATCGAGCCGTCGCTGCTGCTACCCTAGGCCTTCGCCATGGCGCCCGGCCACCGGCAAGCTCCTTCCGGCTTCAGGAGCGGCATTTGAGCTTTAACTTCGAACCGGCGGTGATGGCAAGTACTTTAAGGCGGGAGTCGCCACAGTTGTCACAAAGGAACAATACACCCAATGCTAATCCATGATGAAATTGGTTTTCACAACGTGGCAGCCCTGGAACCGGCGGATGGCGGTGGCCTTTATCTGCGCCGATTTCCGCAGGCCGTGCGACAGTCGCTTAGCCCGCTTGGCCAGATGGTGTCACAGGAATCGGCAGGCGCCGAACTACGCTTCGTTACCGAAGCCAAAAGCTTTCGCCTCTCCATCGGCTCTCGGCCCAATATTCTCTCGCCATGGGAATTGCACCTGCAGGATGTCATCATCTTCCGCGGCGCGTTTTTTCACTCGCATTACCGAATTGATCCGGGCCGGCAAAACCAGATCAACGTGGTGAATATTCCCGCCATCGAAAAATTTGATGAAATTCAAGACGCCAACCGCAGTGGATGCGGCTTTTCGTCTAATGTTTGGCGCATCTTCTGCGGACGATTTCCCGCAATTTATTTTAATCTCGACACCTATGGCTTTGCTCGCCGGCCGCCCTTGCCCGCAGAACTGCCATCCAAGCGATGGCTTGCCTACGGCTCATCTATTACCCACGGCGGAGCCGCAACCGTGCATCACCAAGCATACATTTACCATGCCGCTCGCAACGCCAACCTGGATGTGCTTAATCAGGGCCTCTCCGGCTCCTGCCTTTGCGAGTCAACCGTCGCCGACTACTTGGCCAAGCGCTGCGACTGGCACATTGCCACGCTCGAAATCGGCGTAAACATGCGCGATAAATTCACACCCGCAGAGTTCCGTACGCGCGCGGAACATCTGCTCCAGAGCCTTCTGCAGGCACATCCGCATAAGCCAATCGTACTGATCACCATTTATCCAAACTCAGCAACGGCAGGCTTTGCATCCGACCCGGCCGCCACAACAACCCAGCGCGAGGCCGCATTTAATAGGGTGCTGCGCGAGATTGCCGGGCAGTATGCACGCCCCAACCTGCACCTTATTGAAGGCAGCACCATCCTTAGCGATTTTGCCGGCCTTTCCGCCGATCTGATTCATCCAAGCGATTACGGCCACGCCCTTATGGGAGGGCATCTGGGAGCTTGCCTAAATCGCATCATCACCAGGGGAGCGAGTAGCTAAGGCCATCGCTCGCCTTTAAGTTTTTACATGGAGGAGCTTCGTTGACTTTGCAAAATGCCCCGGCCGCCGTGGATCAGCATCAGGCTCTTGGCTTGACTACCCAACGCCGGCCTTCGCAGCATACCAATCATCCCGGCGCTCAATGGTTCAGCAGCGCCGGCTTGGGCCTTTTTATTCATTGGGGCATTGCATCGGTTCATGGCAATGTAGATTTATCCTGGGCCATGATGGCCAACACGCCCTATGATGCCGCGGCACACGGCAAGAACAAGCTGACGCCCGCGGAATATTGGCGGCTCGCCGATCGCTTTAAGCCCGAACACTACAATCCCGATCAATGGATCGCCGCCGCCGCCCAAGCCGGGTTTCAGTATGCCGTTCTTACAACCATGCACCACGACGGCTACACCCTGTGGCCCAGCCGATATGGTGAGTTTGGCGTGCAGAGCCATCTGAATGGCCGCGATCTCGTTGGGCCATTTGTTGAAGCCTGCCGACGGCATGGCCTAAAGGTTGGTTTGTACTATTCGCCGCCGGACTGGTTTTTCGATCGCGAATATATGAGCTTTAATTATCGCAGTAACGATCAAAACCGCTTTCCCGGACGACCACACTTTAACATTCACCATGAGCCGGTAAGGCTGGCGGCAGCGCCGCCAGAACACCTTGATCGGAAACGACGGCTGTTCCATCAGCGCGTGGAAGAATTGCTCACAAGATATGGCCGCATAGACCTCCTCTGGTTTGATGGTGGCGACCATGACAACGTCATTCGCGATCGCGCCCGCGAGCTTCAGCCTCACATCGTCATCAACAGCCGCAGTTGTGATGGCGACTACGATTGCACCGAATGTTCTCTCCCAAATGAGCGCCCATCAGGCTGGTTTGAAACCTGCCATTGCTGGCAGCAGTCCTCCATTCCAACACAAACCGTGGGAACCGTAGACGTCTGGGGCTACCTGAACAGCGAGCAATATAAAACAACCGCATGGATGCTCGAAACACTCGCCCGACTGCGATCGTGGGGAGCTAACCTGCTTGTCAACATAGGCCCACGACCCGATGGGCAACTGCCCGACATGGCTTACCAGCGACTGGCGCAGACCGCAGCCTGGATGAAACTTAACCACGCCTCCATCATTGGCGCAGGGCCGGGGCCTTGGCCTGAACAATCCAATCGGCCCATAACAATAGCTGATGGCGTCTGGTACGTTCATTGCATTGAACAAGACCCCATTCGCCTGCACCACACTGCCAAGCCAAAATCCATAGCCTTTTTAGACACTGCTTTGCCAGTCGCCTGGCATTTTACTGATGGGCAATTAACGATTGCCCCCCTTGACAACGAGCGCACGCAGGAAATCGGTCATCGCGTACTGGCCATTCATTGGCAATGACGCTAAAAGCCGGCCCGACCGCCTTTGCCATGCGGCGGCAAAATGCGGTCCAGCGTCGCACCACACAAAGGAAACGTGATGGGCATATATGATTATCTTATCCTCGGCTTCTATTTTATTTTCATCTTCAGCATTGGCCTGATATTTCGACGCTACAGCCGCGACATAAGCGATTACTTCCGGGGCGGCGGCACCATGCTCTGGTGGATGAGCGGGGCCTCGGCGCTCCTTGGGGCCCTTAGCGTATGGAGCTTTACCGGAGCTGCAGGTGAAATCTATGATGCCGGCACGCTGATTCTGCTGGTGTATTGGTCGAGCGTTGTTGTCGGCGTATTTGTGTGGTTGGTAACCTGCTACCGCTTCCGCCGGATGCGCGTCATTACCCCCGTACATGCCATTCAACGCCGCTATGGCCCAACCACCGAACAGCTTTACCTCTGGGTTCAGCTCCCGCTTGGCTTGTTTATGGGCGGACTGGGCCTGAACACACTGGCGGTTTTCATTTCGTCTGCTTTTCATACAAATTTTTTGGCAACCATGGTCGTCGTTGGCGTCATTGTCATGTTTGTTTCGGCAGCCGGCGGCGCCTGGTCGGTGGTGGCCGGCGATTTTGTACAGATGCTCATTATGTTTTCCGTGGTACTGGTGGCCGCATTTTTAGCGCTGCGGCAACCAGCCATTGGCGGCATCACCGGTTTGCTCCACAAACTGCCTGCAGACAAACTCAACTGGAGTCTGCTCGAACGCCCCGGCGTGCTCATTTTTTGGGGTGTGGCGCTGACGCTGCAGACCTTCATGACCTACAACGACTTGTCGCAGGGAGCGGCCAAGTTCATGACCGTTAAAAATGAGTCCCACGCCCGCAAAGCCGCTCTGCTGCTTCTGGTGGTTTATATTGTCCTGCCACTGATACTCATGATTCCTCCGCTGGCGGCAATTATTCTCTTCCCGCATTTAAAAACGCAGTTCCCCAACCTTACGCATCCTCATGAAGGCGCTTATGTAGCCGTCTGCATGAAAGTGATGCCCCGCGGCATGCTGGGCCTGCTGGTAAGCGCTATGTTTGCCACCGCCATGGCCAATATGGACACTGGCCTGAACCGAAACGCGGGCAACTTTGTGCAGAATTTTTATCAACAATTTCTGCGGCCAAAAGCCACACAAACCGAACTCCTCGCCGCCAGCCGAATCACCACCCTCATACTCGGCGTACTCATCATTGGCATTGGTCTTTTAATCGCAAAGTTCCGTACCATGAATCTGTTTAATTTTGTCATCATCGCCTTTGCGTTGGTAGGCCCTCCCATTACTGTACCCATGGTGTTGGGGCTTTTTATCCGGCGAACGCCATCCTGGGCGGGCTGGAGCACCATTATCGTCGGCTTCCTGGTAAGCGCCCTCATGTATTGGGGCTTCGATCCAGACTGGCTTAAGAGCCTGCTTGGCGTGCATCGCGCGTTTAATCCACAGGAGCGTGACAATGTTATCTTTGCGTCGCAATTTATCGCCGAGGTCGGCGTCGCCAGCCTCTGGTATTGGTTTACCATGCGCTTTGCCGCCCGCTCATCCCCTGAGTATCAGCGAAGCGCCGACGCATTCTTTGCCGATATGAAACGCCCCATTGATCCGCAGGCCGAAGGTCTGGTGTACGATGACACCCGCCAATATCGCGTGCTTAGCCGCATGTGTTTAGTCTACGGCGGCGTGGTGCTGCTGGGAATGCTGATCCCCAATGATTTAACGGGAAGATTGTGCTTTGGCTTTATTGGTGGCGTGATTGTCAGCATTGGCATCCTGCTGCTCATAGCCGAGCGCCGCAGTCGTCGTCCCGGCTAACCACATAACGCAGATATCCCGGGTTGAGCCTCGCACCCCCTCTATCGTTTCACCCTATGATCGCGCTATCGGCTGCGACATAACGTCTCATATCATTTCGGCAGCGCGGACGACCAGCCAAAAGTAAGGGACTCATTGAGTGCTTTTAATAACCGGCCTAACACCAGAGATTAAGAATCGGCATCGCGGTAAACTCCTTCACTCAACACCCCAGCCGCACGGCGTATCAATGGCTTGCTGGAATATCAGTAAACAATGAGCCTGGTGGGTTGGGGTCAGAGTTGTTTATCAGATATCCATCCTGACTATCGCGGCGTAATGCCTCAACAGTTAAGGCTGGCTTGACGGGGCTTTGCGTCTTGGTCCGACCAACCGGTTGTTTCGGTTGTGGCTGGGCGACCAGGGGCTTGACCCGTTTCACGTGAACATGATTGACTGGCACAGCAATTCTGATCGGCGGAACTGCGAGGCTGGGACGTGGTGCAACCGCAACCTGCGGCATTGCCTTCAAACTGTTTGTCGCCGCATTCTGCCCAGAGCCACCCAACACATAAACGCTCAGGGCTATTCCGCCAGCCATCACCAGCAGCAGAGCTGCAACCATTCCCATGCTTGAGCCTTTGCGACGCCGCCTTAACGCCCGCGGAACATATCTCCGGCTCGTCAACGCCGCCAAGTCTTCCTCGCTGGCATGGCCAACATCAAAAAGTTGTTCACCGCCAGGCTCCAACGCATTTGCATTCGCAGATTCGACCGTGGCCTCATGCTCCTGGGATCCTTGGGACTCAATACGTGCCGCTGGCGACACGGCCTCAGGGCGCGGCAAAGCAGGCTGCAGTGGCACGGGCGCTGCCACCGCTTTGCGTCGAGCGGTCGTGGCGGCATCAGCGCTGCTGCTCGCGGCGGAGGCTCCGCGCGTCAGTATGCCCGATAAACGCAGGCCATCGTCGCTATGGTCATCAAATTCAGGGGTAGTCATGATCTCCGACTCTATTTAAAACCAAAGGAGCATACCAGCTATCGGCCTTAAGTGAATCACATATTTAATTCCTCGGCTGCAAATCAGCCGAAGCACAGCGGCACCCCAAGCTCGCCACCCGCACCTCAATTATAACGTACCAAACTAATAACAGTTGCCTAAAAATAGGCCTTTGTTACCGGACGGTGCCAAAGCTCTACTGGACTCACCCAAGCTTCGACATCGCAACAAACTGATCTTGCCAAACCTAGTGCAGAAGGGCCGCCCTCATTGCCGTGACAAGCACAAATCGCAGTCCCGCCAGAAACCGCAACGGATTTTTCGCCGGGTCTTACGAAATCCATCGCTCCATGGCCGAAGCCGCCGCCTGATCGGTCATTTGTTCCGGCGGGTGTTTCATAAGGGCCGCCGAGACAACCTCCAGCGGCCCACCGATGCCGCGCTTTCGAGCCAGGGCCGCGCACCGAACCGCATCTACCACAATGCCTGCGCTGTTGGGGGAGTCTTCAACCGATAATTTCAGGTCTAACTCCAACGGCAAACCGCCGAAGCCCCGGCCATTAATCCGCACGTAGCAGACTTTGTTGTCGGCTAAAAATGCGATGTAATCCGAGGGACCGATATGAATGTGCTTTTCATCGAGTGCACTGCGAAGCTGGCTGTTGACCGCTTCAGTCTTGCTCACCTTTTTGCTTGCAAGCCGGCCGCGTTCAAGCATGTTTAAGAAGTCCGCATTGCCGCCCACGTTAAGCTGATAACTCGAATCAATATGAATGCCCCGCTGCTCTGCAAGGCTCATAAGCTGCCGATGCACAATGGTAGCCCCAAACTGCGACTTCACATCGTCGCCTATAATCGGCAATCCCGCCGCGGCAAACCGGCCTGCCCACGCCGCATCGCTGGCAATAAACACTGGAATGCAATTGACCATGGCCGCGCCTGCCTCAAGGCACGCCTGAGCGTACAACTCGGTCGCCTTTTGCGAACCGACCGGCAGATAATTCACCAGCACCTGCGCCTCGGTTTGCCGCAAAATGCGAACCACATCGCCAAGCCCCACCGACTGGCTTTTTTCCGATGGCTCAAGCCGCTGCGAAGCATCAAAGCCCGCCAAATGACCGGCCGCCCCATCGCCAAGCGGGCCGGCATGCACCATTGCTCCATCATCCTCCGGGTCCGTAAAAAAAACGCGGCTGTTATTGGGTTTGGCGAAGATGGCGCGGCCCACACGCTGGCCAATTTTTCGTTCATCCACATCAAACGCGCAGGCAATGGCAATGTCGCCTACCTGCCAGCCCGCCAGAACGGGATGCATCAACCCGGTCGCATCGCCGCTGCGGCGGTAGTAACCAATGCCCTGAACCAACGTTGACGCACAATTGCCTAAGCCTACGATGGCAATTCTAATCTTTGAATCATTCATGGTATGTTCCAATTCTTTGTACTCATCTGCCGTCACCGGCCCTCAGGCGCCGCTAAAATCGTAGCGCTAAAACCATAGTTGAAACTGAACTTTGCAAATAAGGTCACACGAATTCACAAAAGTGCCGGTCTGCGCATCCGTATAAGCCGCATCCGGAATATACGTCACATCAGAAAGCACGCTTGCGTGATAGCCCGCAAAGTAATAGTTCAGCCCCAAGCTATACGCCTCCATCCTCTTCGGCCCGCTGGAAAGCACCTGCCCAACCCTGGCGGCCACCTGCCAGTGATGCGGCACCACAAAGTAACCGGCCTGCACAAAATATCCAAGCTGGTACACGCTGCTGCGGCCCATTTCATTTTCAAATACATTCGCCGCGCCCGATGCAAGCGTATCGTTGAATTGCTGAAAGTAAACCGCCGTGTTAACTGAAAGCCCCCGATACTTGGCCGACCAATCTGCCGTCGCCCGATATAGGTTACCGGTGAAGGCGATGGGAGCTAAAAACGCCGCCGGATTAGCCGCCGAAAGCCCCTGGGCAACCAGCGTGGTCTGCGGAGCCGGAAACGCCGTGCCCGTGGCATTCTGCGACTCGTAACCCAATGCTCCGCCAAGCATCCAGACAAAGTGGTTGCGATTCTTGTAATCCGGCTCGTCGGCGAAGTCGCTCTCACCGCCCGCGCCGGCCCACTGCACACGCCCATAGATACCCAAACGATTGTCCTGCGCCCCATTTACCGCGCTGGAGCACCCGGTCACGTTCGCCTGCGATCCGTCATTAACCATCACCTCGTAGCCAAGTTTGTTGGCCACCAGGTCGCCAAAGGCGCTTACACCCAAAGAATGATCCGGGTCGAAAGGCACAAGTTCCTCCGGCGTTTCCTGTAAATCAAAGGCCCATTCATTTTCGTACCATTGCACTTTGCTGAACGGCACCGCAAAAGCACCAAACCGAAGGCCGAGCATAGGGCTGATTTGCCATGCAAACCAGAGATTATTCAATTGGAAGTTGCCATTGTTGCTGGAATCCCCGGCAAAGTCACCCTGAATGTTGTATTGCAAGTTGGGAGAAATGATATTACCCGAAAAGGTCAGCCGCGCCCTTCTAAATGAAAAGCCACTGGTATCGCCGGAGCCAGATGAATCGGTTGGTCCAGGCGATATAAAGCCATTAGAGTGTGTGTACATGTACCGAAATTGCAACTCTCCATTAATAACCAGCTTATTGGCCTGATGGGGCGACTGCATGAAAAAGCCGTCATCGTAGCCGATCTGATACCCCTCCTGCCGTTTAGCCTCGCGCAACACGCTCGTCGCAAGCCGCTTGATAAGCGTTTGCTCCTGTTGCTGCCGCCACGTTGCATCGTCGCGTTGGCGGAGCTTCGCAACCTCCTGCTTCAATCGGTGATAGCCTTTGACCTGCCGCTGGAGTGCGGCAATTTGTCGCTCCAGCCGGGCCAACGCGGCCAGCGTTTGGTCGGTCGTCTGCGGCAATGCTGCAGACGACCCATGGACAACCACGGCCGCCCCAAACCATGCAGCCAGTGCCGGTAAAGGCAGCGCGCACCTTGGGCGCAGAGAAATAACATTTCTCATAAAAACCCCAAATACCTGTTTTCAATTTAAGCCGGTAAGCCAAATCGGGCTTAAATTACCCGGCCTTGCATAAGCTCAAACGCCCGCACGGGCGCTGCCAGCATCACTTTCCCGCTGCCTCCAATGCAATGCAGCTATAAGCTGTTACCAAATCCGGATTACTCTCCAGCCAGCGATTGGCCCAAATGTTCTTCCACGAGCCATCTTTTCTTTGCAGGCTTTTGAGCGTGGCATAAAGTTCGTGCTTCCAGTGATGGTTAATACCATTTACATCTTTAATAGTGTTGACTTTAAGAGCCTTAAACGTCCGCGCAAACATCAGGTAGTAATAAAACAATCCCATGCGGCTGCCGCCGGTGCCGGGGTTGGCATGCAGCGTCCAGTGGTCGCGGATCCACATCATTGCAGCTTTTACACGCGGATCTTTCGCGGTAAGGCCGGCGTACACCATGCTCTTTAACCCGGTATAGGTCATGGTGCCATAAGCGGTCCATTCGCTGTTGAGCGAACCTTTGGCGTGGCTGGCTCCTTTGAGCGTATCATGGTCGCCAAAATCAGAGCCACCACCATTGGCCGGGGTATAAATAAAGCCGCCGCCATTACGGCCCTTTGCCCATGGCAACGGATTAGTTTCGCTGTTCGCCTGGCAGTGGGTCACAAATACCAACGCCCTTTTCATCGCAGGGTTGCTCGCCGGGATGCCGCTATCGTGCAGGGCTTGTATAAAAAAGCCCGTGTTCGACAGGTCAGGCCGTCCGGTGCTGTAACCCACGCCTCCGTACCAACTGCTGTCTTTGGTAATGGCCTGCCCTTTGGGAGTTTTAGATCCGGTTTTGTACTGCAGCGAAATCAGATATTTCTGTGCGGCTTTAATTTGCCCTTTGTACGTATCGCCCGGCAAAGCGGCCAGCGTACTAAGCACTATGGACGTATTGTAATTTTGCAGCAAATTGTGCACATAAAACCCCCCGTCCGGCTCCCGCGTTGATTCTATAAACTTCATACCGCGGGCTACCGCCGGACTGCTCATAGGCAGGCCGCCTTGCACCAGCGCCTTAACAGCCAGCGCCGTCACCGCCGGGCCAACCTCTCCCAACCACGAGCCATTTGGCTCCTGATGCTTTACAAGGTACCCAAGCCCGCGGGCCAATACCTCATTCTTTACCGCAACGCCATCCACCTTGAGAGTAGCGGCATTTAAACCACCGGCCGCCGGGAGGATTGTTGCCGCCGCCAGCGCCATTGCCAAACACCATTTGCCAAGTTTACGAACCATTGCGAACACTCCTGAAAATAATTCCATCCAGCCGAGCCGCTCAACGCAGGCCCATCGCTCGCTCGATGGCCAAAACAGCATAAGTCGTTACCATTACCGGCCGCCCCTCAAGCCAGGCCGCCGCCCGCGTGTTTATCCAGCTTCCATCGGGCCTTTGCATATTCGCCAATTGAGTCAACAAATCCTCTCGCCAGCAATGCACACGACCGGAAGCACCGGCAAATACGTTGGTATGGCTGGTCGCCAATATGCGGGCAAATACAAGATAGTAATAAAATTGCCCGCGAGCGCCTCCCGCTGCCGGGTTGCACTGGAGTGTATAGTGGCGGGCAAGCCAGTGCTGCAGCCGCCGCACACGCAAATCGCCCGGTGTTAGTCTTGCATACACCAGGCTTTTTAGCTGCGCATAGCTGAGCAGTCCATAATTGGTCAGAATCTGGTTGGCGCTTCGCTCATGCGGATCAAGCTGCAGAGGGCGCAGTTGCCAAACACTTTGGCGTTTAAGCCACCCATGGGGCACCCGCCCTCCGCGAAACCACTGGTTTGCCGCGCTGCTGGGCACGCCGCCGGCGCCCGCAACCTCGGCGTGATGTAAAAACGCAATTCCATCCGCCACCTGCGATTGATAAAGCTCTGTTGGCAACTCACGCAGAACGCTCAGTACAATGGCCGTGTTGTATTGCGGTTCGACGTTGGCATAAAAGCCACCATCTCTATGACGGCAAGATTCAATAAACTCAAGGCCCCGTAACACCGGCCGCGACTGCAGCGGGTAGCCTGCATCTACCAATGCCTTAACCACCAAGGCCGTCACAGCCGGGCCTACATGCCCCAACCACTGCCCTCGCCCGCCCTGCCGACGAAGCAAATACGCTATACCCCGATGCAGCGTAGCCGAACCCTGGGAAGATGCCGCCACTGCGCTGGCGCCATTTCCCCATGCGTTTGCCGCCGATACCGCCTCGGCCGCCGTAGCTGGCCGGGCATGTGTACAAATAGTAATGCTTGAAACCGCCAAAATCGGCAGCAGCAGCAACGCTGTGCCTGAAATAATCCAGCGGCGGCCAACATCACCAAGTTCCATCTCGCCCGCCTTAGACAGCAACCGCTGCATTCGCGCGTAAAAATCAGATCGGGACGCCAACACCCCACTCGCCCCCATTGTTTGCCCAACCGGCCCAACGTGCAGCTTTACCAGATCAAGCAGGCACGCCGCGTAGTCGCTGCGCAACGCCTTGCCGGCCGCCATCCGATCAGCCGTAAACTCCTGACAGCGGCGTATGTGCCGCCGCGCCAGCCAGAAAAGCGGTTGATAAAAAAACAAAACGCCCGCAATGGCCGCCGCCAAGCCGGTCAGTGCATCGCGCCGACGCACATGTACCAGTTCATGCTGCAGCACAAAGCGCAAATGCTTGCGAAAATGCTCATGGCACAAATCTTCAGGAATAACCACTACCGCTTTGCGCACGCCAAAAGTCATGGCGCTGGCGATGCCTGGCGCTACCAGCAGACGCACGCGACTCTGGCTGGCTCGAGCCGCCAAGTCATGCCACATTTCTAAGATTTCAGCCGGCGGGTTGGCGCTGCGGTTAATCAATCGAGACAATTTGCAATGTCCCAACACAAGCCGCATCGCCATAAATGCGCAGCCGGCCAAGTAAGCAATAACCAATGCTGCAGGCAAAATCGTCGCCAGCCAATGCCCACCTTTCATAACCGCCGGCGCTGCCAACAAAGCCTTACCCCCTGCCGCCGAAGAAACCGCCGCGCCGCCTCTGCCGCTGGCCGCACCGTTCGAATGCACCAGACCAATATGCCCATCCACCGTGGCAGATCGCGCTATGGGGCTTGCAGGCAACCGCACCACCGGCAGCGCCCAGTGTGGCCAGACGGGCACAGCCGCTAAAAGCGCCGCCAGCAGTAAACCAAATATAAACGCTTCACCCACACGCTGCCGAACCGCGGGCGACTGCGGTACGCGCATGGCTATAACCCCCAACAAGAGGACCAGGCTGCCACTGAAGGCCGTGTTGATCATCCATTGTGCAATCAGTTGCATCTGTAGATAACTCCGGCTTGGCCAAGCGGCATCAGGCTTGACGCGTTTGCTCAATCATTTGCTCTATTGCGCTTATCTCGCCCGCTGAAAGACGCTTCATTTGCAGTGCCTGCAACACCAAATCGCCGACCGCGCCATTAAAGACGCGATCTACAAACTGGCCAACAAGACGTTGACGCGAATAAAGCGGCCGGTAAATAAACGCACGCCCCTGCGTTTCATGCGCCACCAGACCTTTTTCTTCCATCACGCGCAAAAACGTCTGCACCGTGTTTTGCGCTATATTCTCCCGTTGCCGCATGAGGTCAAACACCTCGCGAACGCTCGCCGACCCCCGCTCCCATAGAATGGCTAATATTTCCAGTTCGCGTTCGGTCGGAGTGTTTGCAAATGCCATAATATCACCTAATATTCAAAACCTAGATTTCTAGGCTATCATCTGAAATATCGCGCGTCAAGTCATGCCCCGCCAAATCTTTACCGGCCCACCCTGCTCGCACGATTTGCAATTTTCGCCAATGTCCTCTAGCATACTATCTGTTTGGGCCGATGAACTCGGTCTGAACTCTCTGCCACGAGTTACCGGTATGGTCGGGTGCCAGGCGTTGGTCGTGAAGCAGATGGTGGCCTCAAGGCACAGCGCCTTGTCGCCTGCGAAGCCGAAGGCTCTTCGGAGCATTCTTCCCTTCTCAACGCCAAAAACCTGAAGCAGCAATGCCCGGACGGCAGCCTTATGGGCGATGAATTGGCCGATTGTTTTGGCCCGTTATGCCCCAGCCAGCTCCCGCCAACTTGGAGAATATCACCATGACCGAAAGCACCGCATCGCAAACCACTGCGCCGGAAGAAAAATTTAATTCCACCTGCGCGGTTGAAGACCTCGGCGCTACGCGCAAAAAACTCTCCATTACCATACCGGAAGAGCAAATCGCCAAAACCATCGGCACCGCCTACAAAACGCTGCAGCGCGAAGCCGCTATCCCCGGCTTCCGGCGCGGTCGCACACCACGGAGGCTTCTCGAAAAGCGATTCGGATCGGCCATTGGCGATCAGGTAAAGCAGGAATTGGTCAAAGAATCCATTGAGAGCGCCGTTGCCGAGCATGAACTCAAGCTCGTCGGCGAGCCCGAACTCGACGTTGCTAAACTTGACGTGCCCGAAGCCGGGCCTTTCACCTTCAGCGTAACGGTCGAAGTTGAGCCTGAGTTCCCGCTGCCCGATCTTGCCAATATCGAAATTAAAAAGCCAATCTTCCAGCCAACCGACGAGCGACTCGATCTTGCCATGCAGCATTTGCGCAGGGGCATGGGCAATTGGGCAAAAACGTCCAATCCCGCAGGCCCGGAAGATATGATCCAAGCCAATGTGAAGGTGCTGGCCGAGGACGGCTCAGTAATTCATAATTATGATGAGGTAACTCTGGCCGTTAATTCAGCGGCGGTGGGAGGCCTTCGGTTTGAGAACCTTCAGCAACACTTGACGGGTGCTCAGACCGACAAGCTCATCGAGCTTAAAACCACCGGCCCCGCCGATCATGCAGATGAGGCTCTTCGCGGCAAGAACGTGACCGTCCAGGTAACTCCTTTGGCGGTATCGCATTTTGAAGCGCCCGAACTTAACGATAAACTCGCCACCGACAGCGGCTTCGACAGCCTCGAAGACATGCGCCAATCCATGCGCGAAGCGCTGACAAAGCGGCTCACCAGCGAAACCCAAAGTGCCATGCGTAGCCAGGTAATGCGGTATCTTCTGGAGCGATGCGAACTTTCAGTACCCGAAAATCTCTCGGCCCGCCAGCAGAACCTGGTGCTGCGCCGCCGCGTGTCTCAGTTGTTCTCACAAGGCATATCGCCGGATGATGTCAGCAAGCATGTTGAAGAGTTGAGGGCCAGTTCGCTCAAAGAGGCCACAAACGAGCTGAAAACCTACTTCATTTTGAAGAAAATTGGCGAACAATTTCATGTCAAAATTACCGCTGATGATGTTTTTGGAGTCGCCTCCGAAATCGCGTTTCAGGAAGGCCAACGCCCCGAAAAGTTCATGCAGCAACTCAAAAAGTCCGGCGGTTTTGAACAATTCGTTACCCGCGTATTTGATGACAAAGTGCTCGATACGCTCATCGGCAATGCCAAGGTAACCGAAGTGGACGAAGCGACATGGCGAGCGGAAGTTTCGGCCACAGCCGCTGCCCCGGCACAAAATGCGACTGCGGCAAGCCCTGATGCCACCTGATAGCATGGCCCACGTAACCGCATGCCCGCCGATGTTGCATAAACGCCCCTAAAGCCGGGCGATGACTGTGCTTACCAGGAGTCATAGCTGATGGCGGATACCGCGCCAACGCACTTAATGCCTGATAACACCGCCCCCGTGTCGGCGGCAGGTGCAAGTCAGCTTGGCCCCGCAGAAAAGCACCGGCAGACGATCTTGAATTTTCAGGAGCAATATCAGGCAAAGCTTGCCGCCAGCCGCCGGCGCAACGCCTATTTTCACGACTATTTAACCCAGCGCCTTACCCGCATTATTCCGGCGGCGAGCAAGGTTTTGGACCTTGGCTGCGGCGATGGCTCCATGCTCGCAGCGCTTAAGCCTTCGCTTGGCGTTGGCCTTGATTTTTGCGCTTCCGTAATTGATGAAGCCCGGGCCAAATATCCTCATTTGCAGTTTATAACATCCGCCGCTGAAGATGTTTCGTCGGTCCCGCAGACCCCATTCGACTACATCATCCTCTCCGGCATCTTGCCGCAACTCTACGATGTGCATACCGTGCTTCAGGCCCTGCGGCCGTTCTGTGCGGAGCATACCCGCGTCATCGTGTGCAGTTTCAGCCGCCTGTGGCAGCCGCTGATTCGTCTTTCCGAAGTCATCGGTTGGAAGCAGCGCGTATTCGACGAAAGCTGGATTCCCGGCGATGAGGTCCGCAATCTATTGGCGCAGAGCGACTTCGCCATCGTGCGGCAGGTACAAAGCATGTTGCTGCCGTTTAACATTCCCATTGTCAGCAATATCATCAACCGGTGGCTTGCCCCCCTGCCGGGCCTGCGGCAGCTTACCCTATGCACCATCAGCATAGCACGCCCGCTCGACGTACCCATCTCCGGCGTAACCACCGGAAATAATAATGAAGAATCCGTATCAGTGCTGGTACCGGTGCGTAACGAGGCCGGCAATATCCTGCCTCTGCTCAATCGCGTACCGATAATGGCGGCCCGGCAGGAACTCATTTTTGTTGAAGGCAACAGCACCGACGACACCTGGCAGGCTGTTGAGCAGGCGGTCGCCTCCTACAACGGACCAATGACGGTTAAAGCCATGAAGCAGCCCGGCCGAGGCAAAGGCGATGCCGTGCGAACCGGCTTTGCCGCGGCTGTCGGCGATATCTTCATCATTCTTGATGGCGATCTTTCCGTTCCACCGGAAGAACTGCCCCGGTTCATCGAACTTATAACCACCGGCAAATGCGAATTCGCCAATGGTTCACGCCTCGTGTACCCCATGGAACGCCAGGCCATGCAGTTTCTCAACATGATTGCCAACAAATGCTTTGGCTATCTGTTTACGTTTCTGCTGGGGCAGAATTTGCGTGACACACTCTGCGGCACCAAAGCGCTCCGCCGGAGCGACTATTACCGCATCGTCCAAAACCGCGCTTACTTCGGCGATTTCGACCCCTTCGGCGATTTTGACCTGCTTTTCGGATCTGCAAGACTTAACCTCAAAATAATGGACGTCCCTGTGCATTACAAACAGAGGGTATACGGCAGCACCAATATTTCACGCTTCCGTCATGGCCTGCTGCTGCTGCGCATGTGCGCCTTCGCTGCCCGCAAAATAACCTTTGTTTGACGCCTCAATCGCCTGAACGCACCGCCGGAGTATTGACAACGCTCTATAGTGCAGTTGATACTACACGCGATTGATAAGGAGCCACCCCATGCGATTTACCCGGTTTAGCTTTATGCTCTTGCTCGCCTTTACCGTTCTGCATGCCGGCATTGCGGCAGTTCACGCCGCTTTGCCGTCGGCCTTAGGCCCCGGCGTTCCGGCCTTTACCGTGCGCCCCGGCTTCCGCGTCACACTCGCCGCCAGCCATCTCTCCGAAGCACGGTTCCTGTGTTTCGACAATCATGGCACCCTTTTCGTCAGTGGCCCCGGACATGGCCAGATTCTGGCCTTGCGCGATCCCGACGCGCACGGCAAGTTTCAATCCATTACTACTTTTCTTAATGGCTATTCGCATGTGCAGTGTATGGTGTACCGCAATAATTGGCTCTGGTTTGCCACAAGCACCGGCATCTATAAGGTCGCCGATGCTGATGGCATCAAACCGGCTGGTGCGGTGCAAACCATTATTGCCCCCTCGCGACTTCCTAAATTTGGCGGTCACTGGTGGCGAAGTCTGCTGGTAACCAGGCATCACCTCTACACCAGCGTTGGAGACTTGGACAACATCACGGATTGCCGCAATCTTGGCCGCGAGATCATCTGGCGCTACAACCGCGATGGGACGGGCAAAACTCTCTGGTGCAGTGGAATTCGCAATACCGAGCGGCTGCGAATGCGTCCCGGCACACGCGAAATATGGGGCTGCGACGAAGGCAGCGACAATTTTGGCCACCCCTTAGGCGAGCACTTTGGTCAACAGCGAGTTACCGACCTTAACCCGCCTGACGAGTTCAATCATTACATCCGCGGCGGGTTTTATGGCCACCCGTATGTGGTGGGCAACAACATCCCACGTTACGAGCTTTTACACAATCCAAAAACCATGCACTACGCCGAAATCGCCATTCCACCCGCTTGGTGCTTTGGAGCGCATTGGTCCACTATTTCATTTACATTTTTAACCAGCAACTATTTTCCCGGAATGAAGGGCGACGCAATTGTGGCCTGCCACGGCTCGTGGGACAGCACCCAAAAGGTGGGCTATCGCCTGCAATGCGTTCTGTTTGATAAACTCACCGGAAAGCCATACGGTTCGTTCCGCATTCTTTCAACCCTGGGCCCCAACAATAGCTTCCTCGCCCGCCCGGTTGATGTTGCCGAGGCTGCTGATGGCTCCATTTACTTCAGCAGCGATTCCAACGGCTGTGTTTATCATGTGACCTGGATTGGCAATAAGTCCGACTCCGACGCGCAAATCCCTTAAGAGTCTGATGCTGCATCAGACTTTTATGAAAGCCAATGAGCAAACTGTATCTCGGCCGGCATGATTACTTCTCGGCAGAGCCAGTCGCTGCGTCATTTGCAGACATCTTGCCGCTCCGCGGCATTTCTTACCAAGCCGCTTTTGCGGTGGGTATTAATGTAAAAAGTGCCGCTGTCCGGTCAACACCAGCGCCGCTCCGCGCTCGTTGCATAAATCTATGGTGTCTTGGTCGCGTTTGGATCCGCCCGGCTGAATGATGGCCGTTATGCCTGCATCCAGCAAAATGGCCGGGCCATCGCTAAACGGGAAAAACGCATCCGAGGCCGCCACCGCGCCGGCCAATCGCTCCTTGTGCCCGTTTTGCGCGGCAAGTTCTACCGCCAGACGGCAGCTTGTCACGCGGCTCATTTGCCCCGCTCCGCTGGCCAGCAACTGCTCGCTGGCAGCCACACTGATGGCATTGCTCTTAACATGCTTGACCACCAGCCACGCAAACGCCATATCAACCCACTCTCGCTGAGTGGGTTGCCTCTGCGAAACCACCCGCGCTGTCATGCGATCAAAGCCCGCCGCATCAGACGCCTGCATTAAAACGCCACCCATGATGCTGTGCATTTTCAACGTTTGATCAGACACTCCATCCGCCGGCAACGCCAGAATGCGACAGTCCGCCCAGCGGCCCTTCAGCAATGCCAATGCATCAGCCTCAAAGCCCGGCGCCAGCAATACCTCTAAAAAACGCTTGCCAGAGGCTATACGCTCCGCAGTCGCCTGGTTGACGTTTCGGTTCAGCGCCACAATACCGCCAAACGCCGCAACCGGGTCGCCCGCATACGCCGCATCAAACGCCTCCGCAATTGTATCGGCAGCGGCACATCCACACGGGTTGGCATGTTTAATGACGGCAACCGCTGGCCGATCGAACTCGCGCACCAACGACCATGCCGCGTCGGCATCAAGCAGGTTAATATACGAAAGCTCCTTGCCATGCAGTTGCCGGGCGGCCGCAATGCCGCCGCGCATTGCTTCATTTACATATAGCCCCGCCGCCTGATGCGGGTTTTCGCCATAGCGGAGCGATTGCGACTTTTTAAGCGAAAGGTCTATCTGCGCAGGCAATGTGGTGCCAGCGGCTTGAGCAGAGTTCACCTTGGCCTCTCCACTGACGTTTCGCAAATATGCATGTATGGCGGCATCATAAGCAGCCGTACGCGCAAACGCCCGCGTCGCCATCGCTCTGCGAAAATCGTAAGTCGTGCCACCCCCATGGAGTCTTAACTCATCCAGCGTTTGCTGATATTGCCCCGCATCGGTCACAAGCGCAACACTGCGATGATTTTTCCCGGCCGAGCGAATCATCGCCGGCCCGCCAATGTCAATGTTTTCGATGGCGTGCTCGAAGGTACAATCCGGCTTGGCAACCGTCTGTTCAAAAGGGTACAGATTAACCACAAGCATGTCTATCGGCGGGATATGGTGTTGTTGCATCGCCGCAACATGCTCGGGATCGTCCCGCAGCGCCAGCAAACCTCCATGAATCAGCGGATGGAGCGTTTTAACCCGCCCG
The DNA here is from genome assembly GCA_013044165.1 of Phycisphaerales bacterium. Classification (GTDB taxonomy): domain Bacteria; phylum Planctomycetota; class Phycisphaerae; order WQYP01; family WQYP01; genus JABEVB01. Next base: position 19,266 of record JABEVB010000049.1, read on the forward strand.
CTCATCATTTCCGCAAAGCCCGTCACCTCCGAAACATCCCGCACCTTTAATCCCGCTTCACCCAGCGCTTTTGCCGTGCCTCCGGTTGAAACAAGCTCCACCCCAAACTCCCGCTGGAGCGCTATGGCAAACTCCACAATGCCCGCCTTGTCCGACACCGATATTAAAGCCCGCTTAACAGCCACAACATCATTTGCCATTTCATTTTTCTCTACGAATTACAAAACAACGACCATGCGCCTGCCCGAAAAATCTCCTGGCAGCCGGCGAATCGCATTTAACAAGTACAACGCAAATCAGGGAGTCTCGTCAGGCACGAGTGCGGCCACGCGCCCATCGGTGGTCGCCACATAAACAGTCGAGCCGGCCCAGTTGTCGGCAAAGGCGTGCAACATCGGAATCGAACCCGAGGCGTCAATCTGACCCGTGCCCAGCGATATCAGCTTTATCTCGCCAGAAGCTGTAATCCCATAGGCCTGGCCTTGATGAATCGCCAATATCCTGGCAATGCCCTTTACCGGCCCCCATTTTTCAACACCCGTTTGCGAATTCAGCGAAAAAAGACCAATGCCGCTGCTCACCACCAGCAGTTGCTTGCCACTGGGAATCGCAGGTTGATCCAACCGCCCCGGCAAATGCTCCACCCATGGGCACTGCCCTGAGGTAATTTCAAAGGCGTACACGTTGCTGTCGAGCGATGGCACAAATGCCAGTTTCCCCACACTCGTCAGCGGCGCTACAACGCCGCCCAGAACGGTACGTTTCCAGTTGCCGGCGCCTGAAGTTGCATCCTTATTCCAAATGTAACCCAAATGGCTCGCAAAGGTTACCGAGCCATCAATGCCCAAAACCGGGTCCGAAGTAAATGAGTCTTTGGCAGAAAGCTGCGCCCACCTGACAATCCCTGGAAACTTAGCTGACAAACCATAAAAGCCGCCATCTACACCCCCCATCAGCAACCGCCCATTGTATATAGCGGGATCGGTGCCGGGTGCGGCCCCAAGCAACCCTCGCTTGGTAATCTCCCCCGTCCTGGTATTCATTGTCAGCGCGTAGCCTTGCGCAAAAATAGCTACTTTGTCTTTACCCGCCACCGCCGGAGCTGAGATGGTCCGTCCATCGCGTGCCGGCTTGGCATCCCAGTTAATAGTTCCGGCCTTGGCATTGATCGAAATAAGATAACCATGTCGCGTGGAAACGTACAAATCAGGCCCTACGCGCCACATGCCCAACACCTGATCGCCATCAACTTTTGACAGGCCAATCGGTATTTGCCATAGCTCTTTCAGATTGAGGTTCTCAGCGACGGCATGCGGCAGCACCTGTGTGCCCGGCAATACCCGCACTGGCGCCTTGGCGCTGCTGCCCGCACGCACCAAACCAATCATCGCGCAGCAGACACCAACCGCCAATGCTGCCGATAGTTTTCGTTTAAGGCCTACGCTTGAGTGAACCGCCATGCAACGCTCCTCACGCTTGGGTTCCGCCGCCGGAAGCACTATAGCATCCCTGAAAGCTCGGCGATTAACCGTGATTCTATGTTACCCCGCCAAAACGTCAAGAATAATACTGCGGCAATTACACCGAGCCGCATAACTGAGGTAGGCCACAACAACCATCTCATCTCTTTTAACCAGGGCCAAGCGCCGTACCCACCACCACATGCTCAACGACGCAGCTAAAAAAGCTTTGCGCCACCATCTCGGGGCCAAGAACCGCCCCCGCACCCCATCAGCCGTTTTCGCTCTAAGCCGACCCTCGAAACGTGCCAATCACCTGATTGCTCAAACTTACCGACCGCGGAATGTTGCGCAACTCGCTGTCTGCTTTGCCTACCACAATCGCCCGCTGCAATTCCTTTACCCGCCCTTGCGCCGCTTCCATTTTTGGATAACGCACCTCGCGGAACCCGGTGACTGCCTCAGGCGATCGCATAATATCCAGCCACAGATTGTACAACCAAGGCTCGTGGAGTTCGCAGGTGTCTACCAGCCGCATGTACCAGTCACGAAAGGCTTTTTCCCTCGCATGCCAGCTTGGCAGCAGCGTTCGCAGCCAACGACAATGTCGCAGAACTCGCATGTGCCAATCGCGACCCTTCAGATGAAAGCGTAGCTTAAAGCCCGCAATCTCAAACTCCGGCCGGTTCAAATGCAGATACTTAATTTTATCGCCGTTCGCCGGGTTGACATTAAAACGGCGGCGGTCGCGACGATATTTCTCCGGGCTGGTGTACATCATGGCCACGTACACCTCATCTTTAATCATCATTACTTTGGCCAAGTTCCAAATAACCGCCCGCGTCACCGCAAACGCCCGCTCCGGGTTGTCCTGCGCATACGTCCGCACCACGCGCGTGGCATATCCGCGGCCATACACCAGCGTCCCCCATTGAATCGCGTCAAAGAGCCGAATGACATAATCGCGCTTTGCCGCGTCGTCCAACTGAGGCATCTGGGCCAGTGTATCGGTACACATAGCCCTGTATTCGCGGGCGTTGCGTTTCCCCCAAGCCGAACTCACCTGCAAAATCTTGGCTTTGCGCTCAATGGCTCCTTCCACGGTTTCAACTTCACGCGGAGCCGCCACACCAAACAAATCGGGCCGCAGTACGATTTTTCGACCGATGTTAAACGCCCGATAGTTGCGCTCAAACTCACGCCCCACCGCATGGCGAATAGCCCACGTAATACTCTTGTAAGAAACCGGAATAAAACCAAGCTGGTATGCCACGCCCAACATCATGATGTTGGCGTAAAGCTTGGAATCCAACAATCGCTCGCATAAATCGCCCACGTTAAAGCTGAAAAACTGCCCCGGCTTGCACTGTTTTTCTATGCGCTGCGCCAGTTCCTCGGGCGAAAAATCTTCCCGCCCCAGCAGGCTCATAATAGTATTAGTCTTGCCAACGTTCACCACCGCATGCGTAAAGCGAGGCGACGCCACACGCAGCATATCGTTGGGCGAAGTGGCACGCGCCGCCTCCAACGCGTCCACGCCTATAAGCAAGTCTGCTTTGCCAAAAGGCGTAATCGCCGATCCGGGCGTTGGTCCTCGCGAAAACAGCAATTGACTAAACACCCCGCCATTACGAATCGCCAAACCCTTCTTATCCACAAAGTTAATCTGATAGCCTTCTTTGTGGCCTGCACGCACCAGTATCTCTCCGGCAGTGCCTATGCCCATCCCGCCAACACCCGCCAGATAGCACCGCCAGTGGTCGCTCATTTTCATCATCGGCGGTTCCGGCATGCCCGTAAGGTCCACCACTTCATCCGGCATCCGCGGAGGCTTTTTACGCGTAACAATTACCTGCTCAAAGCTCGGGCACGCATCTATACGCGCACAGGCACCATCATTTACACAGGTGGTAAAGTCAGTCTGTATTTTCGGGCCGTAATCGGTCGCAACTACCTTTAAACCCGGGCATCCCGTCTGATTGGTGCATTCCAGGCAGTACTCACAAACCTCATCGGTAATGTTCATGTGCACCTTCTGGCGCACAAAACCTATCTCTTTCTTCTCCTGAATTTCCGCACGGTGC
>JABEVB010000050.1 GCA_013044165.1 Phycisphaerales bacterium
AGGCATATTCGAAAATATGGCGAGGAGCGAGAACGCAGCAGACGGCCGCCCTGGGCCGCAAGACGATCCCGCCGGAGTTTTCAAACAGGCTCTAAGCCCGGCAACTTCAGGCGCAGTATGCTTGGCTATGAGTGCAAGGCGTGTCATCATGCGAATCTGTTCATTACAATGTCTCGCCGCTTGCTTGGCCGGTGGCAGTGACGCACTGCTGGCTGGTGCGCTACCCGAAATTATTGCACGGCTTCAGTCAGTGGTTTTTCAAACTGTATGAGCAGATCGCTGCGCGTGGAGTCCCAGCGGGTGCCTACAATATCGTACTCGAGCACCACGGCCATGTGCACCATCGAGCGATGCCGATTGAGTGTTTCAAAACGCGAGAACTCGTAGCCATGGCCGGCCGCCCATTCATGCTGCGATTCCATAAGCTGGCGGCCGATGCTTTTTCGGCGAAAATCGCCATGCACGCCAATCAGCCAGGTGTAAAACACATGCGGCTTAAGTGCAAAGCCAATACAAAAGCCAATGGCGCGGTTATCAAGCGCGGCAAGCATGACCAGCACGTTATATCGCCCTTGAAAACGCCGCCGAAAATAAGCCTCATTTTCCTGCGGGCGAAATATCTGATTGTACAATTCTATAATCGTCGGAAGCTGCTGCTCCGTAACGATGGTAATGTCGGCTTGGGCCATAGATAGTCATTCCGCAGTGCGTACCGCCGGACAGCGCCAAGCTCCAATTGAGCCGGGTCCTGTGCTTCCGCCAGCGGATTTACCTGTATGATAACGCAACGGCACAGGCCTACAAAGCCGCCCGCAGGTTCGAGCCTTCTCGATGGCGTGCATTATTTACAGTCCGAGGTTCAGCAGGTTGCCTCGGATATCAAAAGCCTCGAGCAGCACGGCGTCGCCCGCCAGAGCGGCATCCGGATAGATGTTGAACCGCTTGCCGGAGCGATCTTCAAGCGCCACAAGCTGCTTACGCTTGCGGTTGAGTATAAACGTCGCCACGGTTGGGTAGACGCGCACATCTATGCGGCTTACATCGGCACGTGAGGCCCCGGCTGCGAGGCGGCGCATGACGTCGAGCGTTACGCTTTCAGGCGTTTTAATCAGCGCCGCTCCGCGGCAATGCGGGCAGTCCTGATAAATGCTTCGTTTGAGGCTGGGCTTCACCCGCTGACGGGTCAGTTCCACCATGCAGAACTGGCTCATACGCAGCACCTTGGCGCGGGCGCGGTCGAGCTTCATTTCTTCCCGAAGCAGACGCTCAATTTCTCGCTTATGGCGGTCTTCACGCATGTCTATAAAGTCTATGACCACCACGCCGCCAAGATCGCGAAGCCGCAACTGCCGGCAGATTTCCTTGATGGCGTCTTTGTTGATGTTGTACGCCGTAAGCTCCGCATCGCGGAACTCGCGGTAGCGACCGGAGTTGACGTCAATAGCTACCAGCGCCTCGGCGGAATCTATCACCAGCGAACCGCCGTTGGGCATTTCCACCCGGCGGCTGTTGATTTTTTCAATCTGGCGTTCCACGTTAAACCGCTGAAACAGCGGCAGCGTCTCGGTGTATTCGTCAACCAGTTCGCCGGCCGCGGGGTTTACAATCGAGAGAAAATCGCGCACGCGCAGAGCCACCTGCGGGTCGTCCACGATAATGCGGTCAAAATCTTCAATGGGCAGGTCCCGAATGGTGCGAATAACCAGGTCGCTTTCCTGATACAGCTCGGTGGGGGCCGCCTGTGTGGTAATGCGCTGGCCAATTTGCCGCCACATCCGCACCAGGTACATCAGGTCCTGTTGCAGCTCTTTTTTGGTGCGGTCAATGCCGGCGGTGCGAATGATGAAGCCCAGGTTTTTGGGCGGGTCCAGCTCTTGAAGTATTTTGCGCAGCGCCCGGCGCTGGGTCTCGTCTTCTATTTTACGCGATACGCCAAGCTGGCTCATGCCCGGCATCATGACGAGGTACCGGCCCGGCAGGCTGATGTAGCTGGTGAGGGTGGGGCCTTTGGTGCCAATGCCTTCTTTGGTCACCTGGACAATAATTTCCTGGCCGCGCCGAAGGCACTGCTGAATAGGCGGTCGGCTGTGACGCGGCGTTTTGCGGCCGACTTTTTCCATCGGCAGGATGTGATCGGGGCCTGCCTCCATATCAAACTCTTCAATGGCATCTTCGGAAAACTCCAGGTCGCCTTCACCGTAGATGCCACCCGGCGCTGCTGATTCAATGTCGGTGTCGTCGCTGTCGGGAGTTTCGTCGGCCTCCCCGCGTGGGCCGCGCTTTGGGCCGACGCTTCGCCGCGCGCCCGAAAAGTATTGCGGATGCAGGTCGCTTATATGCAAAAACCCGTTCTTACCGATGCCAAAATCAATAAATGCCGCCTGGATGGCAGGTTCCACATTCGTAACGCGCCCTTTGTAGATATTGCCCACGTGCAATTCGGTGCTGGCACGCTCCATATACAGTTCATCGAGAATGCCCTGCTGAAGCACCGCGATGCGCACTTCGTCCTCATCGGCGACGTTAATGAGCAGTTGTCGCGGCGGCCCGCTGCGGCGAACCGGTGGGGCGGGCGCGGCTATCTGAGCGGCTTCGCTGCCGGCCTGGGCCATCGCCAAAATGGCTTCTGGCAGTGATCCAGTGGCCGGTGGGGCGGTATCCGCTGCTTCGTTCTTAGCTGGGCCGGTTAAAAGCCTCTCGCCAGCCGTGTTGGCTCGCGGCGTGGTCGGCCTGTTGGCCTCACCGGGCGCTTCGACGTGGTGTCGGCTATGGGGATGGCCATGGGCGGGCAAATGCGACTCGCCGGTTGCCGCTGTCGGCAAAGATTGTTCGCCCACGACCGGGGGTGCGCCGCTGGGCCTGAATTGTTGCCGGGTTCGGGTAGTGCCGCCAAAGCTGCGCCGCCCCAAATGGCGAACGGCTCCGGGACCCGCTCGTGCCACAAGATGCCGCGCGCCCAGTCGCATGGCGGGCGTTGTATGTGGTGGCAGTGCCGATACATCGGCCAGTGGCGATTCCAAAGGTGGACGTCGCCGGCTGCTGGTGCGATGCCTCGCTTCCACTGCTCGCTGCGGCGCTGGTTTGACAGTTTCTTCGGCAGCGACCTCTGCGATTGGTTGACTGGTTCGCTCGATGGCGGATGATGGCGCAGTCGGCTCCAAGCCCGGCTTATCGGCTGGCGACTCGGCAACGATGTCGGCCGCTTCCGCGGTTTCTGCAGCGCCTGCTGTAGCATCGTCTGTTTGCTCGTCAAGGTCTTGCGCAGCCTCTTGTGCCAAAACCGGTGTCGTGGTTGCCGGGGCGCGTTTGCTTCGACCGCGCCCGCGATGCCCACGGCCACCACGCCGCCGCCGCCGTGTTTTGCTGCTGGCAGTGCTGCCGGCCGAAGCCTCGTCGGCTGGCCCCGCGTCGTTCGCCGACGAAGCGGCTGTGGATGTTAACTCTGCGCTACTTGAGTCAGTCGGCATAGACTGCTCAAACGCTTCCGATGGTTCTAAACTGATGGTAAACCCTCAACATTAATGGGTGTTGTATTGTGCGGGCGAAACCCCAAAATAACGATTTCGCCCTCCATAGGCGAACGCCGCACTACGGATAAATCTCCTTAAGTATACGTGTTTTGCCGGCATAAGTCACGTTAGCGGGGGGCTTATTTCAACTCGAGTTTGTGTACTTTTATGGCAAATGGCCCAAACGCTCGATATGAAAAGCAGCCAGGCCATCGCCATAGAAGCTGCGGCCGGCGACCTTGGCCTCGGCAGATGCAGTCCGGTAAATAGATATCAGTGCTACGCGGCCACCGCGATGTGTCTGGCCAAACGCATACCCAAACACCGCGATCTCGGCATCTCGGTGCCCGCTACCTGCCGCCGCAGCGACCTGCCATCAATCGCAACCAACAAACCACCCCCAAATGCCACAGCAGCATTATATGCACCGAAAAAAGCGCCACGCCACCCGAAATCACCCCGGCAGGCACGGATGCCTGCACCACAAGCGCTCCCCTTTTCGTCTAATCAACCTCGCCCCTTTTGAGGCACGGAGGCCAAAATCCCGATACGGCACGGAGCCGATCGTCAGGGTTCTCGGCGCAGCCGCCGCTTCGCCTTTGCACGGCGCACTTGGGCCGCTACATCAACCCTTCTCACGGCACACATGGACCACTCGGGCCGCCATCTTCACCCCCTTCGCCTGCAACCGCAGCGGGCGGCTGCGAGGGGCCATGGCCGCCATCACCATCGGACTGCGATCCAACAAGCTCCGACACCCGGCGCCAATCAATAATTTCGCGGTTGACCGGCCACATTCGTACCACAGCTATGTATCCGCCGACGGTCCGAGCCAGCGCCCCAATAGCTAGGCCTACCAGCAGCCACCCAGTCGTACCGTAGCCGTGGAGATAGGAAATCGCCCTCGCGCGGGCCTGTGACAGGTTCCGCCAAATGCCAGGGACGGGAAAATATTCAGGAACCGGGCCACACGAAGGGCATTGGGCGTAATAGCACCACTTTGTGGCCGCTGTGGCAAAAATCCATCGTCTACCCGGCTCATGCCCGGCCTACAATGCCCCCGGCGACAAAGTGTTTGTTGCCGATGGCTGCAAGCTGCCCGCTGATCGCTCGGCAGCAGCCGCTGCCGGCTCTTTGACAAGTGAA
>JABEVB010000051.1 GCA_013044165.1 Phycisphaerales bacterium
ATCGTACAACTATATGTGCGATTTCTTAAGTCCAAAATTGTGCGGCCCATCAAGCAGCTTGTTGATTTCAAGCGGCTGCACATAAAATCGGGCATGTCCTGCACCGTCACACTCAAACTGTCGCATGACGATCCCGCTCTGCGCTATTGGGACACAGCCACCAACGAGTTTGCACTGGAGCCAGGTAAAATTGAATTGCTGGTGGGGACATCAAGCAACGACATCAAGTTTACCCACTCGGTGAGCTTGCTGGCGTGAGTCTGTCACGGCAGCGTCCGATATAGCTTACGTTTCTTCCTGTTCCAGGAAGCGAACACCTTTGGCGCCAGCAGCGCCTCGGACGCCGCCATGCTGTAGGTCCCAGAAGTGCGCACCTGCTTGCCATTCAGCCATGGCTTACCAACTTATAACCAATATTACACCGCTATTTCATTCAAAATACTGACGTCAACGAGGTCGCATTGAACATTAATTGTTCACGGTGAGAGAGGCAAAATGCCGACCTACAAAGTTAGACGGTATTCTGGCGGTGCGGCCGTAAGCCTATCCGATCGCAGAGAGAAGAGAGAAAGTCAGCCTGTCGTTTGAGCAGTTCTCTGCTCATAGATTTACTCTCGACCGCAGTGTTTTATAGGATTCTTTTGTTCCGGCGCTGTTCGCCTGAGCGCTGCTGTCGGCGACTGTTTCGCCGGCGGCATAGCTAGTACCACTTTTTTAGAAGGAGAGAGTTGATGGTTTCGCGCATTCGCACCAGGGTCATTGGAACATTGCTGGCAGCTGTCGCATCCGCGGCGATGGTCCCAACGGCTGTCCACGCGGACACGCTCACTTGGACGTTCAATTCGCCCACTGGCACACTCGGCACAAGTCAGGTATACACCGCAATGGATTCCAACCCCACCGGCATTAGACCTACGGTAACGGCCTACGGCTTCAACTTCACTTCTGAGGTTGGTACGCCGGCGGCACTCTACGCTAAAAATTCTGGGTCGTCCGAGCAGGGTCTCGGCCTTGTCGGTGCGCCCGACAACGAAATTGACGCGATCAATTCAGATAATCAACAGTACAATGGAATGATCCAAGTTAATTTAACCAATTTGATCTCGTTGGCTGTGGCCGGCAACGCTACGATTACGTTCGGAAGCATACAAGGCGGCGATCATGCCGTTTTGGGTGACTCAGGCTCGCCGGGCCAGCTTGGCTCGCAAATTACAACTGTCGGGCCGACCAATTCGGGTGTCAACTCAGTGACGATACCGTGGGCCGACTTCAGCTTGAGCCATCCTTATTTGGATGTCACAGCCACCAGCGGCAGCAGCGTGCTTCTTAGATCCATTCAAATCAGCTTCGTGCCAAGCGATGCCACGCCCGAACCGGCCAGCATGGCGATTCTTGGCGCGGCGGGACTCCCGCTGCTGCTCGCCCGCCGACGTAAAGTTCAGGCGTGAGCGGGCCTGAAAAATGTCTTACATGTAATGCAATCATCGGGTGTCGCGGCTGGATCGCCGCGATACCCTTCCTTAAACCGCTCCCGCCATGCAGGCTTTGCCGCCACCGCTCAATACACCTACAATATCAACCTGCCTAAGCAGGAGATTAACCATTCATGCGCAAAGCATCTGTTGGCATTATCGGTTGCGGTAACATCAGCACAGCTTACCTGAAGGCGGCCCTGCGTTTTGACAATCTGCAAGTGACCGCATGCTCCGACCTTGACCTTGCGCGTGCCAAAGCAAGGGCTGCCGAGTTTGACATTCCAACTGCCTGCTCTCCAGAACATCTTGTTCGGCGCGAGGATGTGGATATTGTCCTGAATCTGACAATTCCGGCCGCACATGCTGATGTTGCATTGGCGTCGCTTGATGCCGGCAAGCATGTGTATGGCGAAAAGCCACTGGCCTGTTCCCTCCCGGACGGACGGAAGATCATGGCGATGGCCGTGGCAAAGCAACTTCGGGTGGGCTGCGCTCCGGATACATTTCTCGGCGGTGGTCTTCAAACCTGCCGGAAGCTAATTGATGACGGTTGGATTGGCCAGCCCATTGCGGCATGCGCATTTATGACCAACCATGGCGTTGAAAGCTGGCATCCCAATCCAGATTTTTACTACCAGCCCGGCGGTGGACCAATGATGGACATGGGACCATATTATCTGGCTGCGTTGGTGAATATCCTTGGCCCGGCACGCCGTGTGTGCGGCTCCGCCCGTATAACCTTTCCCGAACGCATCGCCACCAGCCAAGCTACGTTTGGTCGTGTCATACCCGTAACTACACCCACACATATCACCGGAACCATAGACTTCGCCTGCGGAGCCATTGTTTCGGTCCTGATGAGTTTTGACGTTTGGGGGGCCGATTTGCCTTGGATAGAAATCTACGGAACCAGCGGATCGTTAAAAACGCCCGATCCTAACACATTTGGGGGCGTAGTTCAGGTGCGCCGCGCCGGTGCTACTGCATGGTCGCCGGTACCGTTGACCCATGGTTATGTGGATAACTGGCGTGGTTTGGGATTGGCCGATATGGCCGCCGCACTGGCTTCCGGAAGGCCACATCGAGCCAGCGGAGAACTGGCGCTGCACGTACTGGAGTCAATGAATGCTTTCTTAGAGTCATCGGCCGATGAACGCTATGTGACATTACAATCGTCGGTGGAGCGTCCCGCGCCGCTGCCCATGAATCTGCGTGAAGGCCAAATAGACTCATAGGCAAGCTATCGCGCACTCCGCTCGGCTATGATCGCCACGCTTTACAGAATAACCACCCCTCTTGCCGCCACCAGGTGCAAAGTCTATCCAATACTGCCGGCCAAAGCCTTGGGCAGCATGGCGGCAATGTCGCTAGCCAATAGACCAACAGGTCCGATGGCTTCAGCCGCCAGGTCACCGGCAAGGCCGTGCACATGCACACCCAGCACCGCCGCCTGCGCCACCGACAGACGTTGACCAATCAATGCGGCTATTACACCAGAGAGCACATCACCGCTGCCGGCAGTGGCCATGCCGGGGTTTCCAGTGTCATTAATGGCATGCCGCGCCCCATCGGCAATAACAGTGCGGTGTCCCTTCAGTACCACCACACAGCCTGTCGCACGACTCAAAAGTTCAGCCAAGGCCGTTCGGTCTGGAGCACCGGGCGACGCGGAAGGAGCCGCAGGTTCGGTGGGTGGTTCCGCCCAGTCGAGCGGGGCACCATCGGCCGTGGATGGATGCTCGTCTTCCTGATTGGCCGCTTTACGCTTTGACTCGCCAGGTTCTTCCGCCTTATCGCCGGGCGCGGTGGCCATCGCCAGCGCCCCGCCCCGCCGGCTCACCGCCCCCATCAGCCGCATGAACTCGCCGGTATGCGGCGTAAGAACGACATTGCTCCAGTTGCGCCGCTGCGGCCATTCGCTGGCTTCCAAAGTCGCAATGGCATTGAGCGCATCAGCATCCAGCACCAACGGGCCGGCGTGACGTTCCAGCAAATCCAGTACAATTCGTTTGACGGTTGGTGACTGCCCCAGCCCCGGCCCGACAACGACCGCGTCGTGCTCGTCGGCAAAGCTGATAAGCCCTTTGACGTCACGGCTGCTCAAAGCGAAACCCGTTGCCGTCGGGCATAAGGTAATTACCGCGGGAATAATTTCTTTGGGCACGGCAACCCGCACCAGACCGGCACCCGTACGCGCGGCACCCAGCGCCGCTAAAGCGGGAGCCCCCACCATTGTTTCCGAGCCGCCTATGATTAAAATACGGCCGAAATCTCCCTTGTGTGCGTCATCCGAACGAACCGGTAGCTTTGGTTTTTCAATTGTTTCCATCCCGATAGACTATGGCCCCTTGGCGTTGGCGGCAAGTGATGCGCCGCACCTTGCGCCCGCAAACGGACCAAAGACCGCTTGCAGGCTGGCTGATCGCCTTTTCAGCGGTTATCCTTGCATCTATGCAAATTGCGATTATCGCCAATTCATCCAAGCCTGATGCGGTAGCCGCAGCGCACAACGTTCAGGCCTTTGTGCATCAGCAATCGCCTGCCTGCGCGGTCAAATACTTATCTGATGTTTCCACAGATGCGTTGGCACGATTAAAAGCTGACCTGGTCATTGTTCTTGGAGGCGATGGAACGCTGCTGCAAGCAGCAAGGTTTTTGGCGAAGCTGGGCGGAAGGGTTGTGGGCATCAATTTCGGCAAGTTGGGCTACATGGCCGCTTTTTCGGTCGCGCAGTTCCAACACCATTGGGCGGCTATTGCATCAAACCAGGCCCCCGTGACCAAGCGGCTCATGCTGCATGGTTGTATAGGCAGCGGCAGGAAGGTCCCGGCAACCAAGTTTGAATGTCTGGCGCTCAACGAAGTAGCCATCAACAGCGGCTCGCCCTTTAGAATGCTCGATATCCTGCTGCGGATAGATGGGCAGGACATCACCACCTTCCGCGGGGATGGCGTGGTGGTTTCGACGGCATCAGGCTCCACCGGCTACAACTTATCTGCAGGTGGACCGTTGCTTTCGCCTGCGGTGGAAGCGATTGTGCTTACGCCCATCTGCGCACACTCGCTCTCATTCCGGCCGGTTGTCCTCCCTGCCAACACCACTGTAGAACTGATTCCGCTCCGCGTGAATCCGGGGTCGATGGTTAATTTTGATGGTCAGGTGCTTGAATCTCTGGCTGAAGGACAAACTGTAACGGTGCGAAAAGCGCCGGAAGTGCTGCGCCTGGTTGAAAACCCCGATCAGTCGCACTGGCAGATGTTGGGCAGCAAACTGCAATGGGCACAGAATCCGCGCGTGTAATATCAAGGCGATGTTATTGAGGTTATCTCCAGTATGGTTGACAAACTCCCATCCAAAGCAGGAGGCCCCCCACCAAGGCCGTTCGTGCTGGATCACGTTTCGTGGGGCCGCATTTTTGATTTTTCCCTTATTTTTAAAGCCTTCCGACTTGCGATTCAGCCCACATCGTTGCTGATCGCTTTGGCGGCCATCATGGTCATTTACATTTGTGGCCGCGCACTCGATGTCGTGTGGGGGCCGCAGGTGTTGCCCGGCACGATTCAACAGTTTCATTCCCCGATTCCCGGCTACTACCAGGGTATGCTGGAGCAACAGCAAAGTGCCCAACGCGAAGAATTACTCACTCTGCTGGAAAACTCGGGCCAAGCCCTATCTCCCACCGAGACCGACCAACTCACCCGATCACCGGCCGCCTGCTACAGCAGGCTTCGCGCTATTTATGAGCAGCAGTTTCGCACCACCGTCGCCGGCCTCGCCACCAATAAAATCATGTCTCCCTCTGACAGGCAAAGAGCCGCTCGCCGCGCAGGCCAGCGACTGCTGTCCCGCATGGAGCGACTCAGATCGGTGGTGGGACGCGGCATTTTCGATGCGCTGCTGCATTTTGAGGTTTCGCAGTTTCATCAGTTCGAGAACAGCATTCTCCATGTACTCTGTTTGTCAGCGGTCAACAATGGCGATGGCATTGGCGGCACCGGCACAGCTAGCCATGCCATCACCCTGCATGTCTTGCCCTCAGACGCAAGCCGAGTTTGGGATTCCAGCAGCGTCAGTGGATCGCTGGCCAATCTTATGATAACAGGCCCATCTTGGCTGCTGGCCGGCACCGAGCCGCTGCAAAAAAAGCCAACCGACACCACCGCGTCGCTTTGGCTGCGCCGAATAGCGTACGAAGCCAGCGTGCTCATTTTTTTAATTGTATCGCTATGCGCCTTTGCCATTGCCGGAGCGATGATCTGCCGCCGAGCCGCTCTGCAACTGGCTGGCAAGCCACATGATCTGACCTCGCTCTGGCAATTTACGCATGAAAAACTTCGAACATTTCTTATGACTCCGCTGCTTCCATTTTTGACCATTATTTTTACCGGAGCGGTTCTGGCGCTGCTGGCTCTGCCAGGGGCCATTCCGGTTGTCGGTGAGCTTTATGTGGGGCTGCTATTCTGGGTATTTCTGATCGGCGGCTTTATTATCATGCTGATGATCCTCGGCTTGATCGGCGGCTTTACCTTGATGTACCCCACCGTTGCCATCGAAAACTCCGATGCCTTTGACGCCATTAGCCGCAGTTTCAGCTATGTTTACGCCAGTCCATGGCGTGTGCTGTTTTACGGCCTCCTGGCGATGGGATATTGCGTCGTCACGAACTTGTTTCTGTGCTTTGCCCTTTTATTAATGCTGCTCGGAGCACACACCTGTCTAAGCGCTTCTGTGAGTTGGCTCTTTCATGCGCATGGCTGGTATGGCGGCGTAGACAAGTTAAGCGCCATATGGCCCGCTCCGACGTGGCAGCATTTGGTGCATCCACCCAACTGGTGGGCCATGAACTGGTCAGAGTTTTTGGCGGCCCAAGGCGTTTATTTTTGGCTCTATCTGGCGGTCAGCCTGATTGGCGCCTATACGGTCGCCTATTTTTTCTGCTCCAATGTCATCATCTATTTGCTGCTGCGGCGCCATCTCGACGGCCAATCGCTGCAGGACATCGCCGGCGTCCCCGCACTTGCGGCGGCGAACGCCGCCCAGGCTGATTCCGACGCAGCCGCGACTTAATTGATATGCCGTGATCGCGGCATGCGGCACATTGAACGCTATAGGTCTTTGACCAAGGATGCCATTCTGTGAACACTCGCCTGCTCGACTTACTTAAAGCCGTGGTTAATCTGCCTACAGCGCCCTATCACGAGCAATATGTTGATCAATTTATAAACCAATGGGTTCCCAGCCTTGACGCGGGCAAATTGCTGACCAGCCGCCGCGACCGAGCGGGCAATATATACCTGCAATATTATTACCGGCCAAGGTCGAAACGCAAATTGGTGTTCGAGGCACACAGCGATCATCCCGGCTTCGTCTCTTTGAACCGCAGCCGAAAAGGACAACTCAAGGCGGTGTTTCGCGGGGGCGTGCGATACGAGTGTTTTGCTGGAGGACGTGCGCGATTCTGGCTCCCAGAATCGTCAGGCACGCAGCATTCGCTGCACGCCCTGCCACACATTAACGGCCGCTGGATACCCGCGGAGATTACTTCGGTAATGCCTGGCAGGCAATCAAACGAGAAGGTTGTGCAA
This sequence comes from Phycisphaerales bacterium, assembly GCA_013044165.1. Taxonomy (GTDB): domain Bacteria; phylum Planctomycetota; class Phycisphaerae; order WQYP01; family WQYP01; genus JABEVB01. The sequence goes on from JABEVB010000051.1 coordinate 7,061, forward strand.
CTTGCCGGTGTTGACGCATCCTTGCCGCCGGGCAGCATTGGCATGTGGGATATTCCTGATGCTCGCGTTAAACGCGACATTCTTTATGCAAGGGCATGCGATGATCTAGCCGGTGTCGCCGCCGCCCTGGCAGCACTGGAAGAACTGGTGCTTCGCAAAGCCAGAACCAGCTTAACGGTGTTGATTACGCGTGCAGAGGAGGTCGGCTTTGCAGGATCCTTGGCGGCGATTATGAATCATGAGGTGGAGCAAACTGCATCGGTCATTGGCCTTGAAACCAGCAGCCTGCAGCCAGAATCGCCTCAGGGAGGCGGCCCCGTGGTACGTGTTGGCGACAAGACAAGCATCTTCAGCGACCGGCTTACGCGATTTATCGGAGCCACCGCAGCCGACCTGGCTTATGGTACCAATGATTTTTACTGGCAGCGGCGGCTGATGCACGGTGGCACCTGCGACACGACCGCGTTTCAGGCATTTGGCTACGACGCCGCGGGTATTTGTCTGGCGCTGGGCAACTATCACAACATGTGTAAGCCAACAACCCGTATCAGCGAGGCGCTTCGCGGCGGCCCTCACATTGCCGCGGAAACCATCAACGTCAATGATTTTAGCAATCTGGTCACGCTGCTTGTGGCCATTGCCGAATCGCTTCATAAATACAATCCAGACGCGTCAGCTCTAAAAAGTCGCCTAAGCAAGATGTACCGCCAAGACCAGCGGCGGCTGCTTTTTGCACATAAGTTAAACAAAATTACATAAGTATTTGATCGGTTTAAACCCCGACTTTGCCACCGGGCAACTATCGAGTATTCTTTAGACCATTGTGAGGTTGTGCATGACAAACGAATTAAATCCGGATTTGGCCGCCTTGGGGCATAGCACCGATGAAACGGAGTTTTATACCCCGCTGCCTGAAGGCTATGTTAAAGGCCGCACAAAGTATGTAGTGGTGCTGGGCACAGTGATGAGCGGTCTGGGCAAGGGTATTTTCAGTTCCAGCCTCGCGAAGATTCTCAAGGATAAGGGCTTACGGGTAGCACCCATAAAAATGGAGGGCTACCTGAATATAGACTCTGGAACACTCAACCCTTTCAGGCATGGTGAGGTATTTGTGCTCGATGACGGCATGGAAACCGACATGGACCTGGGCACCTATGAGCGCATGCTCGACGAAAACCTTTCCGCCCGAAACTTTACTACCAGTGGCCAGATATTCACCCGCATTTTGGAACGCGAGCGACACGGCCAGTACCTTGGTCGCGATGTGCAGATGATTCCGCATGTAACGGGCGAAGTAAAACGTACCCTGCGAGAGTTGGCCACCGAATCAAAAGCCGACATCGTTTTTGTGGAAGTGGGCGGCACCGTCGGTGACTATGAGAACGGCTACTTTATTGAGGCCGTGCGTGAACTCGCCTACGAAGAAGGCGAAGATTCCGTTTGTATTGTGGCCCTGACGTATATCATGGAGCCGCAATCGCTGGGCGAGCAAAAATCCAAGGCGGCACAGTTAGGAATGAGGCAGGTCATGGAAGCGGGCTTGCAGCCCCATATCGTTGCATGCCGATGCCCCTCCCCGGTAACCGATAAAGTCCGCCAAAAGATTTCGATGTTCAGTAATGTTCCGCTGCGCCGGGTCTTTTCCATGCACGACATGCCTAGCATATACCTCGTGCCCGAAATGCTGCGCGAAGCCGGCATGGATCGCGAAGTTCTTACGCTTTTGGGCCTGCATGAGCGCGTCAATCAGCGCAATGAAGATCAGGCCCGTCGCAAGTGGCAGTGGTTCGTCGAACGGCTGTTGGCTCCCAAGGAAAAGACCGTCAACATTGCCGTCACTGGTAAATACACCTCGGTGCGGGACGCTTATGCCAGCATAGACAAAGCTCTGGAGCATTGCGGCGCTCACGCACACTGTCGTGTCAACATTCAGTGGATTGACACCAGTCAGCTTAATGCCCGCAATGTAGCCGATGCCTTGCGCGGCTGCCATGCCGTCTTGTGTCCCGGCGGGTTTGGTTCGCGCGGTGCCGAAGGAAAAATTGAATGTGTTCGCTTTGCCCGTGAAAACAATATTCCCTACCTGGGCATATGTCTGGGCTTTCAAATGGCGGTCGTAGAATTCGCGCGCAACGTCTGCGGACTGACCAATGCCAATACCACCGAATTTGACGCGCACTGTCCGCATCCGGTCATTGACGTATTGCCGGAACAGAAAAAAATCGAAGGCCTCGGCGGCAACATGCGACTCGGCGGTAAGGATGTTATACTCAAGCCCGGCAGTCGCATCAGCGACTTGTATGGCGCTGCGGAAAGCGTTCGGTTGCGTTTTCGCCATCGCTATGAGGTTGAACCAAAATACATTGACCAGTTGGAACGTGGCGGCCTTATTTTCAGTGGTCATGCCCCCCACCAACCCATCATGCAAATGCTCGAACTTCCCGAGAGCATGCATCCCTATTTTATGGCAACGCAGGCGCATCCCTGCCTCACCAGCCGCCCGCTTACCCCAGACCCGCTCTTTCTAGGCCTCGTAAAGGCAGCCTTGGTTAGAGCCTATCCACAACAGGTTTTTTCAACCATGACGGGCGGAAAACCCACGACCACCGCTGGCTCTGCCACCACCAAATCGGCCGCAGAGTCTCGGCCGACCAAAGCGGCAGCCTCTGTGGCCCTGTGAACTAAGCAACTTGCAGAAATGAAATCTCGGCCGATGGGCCGTGGCCGGTGCGTTATAACATCACGTCATCCGGCGGTTTATCGCTGACGCGCTTACCGGCAAGTGCCCATGCATCAACATAGGGCGTGGCGGCTTTTTTTGCATCTGACCGGGGCAATACGGCACGTCGCAGTGCAATCATCAGCGTTACCTGCAAAATAAGCCCGGTCAAAACGAAAATAATAAACACGAGTCCGATATATCCAATCAATAGCTGCTGACGAGGCGGTTTGGCTTGCACTTGGCTTGGTGCCGGCTTGGTTGCGGGTGCCGCCGCAACGATCGGAGCTTTAATGGCCGCTTCAGCGCCTGACGCCGTCGGCAACACAAGTGTCGGCCATAATACAAGGGCCAGCCGCACCAACCTAACATAATTCTGTATGAAGCGCATGGTGTCCTTCGCCATTTGCCCCCGTGATGCGTGGGTGCCCCCACCCATCTGCCTGCTATTCTAAACCTTGCGGGCCGCCAATGCGATGCGCAGAAGAAACCAGCCTAAGCAAGGTATCGCAACATCAGCATCATATATGCCGGCTACAGATAGCTTTTGGCAAATTGCAGTCGCTCCAGCACCTGAAACGCCCCCCCTCCTTCATGATTGTTAAATGGATAAACCTTCATTTCTTTCGGCGCTGTAATGCGATTGTACACCGCAAAACCCGTACTCGGCGGGCACGTGTCATCCATCAACGCCACGGAAAAAAGAGCCCGAGCCTTGATCCGCGGGGCAAAATGAATGCCGTCAAAATACGCCAGCGTGTTAAACACCATATCCACGCGATGCCGATGAGCCTTAAGATAGTGACTTATTTCATTGTAAGGCGAGGTATCCACCAGGGTAACGGCGCGCTGGTAGTGGCACAAAAACGCAACGTCTGCCATGAGCAGCTTAACGCGTGGGCTTAAAGCTGCGGTTGCAATTGAAATACCACCCCCTTGGCTGGCCCCGGCTACGCCAATGCGGGCTGAGTCTACTTCGGGATGAGCCGCCGCAGCTTCAACGGCACGCACGGCATCGGTAAAAACCCGCCGATAGAAATAGCTTTCTCGCGATTCGATACCGCGGGTCATAAACCCGGGCCGTTGCGGGCCGCAAACACCTTCATCTGGAGTGTCTCCCGTGGACCCGCTGCTGCACCCCTGTCCACGCGTATCCATAACAAAACAACCTATGCCCGCCACAGGCAAAGCTAAATGTTCCACCGGCAACCCTCGCCCGCCGGTATAACCTACATAACTCACAACACACGGATACTTTGCTCCGCGGTCCGGCGGCAAAAGAAGCCACCCTTTTATTCGCTGCCCCATAAATCCGCTGAAGCTGACATCCCATACGCGCACTTGTCGGTATATATCGCCGCCAAAGGGTGTAAATTGAGGCAGCAGGTCAAACTTTGCCGAATCACTCAGCGAGCCTTGCCAGAATACATCAAAATCCGGCGGGGCCGCTTCAGTTACGACATATTGCTTAAGTTGCTCCAAAGGCATATCGAACCACGGCATAATTATCTCCTAGAACTGCCTCGGAACACGTTTAACGCACCGGTATAACCATCATGGCACGTAAACTAACAAGATGTAATGGTAACAGCAAGTTACACAAATACGCCTTTTCGCATCAGCACGGCAGCTACCACACCAGGTGCCAATCATCCCGCCCGACACGCCGTTACATCCTCATACGCCGCGGGTATACTGCCGCTCGTTGGGATTTTTAACCCGTATATGGAGTACGTTGGTGAAGGCGTTGCTACAATCAGATATTCCAAACCTTCCAGTACGGCGCGGTAAAGTACGCGATGTTTACGACCTCGGCGATTCACTGCTTATTGTGGCCAGCGATCGCATCAGCGCCTTTGATGTAATTTTGCCCACCGGTATTCCCGATAAAGGCGCTGTGCTCACCCGGCTTAGCAACTTTTGGTTTAACAAGTTTGGCAACACAACCCCCAACCACATTATCGCGACCGACATTCGAGCCTTTCCGGCCTTGCTGCAGCCATACGCCGCAGAGCTTGACGGCCGAAGCATTGTCGTGCGAAAAACCAAAGTAATTCCAATTGAATGTGTTGTCCGCGGCTATATCACAGGCGGAGGCTGGAAGGAGTATCAAAAGCTAGGCAGCGTCAGCGGCATTGCCTTGCCATCCGGCCTGAAGCTTTGCCAGCAGCTTGCACAGCCAATTTTTACGCCCACCACCAAGGCCGAGCAAGGTCATGACCAAGCCATCAGTTTTGGTGAGGTGCAGAGCATCGTTGGTGCGGACGTCGCCGGGTTTATTCGCGATAAGTCCATTGCTCTTTATCAGCAGGCAGCGGCCTACGCTTTGGGCCGGGGCATCATCATTGCCGACACCAAGTTTGAATGGGGCGTGGCCCCCACTAACCCTGATCCAATCTTAATTGACGAAATTCTCACGCCCGACAGCTCTCGCTTTTGGCCCGCCGTTGAATACCTGCCGGGCCGCGAGCAGGCCAGCTTCGACAAGCAGTACGTTCGCAATTACCTCGAAACGCTCTCTTGGAATAAAGCCCCACCGGGGCCTGCGCTCCCAAACGACATCGTGCTCAATACAAGAAGCAAGTATGTCGAAGCCTTTGAACGCCTTACCGGAAGCCGTTTCGGCATATAGCCGGCACCGAGGGCTTAAGCGCCGGCCTAACTCTCGTTTGCTTTATCACGTTTGTGCCCACTATCATAAACATTTGGGCAGCACGCAAAGATGGCCTGCCCAGTGGCCTAATTGAAGGAGTCTCATGAGCCAGGCCGTTATAGAAAACCCCAGCAGGCTCTCAAGTTCTCAGGTTGCCGAGCGTGGTAATCCGCATGTGGCAAGTGCCGCCGTGCCGGATGCAACCGGGCATTTTGGGCCTTACGGCGGAACCTATGTACCCGAAACACTTATGATCGCAGTGCACCAGCTTGCCGAAGAATACGATCGCGCTCGCAAAGACCCGGATTTTCAGCGGCAACTGTCCTATTACCTCAAGGAATTCGTCGGCCGCCCTACTCCCTTGTATCACGCGCGGCGACTTACCGAACTTGCCGGCGGCGCTAAGATATATCTAAAGCGCGAAGACCTTGCTCATACCGGCGCTCATAAAATCAACAACACCATCGGCCAGGGCCTGCTTACACTGCGTATGGGCAAAAAACGCATCATCGCCGAAACCGGCGCCGGCCAGCACGGCGTTGCCACCGCCACCGCAGCGGCCGCCTTTGGCCTTACTTGCGATGTATACATGGGATCGGAAGATATACGGCGGCAGTCGCTGAATGTATTTCGCATGAGGCTGATGGGGGCTCGCGTGGTCGCCGTTGAGACCGGATCGCGCACTCTTAAAGATGCCACCAACGAAGCCATGCGAGATTGGATGGGATCGGTAGGCCATACGCATTACATCATTGGCAGCGTAGTGGGCCCCCACCCGTTTCCACAGATTGTTCGAGATTTTCAGAGCGTAATCGGGCAGGAAACACGCAGCCAGGCCATGCAGCTTTTAGGGCGATTGCCCGATGCAGTCGTCGCTTGTGTTGGCGGTGGCTCTAATGCGGCCGGCATGTTCTATCCTTTTGTCGAAGATGCCGGGGTAAAACTTTTTGGAGTGGAGGCCGGCGGTCGGGGACTTATACTCGGGCAGCACGCCGCGTCGCTCTCGCTCGGTCAACCAGGCGTACTGCACGGCTCGCTGTCCTATGTACTGCAAAATCAAGACGGCCAAACAGCGGATGTGCACAGCATCAGCGCCGGGTTAGATTACCCTGGCGTAGGTCCTGAACATGCCTACTGGAAAGACACCAATCGCGTAAGCTACCACGCCTGCACCGATACAGATGCACTTGCGGCGTTTACCACCACCGCCCAGCGCGAAGGCATCATTCCGGCTTTGGAGTCGGCCCATGCGGTTGCATTTGCCCTGAAACAAGCTGCCAAGATGGACAAACATCAGGTGCTTATCATCAACATGAGCGGCCGTGGCGATAAAGATTGCATGGAAGCCGCACGCCTGCTTAATGTAGATGGCGTACCCAGCGTTAAGGCTTAGAGAAGGTGCATATGAACAAGTCTTTATTGATTAGCGGCTCCATCCTTGCCCTTACCGCCCTCGCGCTCGGCGGCTGTGCACAGCCTGCCAACAAGCCTCAAGCGGCGCTCCGCAGCCCGCCAAGTTCCTCTGGTAGCGACGCATTTGAGTTTGGATATTCCACACCGCATCCAGTCCTGGTGGTGGGCTTGCCCAATCATCCCGGCCAGAAGCCAACCGTCACCACCATTGCCGGCGCAGTTATTCCCCATAAACCTGCCCAACCTGCAAATACCGGCGAGGGCTTGCCAACTAAAACCTCGGTACAGGTTATCGAAGAACCCCCACCGACAACCCAACCGGCAGCCTCTACCCGTCCATCTACCGCGTCAGCCAATGCTACTGACAATCGCCCAAGCTCGTCAACACAGCCTCATTAGCCAATGGACGCTATCATTCTATGGGCGTTGGCCATGGAATATCCCGCCATCTGGAGAAATTGTAGCCACCAGCGTGTAAGATTCTGCTGCGCCCAACGACTTATGAACATGAGGGTTCCGACTCAACTCATCCTTTTGCGGCTAAATTCCGTAAGTGTGGTGTGATAGTAAATAGAGCGGGCACCGCAATCGAAAAGGACAATCTATGATTTCAACAGCACTGGAGTCTAGAATCGCAGCCGCACCTCAGCGATCCGGTGCACGCCTGGTGATGTTCGTGGCGTTTTTAGGCTTTTTTTTATCGGGTTACAACAACTTTATGCTTCCGCTGGAGCTTATAAAACTTACCCCGACTTTCAACCTCAGTGCCGGGCAAAATGGTGAGCTTCTGGCTGCAACCTTTTTGGGAATGCTCTTAGGAGGAGCCATCTTCGGGCGCCTCGCGGATCTGCTGGGCCGCAAACCAGCCATGATCGTCAACATGCTGATTATTGCCGCCTGCGCCATAGCCGCTGGGTTTGTCACCGGTCCCGACCAACTCTTAACCCTGCGATTAATCTTGGGTATAGGCATCGGCGGCGGCTACCCCATTGGCTCCGCCTATGTGGCGGACATCGCTCAAAACCATCATCGCGGCTCCAAAATGACGCTGGCTTTTTCAGGCTGGGGGTTTGGAGCCTTGGCCGCCGGTCTGTTTGGCTGGGCCATGCTGGCACTGCTTCCGGCCAATCAAGGCTGGCGGTGGATGCTCGCCTCGGGGGCCATTCCCGCTATCATCGCGATGGCGGTCATTGCATTTATGAAAATGCCCGAATCTCACGCTTGGAAACATGCCAGAACGCTTGAGCCACTCTCCGCTCGGGCATTGTTCTCGCCTGCCCATTGCCGTCTTACCATCGCCAAATTATTGGATTGCCTCCGCGTAAAAACATTCCACCCGACAAAGCCGAGGTATTTAACTGCCGACCCGGGGCTTTGCGACATCCACGCCAAACCAAAGACTCGCATTACGTCGCCAGCGACGATACCGCCCCCTGCTGCGCCAGTGATGGTTGCTGCTAGCAATTGGTGTATAAACATGGGATGAACTGTCTTTCTATATGGGAATCTTTAGATGAATTTGCCTGTTATTAATGCCGCGAGTGCCAATCGTTTTGACCATTGTACGGCCCAGGCCGGCGATGCTGCCCTCCGCGGAATCTCTGTTCAAACCGTGCAGGTTAACATCGCCTTGCGCTGTAACTTGGCCTGTCATCATTGCCATGTGGAATCGTCCCCAAAACGACAAGAACAGATGTCGTGGCAAACAATGGAGCAGGTGCTTGCGGCCGCCGCCAAAGCAGGCGCTACCACCCTCGACATAACCGGGGGTGCCCCCGAAATGCATCCCGATTTTCGACGCTTTGTACTCGCCGCCCTTGCCCAAAAACTTCACGTTATGGTGCGTACCAACCTTACCATCATGTTGGAGCCTGGCTACCAGGATTTCCCCGACTTTTATGCCAAAAATAAAATTCATCTCATTGCTTCGCTGCCATGCTACCTCGAATCTAATGTTGATCATCAACGCGGCAAGTATGTGTATCGTGAAAGCATTGAGGTAATCCAACGCCTTAACGCACTCGGGTTTGGGTCTCGTGAAGATATGCCACTGGACCTCGTGTACAACCCCGGCGGACCATCGCTGCCGCCTAACCAAGTCAGCCTCGAAGCCGATTATCGCCGCGAACTCGCCAGGCATTTTGGCATTCGATTCACGCGACTCTATACCATTACCAACGTGCCGATCGGCCGGTTTCTCCACGACTTATCCCGCCAGGGATATGCCGCCAAATATCTTGATTTGCTCGAACGCACCTTCAACCCAACCACCGTGCCAGAACTCATGTGCCGTCATCAGGTGCACGTCGGCTGGGATGGCACGCTCTACGATTGCGACTTTAACTACGCAATTAAACTACCCGCTGAAGGTTCGGGCCACATATCCACCTTCGACCCGCAAACCTATTTGGCTCGCCGTATCACCACCGGCGATCATTGCTTGGCGTGCACCGCCGGCGGTGGTTCCTCCTGTGGCGGCAGCTTGGTTGACAATCAATTGCCGCTAAGCCGCAATGCCGCCGGTTAAATGTAAGATTATCGCGTCTTAACCGTCTAATGAGGGTCGAGCCACCTCTGTGGGAAGGCCCGCTTAGAAGAAAGGAAATCGGTTATGACCGATAGCAACAAAACATCATCCGCCGAAAAAATCGTTCGCTGGGCCTCGGCTCTCCTCATTGTTGCCAGCATCATTTTCATCTTACGCATTATCCCCATCGGCCAGGGCATAAGTCATCTCCAGGGATGGCTTGCCGGTAAGGGCGCTCTGGGGGCAGCCGTCTATGTTGCAATCTATATTGTCGCCACCGTTTTACTCATTCCCGGCTCGGCGATTACCTTGCTCGCTGGTGTGCTGTATGGGCCTTGGTGGGGAACGCTCATTGTCTCCATTGGTGCAACATTGGGCGCGGCAGCCGCCTATTTACTTGGACGCTATGCCTTTCGTTCCGCCGTACAAAGGGCAACAGCCTCCAGGCCCCGGTTTGCGGCTATAGACCGCGCTATCGGCTCCAATGGCTGGAAGATTGTCGCCCTGCTTCGCCTCTCGCCGGTGGTGCCGTTTAGCTTAAGCAACTATTTCTTCGGTCTTACGTCCATCCGCTTTGCCTCCTATGTGCTTGTAAGCTGGATCTGTATGCTGCCGGGCACACTCCTCTATGTCTACCTGGGCTATGCCGCCAGTCAGGCCGCAGGTGCCGGAAAGACAAATCATAACTCTGCCTTGCATTGGCTGCTCGTAGGCATCGGACTCGTACTGATTGCAGCCGTAACCATTTACATTACCAGGTTGGCAAAAAAAGCATTAGCTTCTCAAACAGGGGTACTAACCATGGAAACCCAACCCATCTCCAATCTTCCCACTTCCGCGCCATCATCTTCTCGACGCACTTGGTTGCTGGTGGCAGCGGCTGCTCTCTCCGTCATGCTTGCCGCATGCTCCTGGGTTAATCGCGGACCGCTTTCAGGCTTATTCGGTCCTCCGCCGGTTACACTCAAAAACAAGTTTAAGTCAAATCCTAATGGCCCGCAGTTTAATAACGCTGTTTTCAACAAGGTAGTCGGCCGCTTTGTGCATAAGGGTGGTTGGGTTGACTATCAAGGGCTTGCGAAGCATCCACAAAACCTTGATGCCTACATCGCCCAGCTTGCCAAGGCGCCGTTTGACAAGTTGGGACGCCGCAACAAATTTGCCCTGCTTATTAACGCCTACAATGCCTTTACGCTGCGGCTTATTTTAGATCACTACCCCAACATTACCTCTATCCGAGACATTCCATCCGGCCAGCGATGGGATTATGTACACTGGAACATCGGCGGCAAACTCTACAGCCTAAGCGCCGTAGAACTCATGCTACGCCAGGATTTTGCCGATCCGCGTGTGCACTTCGCCATCAACTGCGCATCCATCGGCTGCCCGCCGCTGCGGGCAGAAGCCTATGAACCAGCTACCTTAAATGCTCAGCTCCACAGTCAGGCTGAAATTGTCAACAACAACCCGCGATGGGTCCGCTTTTCCGCGGACGGCAAAACACTGCATGTGACTGAACTCTACGACTGGTATGGCGGCGACTTTGCCCAAAAGGCCGGCTCCGTGCTTAAGTTCATCGCCCGATACAACAAACGCGTCCAGGCCGACCTCGCCGCTGGTACGCTGCCAACCATTGTTTTTAAAAATTACAGTTGGAAACTCGACAGCCTGCAGAACAAACCATGATACCTCCCAACAACATTCCTATTGGAGAACCTCTCACATGAGTTCCACTTTCACCCACCCGGCGCTGGCACCGTTTGACGCCCACAACCAACAGCTTGCCGCTAATGTACACCCGGCCGTTTGGCTAAATCCCCAGCCCAGAGATCGCTACGATCTTGTGGTAATCGGTGCAGGCACAGCCGGCCTTGTAACGGCTGCCGGTGCTGCCGGCCTTGGAGCCAAAGTGGCTCTCATCGAACGCGAACTTATGGGTGGAGATTGCCTCAATGTTGGCTGTGTGCCATCCAAGGCACTCATTCGCGCCGCCAAGGCATGTGCTCAAGCCCGCGCCGCCATCGAATTCGGCGTGTCCATCGGTAACTCATGGGTGCCTGATTTTTCCATTGCAATGGAGCGTTTGCGCCGACTTCGCGCCGGCATCAGCCATCACGACTCCGCCGCCCGTTTTAAAAATATCGGTGTGGATGTGTTTATTGGAGAGGGCTGGTTTAAAAGTAAAACCGCCATTGAAGTAGACGGCAAGCAATTAAGCTTTTCTCACGCCGTCATTGCCACCGGAGCCCGTGCCGTTGATTTGCCCATTCCCGGCCTCCGCGAAGCCGGCTACTTAACCAATGAAAATGTGTTCTCGCTTACATCGCTTCCCAAATCGCTTGCCGTTATAGGAGCCGGCCCCATCGGCTGCGAACTCGCCCAGGCGTTTGCCCGCTTCGGCTCTAAAGTGGTAGTGCTGGAGCAGGGCAAGAAGTTCTTGCCGCGTGAAGATCGCGATGCCGCCGCCATCGTACAACACGCGATGCGTAGCGATGGCGTGGAGTTTAACACCGACGCAAAAATTCAATCAGTAAACCTCATAGGCAATCAAAAGCAACTCCATCTCAAAACTTCCACCAGTCCGCAAACTCTCACCGTTGATCACATACTTATTGGCGTCGGCCGCGCTCCCAATGTTGGCGGCATAAACTTAGAAGCCGCCGGCGTAACCTATGACACTCGCTCTGGCGTTCACGTGGACGATCATCTGCGCACAAGCAATCGCCGCATCTTCGCCGCAGGCGACATCTGCTTTCCATATAAATTCACCCACGCCGCAGACGCCATGGCCCGTATCGTCATTCAAAATGCACTTTTCTTCGGCCGAAAAAAGGCCAGTGCGCTGCTCATTCCCTGGTGCACCTACACCCAACCGGAGGTTGCCCACGTCGGCCTCTACGCCTCGGAGGCTCAGGCCAAAGGATTGAGTTTTGATACCATCAAAATAGACATGGCCGAAATAGACCGAGCCATCCTCGACTCCGACACGCAAGGATTTCTAAAAATACATTACGAAAAAAAAACGGGAAAAATTCTCGGGGCCACGCTCGTTGCCGCCCATGCAGGCGATATTATCTCCGAAGTAACGGTGGCTATGGCCGCCAGCATGAGCCTCGGAAAGCTGGCGGCAGTTATTCATCCTTATCCCACGCAGGCGGAGGTTATTAAACGTGCCGCCGACGCATTTAACCGCACACGGCTCACCCGTCGGGCCAAAAGCTTTTTGGGCATGCTGATTCGCCTCAATCGCTGATGACCGCTTGCCGTCGGCCGGCAATCCGCCGATACTCTGGCTCGCTTTTATTGAAAAGGCTATAAATGATCGAGCCAATTCGCCCAAAAACCATGTTCTTTACCGCAGCTTCCGCCACCGCTTTTTTTCTCATGGCCGCCCTGTTGCTGCGCACCGGCTGGATGATAAACCATGCGCCCATCGCGCACGAAGCATGGCAACTCGTCGGGGCTGGTATTTGCTATATGCTGTTGTTGGCACTTGGACGGCCGCTCGCAAACCGCAAATTCACGCTGCTCGCGATAGGCTTGGCGGGCCTGGCGCTGCGCTTGGCGCTCATCGGCATGGTACCCGCCAGTTCCGGCGACTACGATCGCTACCTTTGGGATGGCGCCGTGCTCGCCCATGGCATCAGCCCGTACACGCACAGCCCCGCGAGTGTGCATGCCGCTACCGCCGCCTCGCCCGGCATGCCAGGCACGCTGCTCAAGCTCAAAACACAGAGTGGACTTATTCTCGGCAACATTAACCATCCGAAACTGCGCACCATCTACCCACCGGTAACCGAGGGCTTCTTTGCCCTCGCATATATGCTCTCACCTTGGAACACCACAATCTGGCGGATCGAGTTACTCTCCTTTGACTTGGCCGCAGCCCTGCTCCTGGTACACCTGCTTAAAAAGCTCGATCGGCCCACAGCCTGGGTGGCCATTTATTGGTTCAACCCCATCGTGCTGGCACAAAGCTATATTCACATGCACTTCGATGTGATGATAACACCATTTATAGTGTTGTTTGTGTTGCTGGCCTTGCGGCCCCATCGGAGACTCGCAACCCTGGTGCTGGCGCTAGCCACCGCCATTAAGTTGTGGCCCGCAACGCTGGCACCCCTGCTGTGGCGCCGAATTGGCCGCCGCCCCTTTGCTATTTTCTTGACAGCATCGCTGTTTGTCGCGCTAACCTTACTGCTGCTGCTGCCGATGCTTCAACCCAGTCATGGCGCTGGCCTGAAATCAACCTGGCAGTACGCACGGTACTGGCAGAATAACTCCGGATTCTTTTTTCTGCAGCGATGGCTCTGGCAGCACCTGCTTGTTCCAAAAGGCGTACCAATACAAATGGACGGACTCTTAGCTCGCTGCTCCACCGCATTGCTGATGATTGGGGTGCTGGCGCTGGCATTGAACCGCTGCGCTCGCAGCCATGAAAGCTTTATCGCCGCATGCCTGTTGGTTGTAGCGGCCATTTTTATGCTCAGTCCCGCGGAGTTTCCGTGGTATTACATTTGGATGGTTCCATTGCTGGCGCTGCGCCCGCATGCGTCTCTGCTGGCCTATTCCAGCACGTTGGGTCTCTACTACCTCTTTGAGCGAGTCCCATGGATATGGCTGGAACATGGCATCATTTGGATATGGCTCATCGGCGAACTATTCTTCGCTTGGTATTGGCGACCGGCTAAACCCGTCATTGCCCTGCCGCGCAATACCACCGCACCATCCCAAGTCTTTACCCAAGCAAAGATTATGGCCATTATTCCAGCTCTTAATGAAGAAAATGCAATCGGCCGGGTTCTCCAGCGATTACCACAGTGGCTCGAGCCCATCGTCGTAGACAATGGCTCAACCGATCGCACTGCCCAAATTGCCCGCTCCTGCGGTGCCACCGTTATACATGAACCCGAGCGCGGCTATGGCGCTGCATGTCTTGCCGGCATCAAGGCCGCTTCCTCGGCGGATATCCTAGTATTCATGGACGCCGATGATGCCGATGAACCGGCGGATCTTCCCGCCCTCGTGGCCCCTATTATCTTTCGCCAAGCCGATTTGGTCATAGGCTCGCGCCTCCTCGGGCGGGCCCAACCAGGCTCGCTTACTCTGCCGCAGCGTTTTGGCAATCGCCTTGCATGCTTCTTGATGCGACTATTCTGGGCCGCCCGCTTCAGCGACCTCGGCCCCTTGCGAGCCATCGCTGCCGACAAACTTGCCTCGCTCAACATGAGCGACCGTCGCTTTGGCTGGACGGTGCAAATGCAGATTCGAGCTTTGCGACGCGGGCTTCGTTGCGGCGAAATATCTGCCGCCTATCATCGCCGGGTCGGCATTTCCAAAATTTCCGGAACGCTGCGCGGCATACTCGGCGCTGGCGCTGGCATTTTAACAATGGTAGCACGCGAAGCCCTCCACCCTGACAACCCTCAACGCACCACCGAGCGACTGATCGTTTTTGCCCGGGTACCGGTCCCCGGTTTTACCAAAACACGTTTAATTCCGACCATCGGGGCCGACGCTGCGGCAAAGCTTCAAACGCAAATGACTCTCCACGTACTCAGCGTAGCCCGGCAGTTTTCTGCCGACACCGGCGCGGAGGTTGAGGTTCGCTTTACCGGTGGCGAAGCGCACGAAATGGCTGCGATTTTCGGCTCAGACTTCCCCCTCATACGCCAGGGTGATGGCGACCTCGGCCAGCGAATGTGCCAAGCTGCTCAAGATGCCTTCGCCCAAGGCATCAAACGCACCGTGATCATTGGAACCGACTGCCCGCAGCTAACCCCCGCCATTCTCCATCGCGCCATGCAGGTACTTACCAACCACGACATCGCCATAGGCCCGGCTTTTGACGGTGGCTATTACCTCATTGGTCTGTCCCGATTTTTGCCAAGCATATTTCAGGACATAACGTGGGGATCACAAAACGTCCTCAAACAAACCATTTTACGAGCCAAAACAACTGCTTTACGCGTTGGCCTGCTTAAACCGCTAAGCGATGTTGACCACCCCGAAGATATCGCCGTCTGGGATTCCCTAAAGGCGGGCCTTATCACAAATAAGCCCCTTATCTCGGTCATAATCCCAATGCTTAATGAAGCGGCTAACATTCAGGCTGCAATAGCCTCGGCCCGCCAATACTCGTCAATTGAAGTTATTGCCGTGGATGCTGGCAGCACCGACGAAAGCGTTCGTCTGGCCCGTGAGACGGGGGCGATCGTTATCAACTCTCAACGTGGTCGGGCCAACCAAATGAACGCGGGGGCGTGGCAGGCTCATTCAGATATTTTGATCTTTCTGCATGCAGATTCCAGACTACCCCCAAATTACCGCGATGTCGTCCTTCAAACAGCTCAGAAGCCTGGTTTCGTGGCAGGAGCCTTCCGTCTGGGAATTGACGCCAAAGGATTACCACTCCGAGTTATTGAATGGGGAGCAAATGTGCGGTCAAAACTCTTCGCATCACCCTACGGTGATCAGGCTCTGTTTATGAAGGCGGAGAGTTTTTATTTGGTGGGCGGTTTCCCACAGTTGCCCATTCTTGAAGATGTCGCGATCATACAAAACTTAGCCGGCCAGGGCCGCGTTCTGCTCACCCACGCCACCGTAACAACTTCCGCCAGAAGCTGGCTTGACCGTGGAGCATTGGCGGTAACACTGTTGCATCAGTTCATCCTGCTCGGCTATGCCTGTGGCCTTCCGCTAAGCGTCTTGACCAAGCTGAAAAGTGCTACCCGACGGCCAAAATAAGCATGGCCGCTCAGGCCCAAATCTAACCCCCCTTTCTGGCTTCCTAACCAAGCTTGGCCTAGCATTTGCCATTGTTACCCGGTCATGCGACACTACCCAACCCGACGGCGGATATAAATGCGAAATATCTGCCAAACGATGACAGTCCCTTTTGCCTGTGAGGTCGTATCGAATGAAGCCATCGCTCCCCAAACTTATCTTCGTAATCTCCTTACCACTTATCGCCGCTGTCTTCCCGGCATACGCAGCAACCACACCGCAGGCCGTCGGCAGCACCCAGAGCAAACCGCATTTGACGGCCGAACCGGCCCCAACCGTGCAACACTTCATTCTGCCGTCACGTGGATATTTCCGCCCGGATGCCCCTATTCGCGTCAGCTTTGCAACAACCTCCACCCCCCTTGCGGCAGCCGCATGGATGCAATTTGGCTTTGCAGCAACCAAAGCGCTTGCCCATGTCCATGTGGCCAAACCGTCGTCGCTCTTTTCGCCAGCCGGTTTGCCACAATTTCACCTTTACACGCTCGACGGCAAAAGCATCGCTCCACAAAAGCTCAAACCGCCGCTGGCCGGAGGTAACACTTTGAACCTGGCTCGGCTTTTCCCACATATCGAATCCGCCGGCACGTACATTCTCACCTGGAAAAACGCCACACCCTTGGTAATTGAAACACTGGACAACCCTGGCTTCAACCGCGCTGCTTTAGCCCAAATACCGGCCTCTCAACTCGCAACTCTTTCACCCGCCCAGAAGAAAGATATGTTGCTTCAGTTCAAGCCAGTGGCAATTCATGTGATGCCGCTCGCGTATGCAAAAATAAAAACCAGCAAAGGCTCCATTGCGTTTAAGTTCTGGTACGACGAGGCGCCAAATACGGTAGATAACTTTATCTCCCTGGCCCAGCAGCACTTTTATGATGGTTCTAACTTTCACCGGATCATCAAAGGATTTATGATCCAGGGCGGCGACTCGGTCAGCAATATTCCCGACCGAGCCGGAACCGGTGGTCCCGGCTACAATTTGGCCGCGGAGTTTAACGATCGGCCTTTTGTCCGTGGAGTGGTGGCTATGGCTCGATCACAATCGCCCGATTCGGCCGGATCGCAATTTTTTATCATGCAGGCGGCCAACCCAGGACTCGACGGACAATATACGGGGTTTGGTCAAGTCATCAGCGGCATGAAGGTGGTAGATACACTCGCCAACACGCCCGTCAGTGACGACAACGGCACCGTTGCCGGCCCAAAACCCACCATTATTTCTATTCATATCCTGCCGGCGACACCAGACATCTACTTCAAACATGCAAAGTGATAGGTTGCCATCATCAAACGACATCACCCCGTCGCCCGCGAAAGGAGGCTTGGCTCGCTTGCAACGCCCCCCAAAGCCGGATAAATAGTTAGTTATCGTTTATGGCGAGCCAAACTCGCCACTCCCTCCCGAGGGTAGCTCAGCGGTTAGAGCAGGGGACTCATAATCTTCTGGTCGTGGGTTCGAATCCCACCCCTCGGATTGTCGGCTAGCGTTTATGTCGCACAAGCTTCATGCCGGTTTTTTCACTTCGGAACGGCAATTTACCTCTGCCTGTGCTTGGCCGCTCTTTACACGTGCGTGGGGTGGTCAAGCGCTGCATTAACACTTCACGGGCTTCGGCTGCAAAAGGTTCTGGCGAGCTTCGTATCCCCGCATCGGCATTGAATACGCCAGCACATTTACTTCACCGCAGGTACGATTAATCACATGCTGCCATCTATGCCATATCTAATTATTCAGTGCTTCCAACCGCGTCGCCGAGTACATCGCTTACCATCTTCTGTGCTTCAGCAACTAGGCAATTTAGATGCTCGCGCCCCTTAAAGCTCTCGGCGTATATTTTGTAAATCGCCTCAGTACCAGAGGGTCGTGCGGCAAACCATCCATTCGCGGTCGCGACCTTAAGCCCGCCGATCGGCTGATTGTTGCCGGGAGCTTTGGTCAAGATGGCGACGATGGTTTCACCGGCAAGTTCCTTCGCTTTAATTTGCGATGGGGAGAGTTTGGTCAGCAGCGCCCTTTGTGCGGCGTTTGCCGGGGCTTCTACCCGCTCGTAAACGCTTTCCCCAAACTCAGTTGTAAACTGATGGTAAATTTCGCCAGGGTCGCGCTTATGTGTTGCCAGAATTTCGCCAGCCAGCAGGCACGGAATAAAGCCATCTTTGTCAGTACTCCAGGCGCTGCCATCCAGCCGCAGAAACGAGGCTCCCGCACTCTCTTCGCCGCCAAAGCACATCGAGCCATCCAAAAGACCATCCACAAACCATTTAAAACCCACCGGTGTTTCACAGACACGCCGGCCCAGCTTGGCTGTGACACGGTCAATCATGCTGCTGCTTACCAGCGTTTTGCCAACCGCCGCATTGCCGGACCACCGGGGCCGATGCTGCAGCAAATGCCATATCGCAACAGAAAGGTAATGATTGGGCGGCATCAATCCGCAACTGCGAGCCACAATACCATGACGGTCGTGATCGGTATCGCATGCAAAGGAAATATCAAACCGGTCTTTCATGCCAATGAGGTTAGCCATGGCATACGGCGAAGACGGATCCATGCGAATTTGACCATCCCAATCCAGTGTCAAGAATCGGAATGTCGGGTCCACATTTTTATTTACTACCGTAAGATCGAGCTTGTAGCGTTCGGCAATTGTCGCCCAATAATGCACTCCCGCCCCGCCCAGGGGGTCTACGCCCATTCGCAATTTCGCATTAGATACAACCGCCAGATTAATCACCTGGTCAAGCTCCGCGATGTAACCACTGCGATAATCGTACTGCCGGGTTGTCGCGGCACGCAGCGCCTGTTGCAGAGGCATACGCTTAACACCCTGAAGGCCGGCTTGCAGTATCTCGTTGGCCTTGGCTTGAATCCAGTTGGTGGCGGCGCTATCCGCAGGCCCACCGGTTGGCGGGTTGTATTTAAACCCACCATCGCGCGGTGGATTATGCGATGGGGTAATAATAATGCCATCCGCCAAGCCCGTTTTACGCCCGCGATTATGGTTAAGAATCGCGTGCGACACCACCGGCGTTGGAGTGTAAGGCGTACCAGAGGCCGGGTCGGCAACCATAACCTGCACATGATTGGCAGCCAGCACCTCAAGCGCCGTGGCATGGGCCGGGGTAGATAGCGCATGCGTATCCATTCCCATGAACAGCGGTCCGGAAATACTATTCGCAGCGCGATACATACATATGGCCTGCGTGATCGCAAGAATATGCCACTCATTAAATGCCACCTCCAACGAGCTGCCTCGATGACCCGATGTACCAAAGGCCACACGCTGCTCCGGGATGGATATATCCGGCCGATCTGCATAATACGCGGTAATGAGCTTGGGAATGTCTACAAGCATTGCGGCTTCTGGTGGTTTACCGGCGGCTGGGTTTATATTCATTTCTATCACCTGAACTTTCGCGCGAGGCGGCATAGGCATCCTTGCGCAAGGCTGCCAAACAACATGTGTCCATGCCATGCCGTTCGTTAGCGTAACGCCAACGCCTCGGTTTTTCTATTGAGCTGATTGATTACGGTTAAAGCCCTTAACACGAACAGCAAAAACTGATACTATCCAAGCAGGCGTTACGGCGTCGGTTAACGCAGCTTGTTTTGGCGAGGCCATTATGAAATACCGTGTTGTTCCACAAACGAACCTGAAAGTGTCCGAACTCTCGTTTGGTAACTTTATTTACGGCAGCTTTATGTGGGGCAAGGGTCCGCAGGATGCCGCTGAAGGCATTCGCCTGCAGAATTTGGCGTTCGATTTGGGCGTAACTTTTTTTGACACGGCCGACGCCTACGACAACGGTCGCGCGGAAGAGCTTATGGTGGACACCATCGCCTACGCAGGCCGCGGCAACATTGTCCTTTCAACCAAATTTGGCTACGACTTTTACCGCGACCCTGGCACGCCTGGATCGCATATGGAACGCCGGCAGGATTTTTCACCCGCGTTTATTGCCAGGGCCCTCGAAGAATCGCTTCGTCGGCTCAAGACCGATTACATTGATCTCTGGCAGGCACATAACCTTAAGCTTCGCCACATGAGCGACGAACTACCCGCCGCGTTGGAAAAACTCAAGGCCCAGGGCAAAATCCGTCATTGGGGTGTGGCGCTTGGCCCCGCCATCGGATGGCGCGAAGAAGGCGTGCTCGCGCTTCAGCAATGGAAGGTTGCCACCGTGCAAACCGTCTTCAACATGCTCGAGCAGCATCCGGGACGGGAGTTTTGCGAAATTGCCGCCGAAATAAATCATGGCGGCATTATCAGCCGCGTGCCTCATAGTTCGGGCATTTTGCAGGATATGTACACGCCTGATCAACAATTTGACGATCATCGCAAGTTCCGCGATCGCAATTGGCTGATTTACGGCCTGAAAAAGGTTGAGAAACTCCGGCACATTCAGCAACGGCACAAATGCACCATGGGGCAGTTGGCGCTTAAGTGGCTGCTTACTTGGCCAGCAATGATGAGTGCACAACCTAACATTCTGACCGAAGCGGAGTTGCGGGAATTTGCCGCCGCCTGTGATGGCGATTTGCTTTCGCCGAGTGAAATGAACGAGATTCAACAATTGGTGGAATCGGACTTCGGCTTAGGGGCCGAATCGCATGCCTGTGACTTAAAGAGCAGCATTGCCCCAAATGGTGCTACGCGCAGTTCCTATCAGCGGGGCGAACCGGCGGAACTGCCTGCTGCGGCCGCCCCGGCGACCATCTAAATCACCACGACAACTTAAGTACACGCACATAGCCATTATTGCGCGTTTTCGCATCACGACCAAAACAACTGCACATTCACGCCAGCATGGCGGCCTCGCGCCACCATGGGCGTTATGCGTTGATGCCAACTACTTATTCGAATGCCCCCTGCAACCCTCCCACCCTACGCCGGCATATCACTGATTGCTTCACGGCCAAACCTGGAGGCCGTATCATCATCCAACCACCGCAGAAGCCGGCTGCTTGGGGCCGCCCTTGGCAGCACTCTTACCGGCTGCGGCTTCATGCGGCCAAGCCGGCGCTTTGCCCAGTACATCTTCCCAGTAGGCTCGCAGTACTTCGCCAACGGACCATGCCTGGGCTATACAGCCGCGAGGAAGCCACGGAGCGTCCCCATCGGCAATTTCGCTGATGGAGCCAAGTCCCGCCTGCCGCAGATGACTTTCAAATGGTGAAAGTATTTCGCGTGCGCGCTGTCGCGATTCGGCCGCTCCCCCACGGCTGCGGACAAGAGCCGTGATAAACTGGCCGGTAAGCCACGGCCAAGCCGTGCCCATGTGGTATGCGTGATCGCGAGCGTTCTGGTCACCCTCATAGCGGCCGCAGTAACCCACCGAGCCTGGGGCTAGGGTGCGCATTCCCAATGGGGTAAGCAAAAGTCGTTCAGCAACAGCAACAACCTTCTGGGCTTGGCCCGCGGCAAGAGGTGAAAACGGCAGACTGACGGCCATAATCTGGTTGGGACGAATCGCCGCATCAGGCTTGCCATCGTCGCCGAGCACATCATATAAACAGCCCGCAGACTGATTCCAAAACTTTTGTGCAAATGCCTGACCAGTCTTTTGAGCAAGTTGCGAAAAAGACTCTGCTCGAACCGAATCGCCCGCGCTGCCAGCCACAAGTGCCATAATATTAAGAGCATTAAACCAGAGCGCATTTATTTCGACGGGCTTGCCATAGCGGGGGGTAATAACTTTATCATTAATTTTTGCGTCCATCCAAGTGAGTTGAACCCCCTGTTGGCCGGCACGCACCAAGCCATCGGCATCCATCTGAATACCAAAGCGGGTCCCATCGCGATATTTTTCAATTATTTGACACAGCGGCGCATAGAGGTAACTGCGCAGCAACTTTTCGTCGCCGGTGTAACGCCAATACTGGTAAGCGGCCTGAATGAACCATAAAGACGCATCCACGGTGTTGTAGTCTGGCTCGCTGCCCTTATCAGGAAACCGGTTTGGCGTAAGACCCTCGGCTATATGATCCGCAAAGGCCACAAGTATGCCGCGGGCAGCTTCCGCATCGCCGCGCACCAGCGTCAGGCCTGGCAGGCTGATGAACGTGTCGCGACCCCAGTCTTCAAACCACGGATAGCCGGCAATAACCGACATCTTCTCAACGCCATGGGCACTTGTGCCACGCCGCACCAAAAACTGATCGGCTGCCGCACTCAGCTGCGCTATAAACTCGTCGTCGGGTGCCGCGACGGAAAACTGTGTTAACAACTTCTGGTGACGGGCAGCTTGACGCGAAAGCAGTTCATCGGCCAATGTGGCCGGTGTGGGCCGCGTAGCGGCAATGATGGTCGCAAACTTGTCACTGCTAAGAGTAAACTCAATCTGGCCCGGCGTCCAAAGGTCATCGCGGTCAGGATAACCCCGCGCTCGTTCTTGGCGAAACACAAAATTGTACCACCAGCACGGCCCGGCATTAAAGCGATCGGCATTATGACTGATAAACACCGGCAGAGGGCATTCATGACACTTCAACAGCATCATATCGCGATGCCCGCCGGTTTCGTCAAGCCACCATCCAGGCCGATTCGCCGCCGTAATAGTCGCATGAAAGTCACGTCCGGCCAGCAATGGGCGAACTTTCAACTGCACGGTCTGCGTGCGCGGCGGAGCCTTAAGAAGACGATACCTGATGATCACGGCATCCTGCCCATGAACGAGCGTGATACTTTTTTCGACAAGCGCATCGCCGCATTGAAACGTCCAAGTCGGCCCGGCCGCAACATTAAACGAAACAATATTTTCACACCCTTTGGGGTCTATGCAGTCCGGAAATTCATTGGTGGCGATTGGATATTTTCGCTCGCCTATTTGTACGACATCCTCCACACGGGAGAGCAGTACATACCGCCCCACCGGCGGATGCGCCGCCGCCACCAGATAACCATGGTATTTGCGGCTATTGGCGCCGGCCACTGTGCCTGAAGCGTAACCGCCGAGACCGTTTGCGCTCAACCATTCCAACGACATGATTGCGTCAAAGTTGGTAAGCTGATTTTTTTCGAATTTGATGCTCATGGGCACGCCTTTCCAGTTATGTCACCTTGGGCCTGCCGCAGAGCCGTCATTGGCTTGGGCATTGCCCTTACTGTGCAAGCCACGCCGCAACCAAATTGCGCGCCGCATGCAGGTCGTCGCGGTGCACCATTTCAGTCACCGTATGAATATAACGTGTCGGAACGCTTATTGTTATGGTTTTGTACCCACCTCGGCTGCGCTGCATGGCGCCGGCATCGGTACCGCCCACCGGCATAAGCTCCAACTGATAAGTAATCTTTTCTTTCTTAGCTACGTTTACAAAGCTGTCCACCAGCGACCGGTCGCTTATGGACGCTCCATCCATAACTTTGATGCCAACGCCTTTGCCCGCCAGCGTCACCGCCTGGTCCTCCGGAATGCCCGGCGTATCGCAAGCAAGACAGGTGTCCAATGCTATGGCAATGTCCGGCTCACAGCCAAAAGTCGCTGGCCCGGCACCGCGCAGCCCCACTTCTTCCTGCACCGTAAACACAGCGTAAATATCATATAAGCTTCGTTTCAGACGCTGCATGGCTCGTACCAAAACCCATACCGCAGCCCGGTTGTCCATGGCTTGGCCACATGCATAATCTCCAATGGCCGAAAACTCCCGCACCAACGTCACGGGGTCGCCCACACTCACCAACTCCTTCACCTTTTTTGCGGGCAGGCCCAAATCTACAAAAAAATCGGGAATTTGATACTGCTTGCGGCGATCCTCCTCGGTAGCAAGATGCACAGGCTTTCCCGCCGGGTTCATCACGCCGAGCATATCTTTTTTACCCTGCACCAGAACGCGGTTCGCCAAAAGGTTGCGCGGGTCAAACCCACCTACGTTGTGCACCCGCACAAAGCCTTTGTCATCTACATGTTTGACATAAAAGCCGATCTGATCCATGTGTGCGGCCAGCATCACTTTTGGGGCAGGACCTTTACCCGGCGCACGCGTGGCTCGCTTGACGCACACCAAGTTGCCCATGGCATCCACGCGGGTTTCATCAAACAGGCCTTCGATTTCGCGTGCTATAACCTCACGCACACGTTCTTCGCGACCGGGCACTCCCGGCGTTTCTGACAATAGCTTTAAAAACTCCACGATATAGCTCCAAAAAGACAGTGGCCCAATCGCACTTCACTGCATTATCGAAATAATAGGGAAATTCGCAACCTATCCATCGAAAAATCACCAAAGCAATCGGTGCGTTACTAACGCACAGCCTTAAGCCAAATCAGCATGCAGCATACATTTACTTTCGACGAGAGTTTGTGCCGACGCAAGCAAACACAGGTCATAAAAATAAATGTTGCGAGCTGCATTGCGATATATGGCATCTATCGGCATGAAAAACAATTTCGGTAGCGGATCGTCGCATTGAGCAACCAAACCCTTGGGCTACCGATTGCGAACAGCCTTTACAAACTGCAGCAGCGCCTGGCAACGAACGCCCAGCCTTCCGCCGTGGCGCATCGTTAACATGGCTTGCAGCACGTTTTCATCGTTAGGCATCGGTGGAACCAAGTGAGGCAGCCAACGACCACGACGCTCAATAATAGTGACGGGGGTCGTCATTTCAAGCAACCCCTCGGCCCCGCGGGTAGCGCCAAAGCCACTGGCACCCCGCGCCGCAAGCGTTACACGCGGGTGTGCCGTGGGCGCTATCAAATCATTAATGGTAATGACGCCCACCGGCAGTCGCCGCGCCAAGTCGCGAGCGGCAGCGGGTGGACCGAAGATGGACGCTCCGAGTCTGTAGGGACATTTATTTGCGTCCCGCACTGCTGCATCTACGGTTCCAAAACGCAACAGAGCCGCGATTGGGGCCATGACATCAGCCGTCATCATAGCCATGTCCGCAGTCGCGTCGGCTAACACGCACGGACCTTGAATCGAACCGTCCGCGTGCAGTTGCCCGGCAATAAGCCGCCCGCCCATTTTTAGCGATTCATTTAACAGGGCACCCGCCGTTCCAAGCCCTCCAGGAATTTGCACTGGCGAGGCTTGGCGCAGCAGTTCGCCGAGAGTGTCTTCCAGCGGTCCGGCAAGCGAGTCATGTACGAACAACCGTCGCGGAGCCATACATGTCGCGCTGCGATTAAAAGTCAGCCCAAAGGCAATCGCCCGTGCAGCGAGTTGAACGTTGGCTCCGGCCAGGACAAACGCAGCATCACACCCGGAGAGTTCCAATGTTGCCGGGGTGACTGTGTTGGCCAGTCTTTGTAAGATGGCTTTACCGGCTGCAAGCGAACCAGTCAGCACCACTTTGTTTACGCCCGCCTGTAAGGCATCGTCTACAGATGAAACAGCTTCCGGCAAAACTGTAAA
>JABEVB010000052.1 GCA_013044165.1 Phycisphaerales bacterium
CAAATCGTCGCAGCAGACGGAGCTGGTATTCAAAATGCCGGTGCATCCGATTGCCGCCGATAATGCAGCTCAACTGCAGCAATTGCAGCAGTTGAGCTGTCCGGCGGCTCTTGCCGCATGCCGCTCCTGGTGGCGGCAGCAAATACGCAGCAAAGGACTGCAGCTTTGTCTTCACGAGCCAAAAGTGATTGCCACTTTTCGCGCCAGCCTGATGTATTTAATGCTGGCGCGTGATCGGCATCCGGCAAAGCAGCCCGGCGGCAAACCTTTTTACGTTCAAAACGTCAATAAACTGCAATACCACGCCTTTTGGTTTCGTGATGCGTCCTATATGGTTAGAGCATACGACCTGACGGGCCATACTCGGCGTGCGCGCCAATGCCTGCGGTATTTTTTTAAGCGGCAAAACCCTGATGGCAATTTTATATCGCAATCCGGACAGCACGACGGCTGGGGCCAGGCCCTCTGGGCCATCGGACAGCATGTTGAGTTGACGGGTGACATGAAATTTGCCCGCGAGGCATTTCCGCATGTGCAGAAGGCCGTCGCCTGGCTTGAGGCGGCGCGCAAGAGCGATTCGCTGCATGTGCTTCCGGCGGGTAATCCGCACGACGATGAGTTTCCCAACACAACGGCGCGCATTACCGGGGACAATTTCTACGGACTTGTTGGCCTGCACCAAGCCATCTTGTTGGCGCGGGCACTTGGACACCAAGCAACCGCCACCGCCTGGCAAAACGAGTACAACGATTATCACCATGCCGTATTTTCGCGACTGCGCCAAATTGGTGAATCAGATGGCAATTACATGCCCCCTGGTTTGGATGTTAAAGGCGGTATTGATTGGGGCAATCTGCTGGCTTTGTATCCGCATGAATTACTCTCGCCGACCGATCCGCTTGTTACCGGAACCCTGCAACACACCGAGGCCGAGTATGGCGAAGGCCTGCTGAAATACGCCCGCGGAATGCATGATTACGTCGGCATGGACAACACCGAATCATTTATTATCCGCGGACAGCAGCGATCGGCTCTGCGCGATCTGTATGCGGAGCTGGTTCACACCTCAGCAACACAGGCTGGCTGGGAGTGCGGTGCCCCGCCATGGACCACCCGCGATTTTGGTCGTGATCTTGCCCCGCATGGCTGGTTTGCAGCCGATTATATTGCGATGGTCCGTAATATGTTGATCCGCGGGCAAGGCCATACGCTCCAGTTGTTTTCCGTCGTTTCGCCGAAGTGGACGCAGCCGGGCGACATCATCTCCCTGCACCGTGCACCAACGCGTTTTGGGGTCGTAAGCCTCTGGGCTACATTTACCAGCCATGGCATGGTCTTGCACATTCATGCACATTTGAGGCATTCCCCCGAGAGCCTGCGCCTGCATATTCCATGGTATGTTGCTGCAACCGCCGCCACGGCCGATGGCAAACCGTTGGCTATCTCGAAGGCAAGCCTGTTATTGCCAACCAACACGCGTGTGGTTCGCATCCTTTGGAAGCGCAACGAAAACCTCGACAATTGGAGCTATCGTGCCTTTGTAAAACGCTTTGAACAGGCGTGGCAGGCCCGGTGCTTTGATCACAAGGTCCTGACCTTTGGCAACGGACTGCATGTATGGCCCAAGTAACATGTGCCCCACATGCGGCATACCTGTCAAGCGTATGGGCAAGTTGCATCGTGCCCAAAGCGCACAGGTAGTGTTGTCTCTGCAACGCCATCGGCGGGGGGCTGCAACCATCATCGCTATAATGGAGCAATGGGGCGTCTAATAGTGCAGACGCGCTGTGTTCAGGGTCAAAGCTTATGTCCATCATCACCATTGGCTTGAACCCGGCGATTGATCGTATTGTGGCCGCTCGGCGGCTGGTGCCCGGAGAGCACTTGCCGGTGACGCAGCTCACGCGGCTGGCGGCCGGCAAGGCGGCCAATGTGTCGCGAGCTTTGGCTCTTTGCGGTAAAAACTCAACGGCCATGGGTTTTTTAGGCCGCAGCGATGCTGACTGGTTTGCCCGGCAGCTTACAGCGTTGGGGCCGGGCACCATACGGTGCCGATTTATCAAGGCGATTGAGCGCACACGCGAAAACGTCACCATTCTCGATGCAGCCACTGGAGTTGAAACGCATTTACGCGAAACAGGCTGCCCTGTGGGCGCACGAGCCTTTCAGCAGGCTACCGTGCTTCTCAAAAAAACCATGCATCGGGGCGATACAGTCATATTTGCCGGCAGCTTGCCGCCCGGATTTTCCACGCAGCAAATGGCTACACTCCTTAAAGCATCTGAGGCTGCGGGTTGCCGCATAGCGGTTGATACATCGGGCGCAGCGCTCAAGGCGGCACTTCGCTGCCCGCTTTGGCTCATCAAACCAAACCTTGAGGAGTTAAGCGAACTGCTGGGGCGGCGTATTAGAAATAATCCGCAAGCGATTTCCGCAGCCGCAGACCCTCTACTTAAAACAGTCGAAAACATACTTGTAAGCCGCGGTGCTGCGGGCGCGGTATTGGTGCGGCGTGACGGGTTTTATACCGGGCGGCTCTTGAAAAAAGTAAAGATTGTACGAACGGTCGCCTGCGGTGATCACCTGCTGGCAGGCTTTGTCGCAGCCGCGGTGGATGGAGCCACGCCGACCGAATGTCTGCGGTATGCACTGCTGGTGGCAACCGCGCGTGCGATGTCGCGTGACTTTGGCACATTTGGCACCCTGCTATCGGCAAAGGCTGTGGAAGTGTGGTGCTGTCAAGCCGCGGTGAGTTGTCGCGAGGCAAACAATGAGTAATGTGCAGCGCATAAAAGCCGCGCGATTGTAATGACTTGTCCTTATTTGCTCCGGCCTGAAGCTATGGAGTTATTCGGCATCGTGGGCGTGTGCGTCGCATCTGTCACGCGCAAACCGGCTTTCTGGCCCGGAGGCTGGGCTGGCGATACAATTATTCTTTGTTTGCGGTGACGATATTGCTGATGTTGCTTAAGCACCGAACCAACTTGCAGGAAACACACCCATGCTGCTCGAACAGATATTCCGTCAAACCAAAGCTCGGCCGCATCAAACGGCGATTGTTGACGATAAACGCCAATACACCTACCGCGACATTGGCATCGGCGCCAACCTGCTGGCCGATATTGCTGACGATTTAGCCGCCGGCTCTGACCGCATCGGCCTGCTTATTCCGCAGTCGGGGGCGTTTGCATTTGCGTTTTTGGGCGCCCGGCTTACGGGCCGCATTGTTGTGCCGCTGAATTATCTGCTCAAACCCAATGAATTGGTGGATGTAGCCCGTGCAGCCGATCTAACTGCGGTCATTACCGTTCATTATTTTGACGCCCTTGCCGAGGCGCTCGAGACCGCGGGCCTGAAGGTTTTTTTTATTGATGATCTAAAGCCCAGCAATTTTCGCTGTGTCCTCAAAACATTTTTTCCGCGAAAGCTGCCTCCGCGCAAGCCCGACGACGTTGCCGTCATTCTTTTTACCAGCGGCACGAGTTCCAGTCCCAAAGGCGTCATGCTCACCAACAACAATCTGGATTCCAATGCCCGCGACGCGGTGGCACACGCCCGGTTTAACGACCACATGTGCTTTCTGGGTGTGCTGCCCATGTTTCATACGTTGGGACTGATGGCGTGCTTTTTAATACCGCTTAGCCTTGGTTGTCGGGTTGTTTACCAAGCCCGCTTCAGCCCGCCGACGGTGCTCTCCGCCATTGACGAAAACGATATTGAGGTGCTTATCGCCGTGCCCACCATGTATGCGCTGCTGGCCAACAGCAAGAGCGCCAAGGCTGATTCACTCAAAAAGGTAAAGTACGCCATCAGCGGTGGCGAACCCCTGCCGGTGGCGCTCATACAGCGTTACGCCGATCTTTTTGGCGTACAACTGCTGGAGGGCTTTGGCCTTACCGAAACATCGCCCATCGTGGCGCTCTCGGTGCCTTGGGCCAACAAGCGCGGAGCGGTGGGAAAAATTCTGCCCAACCAGCAGGTGCGGCTCGTGGACGATAACGGCCATAATCTTGGCTCCAATCAGGACGGCGAACTCTGGATTAAAGGCCCCAATGTTATGAAGGGCTATTATAAAAACCCCACGGCCACGAGCGAGGTGCTTACCGCTGACGGCTGGTTTAAGACCGGCGATATTGCCCGGCTCGACGATGAAGGATTTTTGTCCATTACAGGCCGCAAAAAAGAGATGATCATCATGGCCGGCGAAAAAATAGCGCCCAGCGAAATAGAAGATTGCCTGCGGCATCATCCGGCAGTGCTGCTGGCTGCGGTTATCGGTATTAAAGATGAAGGTCGCGGCGAGGTGCCCGTTGCGTTTGTGCAGCTTGACCCCGGCCTTGCTCAAAAGCCAAGCGTTAACGACCTGCGGGCGTTTGTGCGGCAGAACCTTGCCGCATTCAAGGTGCCGCGCGATGTGTACTTTGTTGATGAAATGCCCCGTTCGCCAACGGGCAAGGTGCTCAAACGAGCACTGGTGGTGCCGCAAAGCACATTGGCATAACAGATATATGGACTATGGCATGACCTGCATGGCGCTTACCGCAGCATGCGTGTTACGCGCAGGGGCAGCCTGATACAGCTTATCGCAGGCCGTACTGGGCCATCTTGCGATAGAGCGTTCGCACGCTGATGGCCAGAGCCGCCGCCGCGTGGGCGCGGTTGCCCTGATGCTGCCGCAGGGCGTTTTCGATGGCGGCCTTTTCCGCCAAGTCCAGGGCGGTACCGGGCGGGGGCGCGAGTTGCGGGTTGTGAATGTACTCGGGCAAATCGGTACTGGTAAGCATGGGTTTTTGCGCCATCACCAGCATATTTTCCAGCACGTTGCGAAGCTCACGCACATTGCCGGGCCAGCTATAGGCCTGCAGCGCCCGCACCAGCGACGGCTCGACGGTGGGTGCGGGCAGGCCGTTTTCAGCGCACAGGCGTTCGATAAGGTTGCCCACCAGCAGCGGAATGTCTTCGACGCGCTGGCGCAGCGGGGGCAGCGTAATGCGCACCACATTCAGGCGGTAAAACAGGTCGGTGCGAAAGCGCTTTTCTTCCACGGCGGTTTGCAGATCGGAATTGGTGGCGGCAACCACGCGCACATCTATGGGCCTTTCGCGGGTGGAACCCACAGGCGTCACCATGCCCGTTTCCAGCACGCGCAACAGCTTGGCCTGCACGGCTAGTTCCAACTCGCCGACTTCATCAATAAACAGCGTACCACCGTTGGCAGCCTCAAAGTACCCGGTGGTTTGCGCGCTGGCGCCGGTAAAAGCCCCTCGCGTGTGGCCAAAGAGTTCGCTTTCCATAAGCGAGGCGGGGACGGCGGCACAATTGACAGCAATAAACGCTTTGCTTTGGCGCGGGCTAAGTTCATGGATGGCCCGCACCACCATCTCTTTGCCGGTGCCGCTTTCGCCTTCCACCAGCACGGTGCTTTTGAACGGCGCAACGCGGCGAATGGTTTGCGCCACCGCCAGCATCGCCGGCGAGTTACCAATAAGTTTTTCCAACTGGCGCACGCCCACTGCGTCGCTGCCCCAATGGGCAATGTCGCGGCGCACACGGCCATTTTCTATGGCTCGCTCGACAACATCGAGCAAATCAGGCGGCGTAAATGGCTTGGTGATGTAGTCAAACGCGCCGGCCTTCATGGCCTGCACCGCGCTGGCAACGGTGGCGTTGCCGGTAATGACCACCGCTTCAACCAATGGCTTGCGGCGGCGAACCTCTGCCAGCAGGGCAAGACCGTCCATTTGCGGCATCCACAGGTCGGTAATAAGCAGGTGGACTTTATCAGAGAGCATGAGCAGGGCTTCGCGCCCAGAGGCCGCCCGCAGCACCTGAAAGCCCGCGGCTTCAAGCACCTGCGACAAGGCGGCCAGCACGCTCGCGTCGTCCTCGGCAAGCAAAATAACACCACGTCGCCGCTCGGGCGGGGGTGCGGGTTGCGACGCAGATGGAGCGGTTTCCGTCATAGTGCGTGAGTTTAGCAGATATGCTGGTGAATGTACCACCGCCAACTGAGCCGTTACAGGGTCTACATCGGGGTCTGCCCCATCGCCTGGGCCAAGCTGGCTCTGTTGCGGCAGCACCATGACTGGAGGGCCGGACGGCCTCACTTTCGTTTTGTTTTCATCCGGTGCGGCGCACCGTACAATCTAGAGCTGCTGCAAGCCTAATGCTTGCCGACGCACATGCACCAATGGAAAGTATAAGAATGCCCACACGTTTTTATAATACACTTACTCATAACCTCGACGAGTTTAAGCCGCTCCGCCCGGGGCCTGATGCCTCCAACCCGCTGGTGGGCAGCGACATTCGCATGTATTCGTGTGGGCCAACCGTCTACGACTACGCCCACATCGGCAACTTCCGCGCCTTTTTGTTTGCCGACGTGCTCCACCGCTATCTTGCCTTCCTCGGAGCTAACGTGCGGCAGGTGATGAACATGACCGACGTGGGCCACATGACCGACGACCAACTTGCCGATGGCGCGGGCCGCGACAAGCTGGAATTAGCGGTCGAAAAGATGAAACAGAACAAAAAGTCGGGCCGGGCGCTGGTGGACAATCCCAACGACCCGTACCAGGTGGCCGGGTATTTTATTCAAGCGTTTTTGCAGGATGCCCGCACACTTGGCCTCGCCGTGGTACTCGAACATGACGCCGCCGACGCGACACATCGCGAGAATATCATGCCACGGCCCACGCAGCACATTCCTGAGTTCATCGCGCTGATTGAACGCCTCATCGCCGCCGGGCATGCCTATGTCGCGGGCGACGGCGTCGTGTACTACGACGTACGCAGCTTCGCCGATTATGGCAGGCTCTCGGGTAATTCGCTTGAGCGGCTGTCACATGGGGCCGGCGGCCGCGTAAGCGAGCAGGCCGCCAAGCGCCATCCAGCCGACTTTTTTTTATGGAAGCCCGACCAAACCCACATCATGCGGTGGCCATCGCCATGGGGCGAGGGCTACCCTGGCTGGCATATAGAATGCAGCGCCATGGCCATGGGCATTCTCGGCGAATCGCTGGATATTCACACCGGCGGCGAAGACAACATCTTTCCGCATCATGAGTGCGAAATCGCCCAGTCGCAGGGAGCCACCGGCAAGCCGTTCGCCAACTTCTGGATGCATACGCGGCACCTTATGGTTAATGGCGAAAAAATGTCGAAGTCTAAAGGCAATTTTTTCATTATACGCGACCTGGTGCAGAAGGGTTACGACCCGCTGGTTATTCGCTACGCGCTGATCGCCACACGCTATCGCGAGCCGATGAACTTTACGCTCCAAAGCCTGCATGAGGCCGCTGCGGCAATTGCAACCCTGCGCGACCTGGCCCAGCGCCTTACCGGCGCTGTGGCCGCGGTGGATGAAGCCGCCGGCGATGGCGATGGAGCCGCCCACACGCCCACACTGGAGCCAGGCGAGCAAACCATGCTCGATGAGTTTACGCGTGCTATGGATGATGATCTGAATATATCAGGAGCGCTGGCAGCGGTATTCAGTTGGGCCGGCCCGCTGGCCAGGCAGCGAAAGTTCACCTATCCGCAGGCTCGCTCGGCGCTGCAGTCGCTGCGGCGGGTAGATGGCGTGCTGGGTGTGGTATTTGCTCCGTTGCGGCCGCTGCCGGCCCAGACCGTGGCGCGGGTAAATGAGCTGATGCAACAGCGGGCGGCGGCGCGCACGGCCAAAGATTTTGCCGCCGCCGATCTTCTGAGGCAGCAGCTCACCACGCTGGGCGTGGAAGTTAAAGACACGCCAAGCGGTGCCGTGTGGCAGGCCCGGTTGGCCCCGATGCAACCCTGATGCCGCTGGAGCCCCTTACCCATAACGGCGGCAGCTCATGCGGAGGTGGAGCCATGGCGTTGGCGCCAAGCTTTATGTTTCAGCGGCGAAATGCGCTGCTGTGCCCGGGGTTGCGGCGGGCTATGGTGCGTGTTGCCGCGCTTCTGGTTGTGTGCTTATTCGCCGCGATGGCGCACGCGGCGGCACCGTTTGCCATTCATGTTGTAGATTCCCAAACCCATCGCGGCGTGCCGCTGGTAGAACTGCAAACAACCAATGGCATAAGACTGTATACCGATTCCGCAGGTACGGCGGCGTTTAATGAACCGGGGCTGATGCACCGCACCGTTTATTTTTACATCAGCAGTCCTGATTACTTATACGCGGCCGACGGCTTTGGCTACCGCGGCCAGGCAATTGCGATAAAACCCGGTGGCGCTATCACGCTGTTAATTATGCGTACCGGCATCGCGCAGCGAATGTATCGCATCACCGGAGAGGGCCTGTATCGCGATACGCTGCTTACCGGCGGGAAGGCTCCCATCAAGCAACCGCTACTCAACAGCGGCGTGTTCGGGTCGGATAGCGTACAAAACTGCATTTATCGGGGGCAACTTTTCTGGCTATGGGGCGATACGCTTGAGCCGCAATACCCGCTGGGCAACTTTGCCACCACCTGCGCAACCTCACGCTTGGCATCCAAGGGTGCGTTAAGCCCCGCGGTCGGAATAAACCTGCATTACTTTGTTAATTCTGCCGGATTGCCGCGCCGTATGGCACCGCTGTCTGGACCGGGGCCGGTGTGGCTTAGCGCACTAAGCGTACTGCCAGATGCACAGGGCCAACCACAACTCTTGGCAATATTTGCGCAGGAAGACGCCCGCTTCCACGCGCGGCAAGCCGGCGTGATGGCGTTTAATGCTGCCGTTGGTCGCTTTATGGTGGTCAAACGCTTTGCGCCACAATGGCCGTTGCTCCATGGTGGTGGCAATGGCCCCGGCGGGCATACCTTTTTTTATGCTCCGCCCGATGGCAGACGACAACTTTACTTTGCGGACCCGCTTCCTCTGGTGCGCGTGCCGGCTCTGGCAACCGATTTTGCGATACAGGGCGACTACGAATCTTTCAGTTGTCTGAAATCTGGCAGCACATTGGCTCGGCCCCGTTTTGATCGAACAGGCGACGGCCGGCTGATGTGGCGTTGGCGTAAAGACACCGCCGCGCCGACACCCCGGCAACTTAGCGCCTGGATTACCCAAGGTTTGCTGGCTCCGCGCGACAATCCGTTTGTGCTGCGCGATATCGTCACCGATAAGCCGCTTGTGCCGCAGGAGGCAAGCATTCACTGGAACAGCTACCGCAAGGCGTGGGTGATGATCTTTAACCCTGGCATCAGTGGTTTTGGCGATACGTACCTGGCCTTCGCCGATACGCCGCTGGGGCCTTGGGGTTACGCGGTACGGGTGGTACATTTTACCGAACAGAGTTTTTATAACCCAAGCCAAGACTGGTTTTTTGACCAGCACGGCGGGCGCAACATTTATTTTGAAGCGACGCTCTCAAGCTGGCTCGGGAGCCGCAAGGTCAAAATACCGCGCTACGATTACAACCAGCTCATGTATCGCATCAATCTGGCGAGCCACCGGACGATTCTGCCTATGCCGGTGTACGGTCCGCCCGTTGCCACCGCCGCCGAGTTACAGACCGGGCTGCGGCTGCACACGACGCGGGTTGCTCGGCAGGTGGCGTTCTTTGCGCCGCAGCAGCGTATGGCCGACACTCAACCAGTTTGCACAACGGGTCGGAATAACCTGCACCTGCAGTTTAGCCTTTTGGGACGGGGGACTATCCCGCTGTTTTACGCATTGCCGCCGCAAAGTCAGCGGCCCGGCACAGCCATACTTTACGCATTTAAGCGTAGCAGCGGTCCGCCGGTGTACAGTCTCAAGGCGCACCTGGCAGGATTGCCTCAAGCCGGTCACCCGCTGTGCCGTGTGTGGCCGGCGATTTACCGGCATCGGCTAAGCTGGCCTATCGGTCCAACCGCCGGTGCACAAGCCGCGCTCGAACCGGCCGGCCACTAGACACTCCGGCGGCAGTAGAGCCGGCTCTGGTATCTATGTTCGGCGGCTGGGCTTGACCTGGGCGCTTGCGTACATAACGGGGGGTATTAATCAGGCATAGCGGCAAGACAGGCGGCTATGTTAAACTTACGACGCCTGTGTGGCACTCTAAACCAGTCAGTAAGTGGAGACGCTCGCGTGGTAAACCATACGCAGTTACGACTGACGCTTTGCGCTGTTATTGTGTCTGTGGCTTCTGCGGCATCACCTGGGCCAGCCGACACCATTACGCTGACCGATGGCCGGGTTATTCACGGCTCGATGCAGCGCGTCGGCCATCTTATGGAGCTCCAGCCCTATACCGGCAAACCGGCGTTCGTAAACCCGGATGATATCGCCTCGGTGGTGCTCGGCCCGGTGCCGGACATTCAAAAGCGCGGTGCGGCCGTGGGCGCCCCGACGACGCTGCCCTCGGCAACGTCACCGGCTGCGGCGGCAGGCCTCACCTTTCAGGCTATTGGCATGGTTCGGCAGGAACGCTACCTGCCAGCGCAAAAGCTCCTGCAACATGTGCTGGCGGTGCATCGGCACAATGTGCCGGCACTTATTGCCAGCGGCGTCATTGCCGACCGGCAGAAGCATCTCAGCGGCGCGATGATTTACCTGACCCGCGCTCTGGCTGCCGCACCCGAAAGTGTAACGGCACTGACCGACATGGCGGTGCTGCAACACCAGCGGCGGCTCAACTGGCTGGCCTGCAACACCTACGCACGGGCGCTGGCGCTGCATCCACGGCGGCATCAGGTTTATGACAACATCTTTTCGCTCCTGCATGAGATAGGGCGGAGCCGCAAGCTGGCGTTCACCAAACTCAAGGCCTCATTTGCCACCGCCGACGCCACCGAACAGCAGCACATGGCCCGGCGCGGCCTGGCACGCGTGGGCGCAACCTGGCAAACACAAAGCCAGGCTCAGGCCTTGGCGCCGGCGGTAATGCATTACCGCTTTCTGCGCGATAACCTGGTAAGCCTGTATGCATCTACCAGCGAGCAGCTTGCGATTGTTGATCGGCAGATTGGTCAGTTGCAAGCCGAGGTTAACGCGGCAGGTGGAGCGGTCACGGTAAATCCATTTGGTCTCAATGCCGGCACGCAGCGGTCGCAGCTTGCTGCGGACCAATACGCTCTGAACAATGCGGAGAACCGCGCCAGCCAATTGCGCGCCGCTTTGCGGCAAGACCGCCTTCAATGGAAGCAGCTTTGCTTAACTCCCATCGGCCAAGACTATATCCCGCCCGAACAAATGCTGCTGCCGCGGCGAACCAAATTGAGCGATAAGCTATCAGTTGCGGCCATGGCGCATGCGCCTCCGCTGGCTGGCGCCGGCGCCAAGGTAATAATCGCAGCCGCTGCCGACCGTTATGATGCCACACTGGCGCAGGCACGCCGGGCGTACAGGCGACGGTGCCGGGCGCTGTGGGCTGATGTAATCACTGCCGACAAGGTTGAGCACGCCGCCCTTATGGCCGCCACGCAAGCCGCCATGAAGGCTGATGATGTCAACGGCGTGGTTGCGTCCGACAAACTCGCCAAGGCGGTAGCTCAGCGCCTCGCGAGCGAAGAATTGCTAAGCGATTTTGACCCCATGTTTACGGGCGCTGGTGACCCAACCCAAGATAAGTTCGTGCGAAGCTGCGCAACTGTACGCAATAACGCGGTGGCGATTATCTTGGCTAAAAAGATTCAGGCCGGGCAAGCCATCATGCAGGCGTTGCAAGATGCCGACGCAGCGCGGGTGCGGTCGCTGCAGGCGGCGACGCAGGCCGCCATGAAGACCGGCAACGCCGACGAGGTGGTGCAACTTGCCGACGCTGTTAAGCAGGCCGAAGCACAGCAAAGGGCGGATGAAGTTGCCGCCAGCAGCCCGGCGCATTCGGCAGCGACAGGTTCAGGGGTATTTACGCCGGGCCTCCCGGCGACGAGCTTTGCCGGTGTAAGCACCAGCGGCAGCCGCATTGTATGGATCATAGATCATGAAGGCGACATGCTGGAGAATTTCAGCTTTTTGAAAGCAGAGTTGCGCCATGGCTTAGCGCGACTCATGCCAGATCAGTCTTTTGCGGTAATCGTATTTAGAAAAAATTACACCATATTAGGCCCATTGCGGCTGGTGCATGCCACAACAAAAAATAAAGCCCGCTTTTACCAGCGGCTGACGCAAGTTTTGCCACATGGCCGAGCAGAATATCGCTTTGATCGCTTTTACAAGCCATTTAAGGCCGCCTTCAAGTTGCACCCGCAGGTTATTTATTTTTTGACCAGTGGAGCGTTCGATCCCAGACTCATCCCCGCCGTGAAGAGATTGAATCGCTCGCATCGCGTGCATATCTTTACGTTCGCGTTTACCAACAACGATCCAACATTCATCAAAAATCTGAAGTTGCTGGCTTCACAAAACGGTGGCCAATACCGCTATATTTCGCGGGCCGATGCCGGCGGGTAACAACGTGTACGTAAAATCGCAGTGCCGATACGCAATTTGATCATAGCCCGCGCAGACGATCCGCAATATGATGGGCAACTGGTGCGTTTAACCAACAAGCCGCCGCGTGGACCGGGCGCATGGTACCGCGAGGGCGAGCAGCGCTGGGCTCGTATATAATGGCTTCACCGTGCCACGCTGCGGCGGCGGAATGGGTCCGGCAAAGTGCGGCGGGTGAAATGCTCATTTGGCTTGACGGTTCATCGAGGCCGCGGCAATACTATGTTCATCGCGGGCTTTTATTCAGTAGGCGTTCTTATAAGGATACACTATGGCACGGCAACACACCGGCGATTCCACCCAGACCGCATCTACTTTAGCAGCCACGACTTTCAATAAGCCCAGGCGGGCGTTTTTAAAGTCGGTTGCCGTTGCATCGGCTGTGGCTGCGGCTGCTGACGCGGCCCAGGCGGCGGGCGCAGCGATCAGGAAAATTTCAATTGCAGACCTGGACCTTCGCTACGTTCTGCAAGGCTGGGGCAAACCGCAAAAAGACAGGAGTGTAGGCGGCAACCCTCTTCGCATCGGCTCAAAAACGTTTTCGCATGGCTTGGGCACCCATGCCACAAGCGCCATGTTTATCGCGCTGCACAAACAGGCACAGTTATTTTCAAGCTGGGTAGGCGTAGATCGCGAAATCGGGCCGCAGAGATGGCGACATGGGCAGGTTATTTTTGAGGTGAAGGTTGATCACAAACTGCGCGCCAAGTCGCCCGTGATGAAGCCCGGCGACGAGCCTTACCATATTGCTGTTGACCTCGCCGGGGCAAAACTGCTGCAATTATTTGTCAAGCCGGTCGCAAATGATGTGGGTGCTGATAATGCGGACTGGGCTGACGCGGTTATTACCATGGCGCCGGGCGCAACCATGAT
This sequence comes from Phycisphaerales bacterium, assembly GCA_013044165.1. Lineage (GTDB taxonomy): Bacteria > Planctomycetota > Phycisphaerae > WQYP01 > WQYP01 > JABEVB01. Next base: position 13,255 of record JABEVB010000052.1, read on the forward strand.
GCCCCAGACCTTGCCGCTAGGCGACACCAGCATGCCTGAAATCGCCAGCGGCGACACGCCTCTGCCTGATTTTCATGGCGCTCGCGTCGTAGGGTGCACACCGGGCCGGCCATTTCTCTTTAAGGTGCCCTATACTGGCCAGGAGCCGGTAAAAATTAAGGCCGACAATCTTCCCGCCGGACTTATTCTTTCACAGGATGGCATCATCACCGGTGAGGTGCAGCAGGCGGGTGAATATGTCGTCACACTCACCGCCTCCAACGACCTGGGTCAAGCCACGCGAAAGCTCACTATTATTGCCGGTGAACATAAACTGGCGCAGACCCCGGCTATGGGTTGGAATAGCTGGAATGCTTTTGACGTGCAGGTAAACGCCAAGCATGTTCGCGACACCGCCGATGCCATGGTAGCGAGTGGGCTGGCGGCCAAAGGGTTCAACTATGTTAACATTGACGATACTTGGGAAGGCCCACGCGACGCCAAGGGTAATATCACCACCAACAAAAAGTTCCCGGACATGAAGGCTCTGGTTGACTATGTGCACTCCAAAGGGCTGCGATTTGGCATTTATTCTTCGCCTGGACCGAAAACCTGTGCCGGCTATCCTGCCTGCTATCAGCATGAACAGCAGGATGCCGATACATACGCCAAGTGGGGTGTAGATTACCTCAAGTACGACTGGTGCAGTTATGGCAGCGTGGCGACCGGTGCGGGTGTGGAGCGGTTCATCAAGCCCTATGCCACGATGCGAACGGCACTGGATAAAATTAACCGCGACATTTTCTATAGTCTCTGCCAGTACGGCATGGGCGATGTGTGGAAATGGGCCGCGGGCGCTCCGGTATACGGCAACAGTTGGAGAATCTGCGGCGATATTAACGATTCCTGGCGGTCGCTGGTAAACAACGGCTTTAAGTCTGACGCTCCGCTGGCCCGCTATGCCGGCCCCGGCCATTGGAACGACCCCGACATGATGCTCGTTGGCTACGGGAAGTTTGAAGATGGCCCGCTTCATAACAGCCACCTCACCCCATGGCAGCAGCTCACACATGTTACCTTGTGGTGTATGGTGGCTGCGCCGCTGCTGCTCGGCTGTGATTTAACACGCCTCGATAAGTTCACCACTGACCTGATCACCAATACCGAAGTGCTCGATGTGAATCAGGACCCGCTGGGCCGCCAAGCGCAACCGGTGCGTATTGATACCGGCAGGAGTCTGCAGGTTTGGGCCAGACCGCTCTTTGACGGCACGTTTGCCGTGGCTTTGTTTAATTTGAGCTATCAGAAGCGAAAAGTATCGCTGCTCTGGGCCGATCTGGCCAAAGTGGCTCCGGCCGGGCAAAGCGCTCCCGTCGGCTCACAACCCGTACGCGACCTCTGGAAGCGCAAAGACCTTGGCTCGCATGACGGTTTCGCCGCCATGGTGCCCTCACACGGGGCGGTCATGATTAAGGTCGGTAAGCCCGTGGAAGGCTGATTTCTCGGGCGCCATAGTTAACAACAGGCATCGCTGAGCGTTGACGCCAGTGTTGGTGCTTTACCGATGCCTCAATGCGCCGGCACAATGCCCCGCGGGAGTGTGTGGTATGTTTGCCGATCGCAGCAATATAGATACCGAAAAGCCAAATGCAGCGTCCGCACAGCTCGACGCCATGCCCATCGCTGAGGCGGTGCGGTTGATGAATCAGCAGGACTCGCTGGCGGTGCAAGCCGTCGGCCGCTGCGCGGAGCCCATTGCCGCTGCGGTACAACTGGTTGCCGCCGCCTTTAATTGCGGCGGCCGCTTGCTTTATGTCGGGGCCGGTACGAGTGGGCGTCTGGGCGTACTTGACGCGGCCGAATGCCCTCCGACTTTTTCCAGCGATCCATCCATGGTGGTGGGCATTATCGCCGGCGGCCCGGAAGCTCTGCAGCAGTCTATCGAAGGCGCTGAAGATGACCCCGCCGCTGGAGCTCAGGCCATCAAAGATAACCGCATCACAGCTCACGACGTGGTCTGCGGCATAGCAGCCGGCGGCACCACGGCGTATGTTCATGGGGCGCTCGTGCAGGCCCGGGCTTCGGGCGCCAAAACCATCTTTATACTATGCACCGATCCCGCTTCGTTAGGCGACAAATTACCGGCGACCGATGTGCTGATTTATCTGGCCACCGGGCCGGAGGTGATCACCGGTTCCACACGACTTAAGGCGGGCACCGCCACCAAGCTGACGCTTAACACCATCTCCACCCTGGCTATGGTGCAAATTGGCAAGGTCTTCGGCAACGCCATGGTGGATGTGGATTCGGGAAAAAATGCTAAACTCAAGGACCGTGCCGTGCGAATTATCGGCGAGCTTACCGGACGCTCACGCGATGCGGCGATAACGCTTTGGCAGCAGGCCGGCGGCAATGCCAAGCGAGCTGTTGTGATGCACTTTCAGCAGTGCTCTGCCTCACAAGCTGATGAGCTGCTGCGCCAAACCCGCGGACGACTGCGACCGCTGATAGCGATTTCTGGTCAAGAGTGATAACGCGTTCGGGTCTTGTCCTGTTGCTGTGGGTCTTCGCCATACAGGCTTGCTGCCGATACATAATACGGGTGTGGCAATGACAGGTGATGCTGACATTCTGGCCTTGGGCCTGCTCGATTCGGCGCAAATAGAAGTCGCGTGGATCGCACCGTGCGCGGATCCGTCCGCCATGGCAAAAGTGCAGATCGCCACTCGATGGAACGAGCATATCATTGAGGCACGCCAGCAACAGCGTGTTCTTTTCAACGGCCCCATCGCTCGGCTGCTTGGGGCAAAGCAGCCAAGCCCAGGCGGTCCTCTGCGATTGGAGATGACGGACAGCGATTACCGAAGTTTTTTTGTTACATGCGTATGCGATCGTCCATGGTTTATGGCGCACGCCCCCGAAGCTATTCACCAGGCCTTGGGTAACAGCATGCTGCTCACACAGGGCGAGAACGTTGTGCTGGGGGTACGCAGCAACTCGGTCGCCAGTTACCGCGGTTATGCCCATGTGTTTGGCGGTGTGCTCGAACCGCCGGTCACAGGCACCGCTGCAGACAGCTCATTTATTCTCGATCACCTGCAGCGCGAGTTGCTGCAGGAAATAGGCGTGTCGCTGCAGGCCTTAAACCACCCGCCCAAGCTCATTGCACTGGTGCTGGACCATCAACTCCATCAGCCCGAGCTGGTGTGGTGGGGCGAACTCGCGGCCGGCATAGCCGAGCATGATTTGGCCTTTGAAGAGCACGACCAGCTCCTTACGCTGCCGCTGCAAACAGCCCTAACCAACGGCGAAGCCACCATCCCGCTCACACCCGTCACTCGCAGCGCCATCGCGCTGTTACAAGCTTTGCGCCAGGCAACCGAACGAAAATAAAGCCGTGGCAGTGAGTTGCTCGGCCGAGGATGCTGTTGGGGCAATAGCTGCGTTGCGATCCCGCCGAGCCAGGATGATTTTTGGTGCCCATCAAGAAGCCGTGGCGAGTGTTCATCTGGCGAAGATGCCGAATTGGGGAGCCGCGCCGCCGTGGGGGGGGGAGAACGTACCGTCTGCTTCGTTGTCAAATCTCGCAGGCTGATCTTTTGGGGGCGGCTGGATACTCAATAATGCGCGGGTCGGGCGGGTGCGGCTGGGGATTTCGATCAAAATTGGGACGTCTCCAACGGGCGGGAGGTGGGAGATATTATCGCCACCACGGGGCCGCAATGCGGCCCTTTGCCCCGCTACGCGAAGGTTGCGTTAATACTACAGCGCATAATATGCTCAAGTTACTACCGTGAGCAAGCCGATAGACCGGTTATAGAACAAGGAGGTTCTCATGACGGTCGAAGAAATGAGC
>JABEVB010000053.1 GCA_013044165.1 Phycisphaerales bacterium
CAAGTTTGCCAATGCCGTGTACCCTGTGCTGGATAAAAACTTTATTGCCAATGTGCGTGCGGAGGTTCAAGACAATGTTATTCGGGTGCGCCATCATCCCAGCCTTGCGATATGGAGCGGCAACAATGAGATCAAACACTTCAAGGGTTATGACCGCCTGTTTGGCGATGTGATTGGCAAGACATTGCTGGAGCTTGTGCCCGATGCGTTTTATGAAAAGGGGAGCGGTGCATGGCATAGCGGTGATGTGCACGATTGGGCCGTATGGGTCTGGATACTTCCGTTTGAATCGTACCATCGCGTGCATGGCTTTGTGACTGAATTCGGCGCTCAGAGCTTTCCATCGCCGATTAGCGTGCGGCAGTACACGGACGCGGCCGATCGTACAACCAGCAATTCGAAGGTTATGGTGTATCACGAGAGATTTGTGCGTCCGTGGGGACCCTTGCGCCTTAAGCAGTACACGAACGAGTACTTTGGTCAATTGCCCGACGGCTTTGATGAGAACCTGTGGTTAAGCCAGGTCATGCAGGCCCACTGCCTGGGTTACTATGGCGTGGAGTTTTGGCGTCGCGACATGCCGCATTCGATGGCAGCGGCGATTTGGCAGCTTAACGATTGCTGGCCGGGCACCACCTGGTCCATGATGGATTGGTACCGTCGTTGGAAGGCCATTCAATATTGCAGCCGGCGTTTTTTCGCCCCGGTGATGGTGACGGGCGATCTGGATGCCAAAACCGGTGATGCTCGCATTTACGTGGTCAGCGACCGCATGCAGGGCGCTATGGGCGAGCTGCAGGTGGATGTAACCGATACCCATGGCAAGGTGCTGCTTCGCAGCCGTGGAAGCGAAGCGATTCCGGCCCGCACCAGTCGGCTTGCCCGTACGCTACACTTATCGCATCTGCTTGAAAAGCATGGCGTCGCCGACCTGCTGGTTTGGCCGTCGGTGCGCATTGGGGCTAAGGTGGTAGCGTCGAATTTGCTGTTTTTTGGCCGACCGCTGCAACTCCGGTTGCAGCCGCCGCGAATCAGTCCGACCATTACGGCAGCCAACGGCGTGTTCGCCGTTGAAATGCAAACAGATAAGCCTGCTTTGTGGAGTTGGCTAAGTCTTGGCGATGCGGACGCTCAATATTCGGACAACTTTGTGCATTTGCGGCCCGACAGGCCCGAGGTCATTCATGTAACGCCATCGCAAGCCATGACGTTGCCGCAGTTTCAGCGGTTGCTGAAAATTCAGAGCATTACCGACATCGCTCCGACCATGCGGGCATGAGCAGCCAAGCGATGGAGCGAGCGTGGCTGCGGCGTTGGTGTTGCTGGCCGGGGTTGGATGATGTGGCTTGGGCATGTGGCGGGCGCAATGGCTGGAATTCGGACGCTACGGGAAAGATAGTCCGCCGGTTCTTTTTGCGGTTCCGCGTTTTTGGCCCGCTGTCTGGCTCGCTTGAAAAATTGGCCGGTGTGGGCAATAATGCTGGGCTTGTTTACGGGGCCGGCAGTGGTTGGGCCTCGGTACCGCAGTTTGGTGGAGTTAGCTCATGGCTTATGCGATTTTTGAAGATTCTGGCACACAGTTTAAGGTTGAGCCGGGGGATGTGCTGGAAGTAGACCTGCGGCCCGTGGCAGAGGGAACGGACACGATTACCTTTGACAAGGTTTTGCTGATTTCAGGCGATGCGGGCGTTAAGATCGGCCAGCCGCTGGTAAGCGGGGCAACCGTTACCGCCAAATTGCTGGGGCAAATTAAAGACGACAAAATTTTTGTTGAGCGTTTTACGCGGCGTAAGGGATTTCATCGCCGGGTAGGCCATCGGCAGAAGTATCTGGCGATTAAGATCGAAGCCATCAACGGTTAAATAAACAACATGAATCGCTGGCAAAGCCTGCGATGGGCCGGTTAGACACGCGTGAACCCGCACATGTCGGGTGTGCGGTGGTTTGGTGTTGCATGGTGCATTGCATGTGCCAGGCGACGGGTGTAAAAACTTTTAATTACAGTTCTCGGCGGGTTACGAATTCGGCCATTTCGGTGAGGATATCGCGCCATGGCCCCGCCGGCAGAATGGCGATGGCGCTAATGGCCTCGTCCACCAATTTTTGTGCGCGGCCGCGGGCGTAGGCGATGCTGCTGCTGGGCATCAACAATTGCCGCACATGTTCCACACGGTCGTCGGCGGGCGATTCCAACAGGCTTATCAAAAGTTCGCGGTGCGAATCGGCGGCGTTGGCTAAAAAGTGAATCATGGGAAGCGTGAGTTTGCCCTTGTCTATGTCGCTGCCGAGCGATTTGCCGACGGTTTTAACCTGCCCGACAATATCCAGAACATCATCAATAATTTGAAACGCCAGGCCGAGGTGGCGACCATAGAGAGCCAAGGCCTCGACCGCGGGTTGGGGCGCATTGGAAGCCATGGCTCCGAGGCGACAGGATGTTTCAATGAGGCTGGCGGTTTTTCGGTAGATAATGTCGAAGTAGGTGGCCTCACTGAGTTGCCAGTTTCCGCGGTTGAAGTTTTGCGTCAGTTCGCCTTCGCAAACCACGTTGGTGGTGTGACCTATGAGTCGCGAATCAGACTGGCTCTCGAGGCTGCTGCAGAGGTGAAAAGCGTGGCTGATGAGGTAATCGCCAAGCAGCACGGCCGCCTCGTTGCCGTGCAAATGGTTGATGGTGGCGCCGCGGCGGCGTACTTCAGCGCTGTCGAGGATGTCGTCGTGTACAAGTGTGGCCACATGCACCATTTCGACAACGGTGGCCAGCACCACGTGGCGATGGGTTAGAGTGTCTTCGCTTTCGTTGTCGGCGGTGTCGCTTGCCGTTGCTAAACCGCAAAGCAGCACCAGCGTGGGGCGAAGCATCTTGCCACGAAACCGCTCAACATGCTTTACCAGTTGCTGCACATGTGGCAGGTTGCTGGCCAGCTCGCGAGCAAAGAGCGAATCCACCGCTTTGAGATGCGGTTCAATAGCCCCGGCAATGGCAGTGGCCGCCGGCAGAGCGGGCATGGATGTTCCCCCAGCA
>JABEVB010000054.1 GCA_013044165.1 Phycisphaerales bacterium
CTCGCAATTAAAGCCGATGCTGGAATGGCAAAATCACTTGGGCAACAGTGCGATGACGTATGTGCCTGGCCTTAAAAAATATGTTTTATGCATAGCCGATGGCTGGCCGTCCACGCGTAAGATGAACACCATTGTTCTGGAAGCTTCACAGCCGTGGGGGCCGTGGAAACTGGTTACTTACCTGCGGCATTTTGGTCAGCAGGGGTATTTCGTTAATTTTCCGAGTAAGTTTATATCCAGCAGCGGCCGTGGAGCCTGGATGTGCTACAGCGCCGATTTCACACGGGTAAGAATCGCATCGTATCCACCGGGCAGCGGCTACCATTTGTGCCTGCAGGAAGTTGAGTTTATGAGCTGAGCGAGGCCTGCCAGAGCGCTGCATCGAGGTTTGCAGTCCATGTCGCTCATCTGTGGCGAGCAATGGCTTCACGAATGGGCGTGACGATTGGCTTTACAAGCCGCTCTTCCACAAGCGGTGCGGCCTGTTGTACCAATTGCTGGTGCAGGTCGTGAAGGCTGGCATGCTTTTTTCCGCCGGACCATTGCCTCATGATTGCCATGACGCTGAGCGGCTCATTGCCATACTGGCCGGATTTAACCTGCGAACTGAAGGTGCGCGGTTGGACCAGGATTCTGAATTGTGTTCGCACATCGGGTGAGAGTCCAACCGCCAAGCTAAAGCCGAAATGTACCGCCTTCGCGTCGGGAATATCCATGAGGCCACCTAGGGCGCCTTCGGCGAGCAGAGCTTCGGCGATAATTTCATGATGGTTAAGCTTGCAGCGGAAATCAAACCCCCAAAGCACCTCCAGATATTCCATATCCACAGGCGAAATGGACAGGTAGTAGGGGGCGGTTTCAAGGACTGTAGCACCAAAACTGTGCCCCTCGTCTGGCGTGACGGGGCTTACCCAGCCGCAACTCAAGGCATTCGGCCCGACGGTTATCCAGCGATAGCTGCCTGCGTCGGGGTCTTCCTTCATTGTGCAGTCGCCCTCGCGTGCGTCTTGATTGAACATAAGCATGTTGGGGGCAAATTTCTGCATGCGTTCGTAAAACGATACCAGCGTGCTGCGATCATGCGGGGATCGCATGTGGCTGCCAACGCGAGCGTTGGTATAAAAAACGTCGCAAAGCGAGTTATAGTTTTCGGCATTGTCGGGGTACTTCATGCTGTTTTCCTGTACTTTATGCCTGTATGACGGCTGCACCGGCGGCGTCCGTTGCGGTTGGCTACGGCCGGGCCTCTATGTGTATTGTGTTGAATGAGGGTGTACTTGTCGAGCGATGCTCAGAATCGCAGCCTTGCGGTTGAGCCCGGAGAGAAATTGGCGACCAGAAGCCGATGGGGGGCGTGGCCAATAATACGCTCTTCAGATGAACTATTTGCCAGAGTTGCCACTGGGCTGGCGGCTGGAGGTAAAATTTATTGAACCTCCATCTTGACATGGAGCGTTCGACTGCTAATATCTTCCAGACGGGGATCATAAAGATGCGTCTGGGCGAGCAAGGTTTGCAAGGCACCGCCGCTCAGATTAAGTGGGGAGCCTCCGCTAACATGCCCTCCCTATAACTTTATGAACCGGCTTGGCTCAAGGCACGGTGGCCTTGGGTGAGAAACGTGTGTTATTCCGACCGGGAGGTTGTTGGCAACCCTTGTCGGGGGCCTAGGAGAGGCTGGGGGGCTTGGCAGACGCCTTTCCGGCACTGTCTGACCTTCAATCGCTGTGCTGCTGTGGCGGTGCAGGCGTTCACGCGGTTTTTTCAGGCTCTGGTTGGCTGGCCGTTAACATGAGCACGATTTTCGCCGCCACCGTGTGGGTTCCCACTTATGCCCATACGCAAGCTGCCGCGCCCCACTCGGCAGCCCTGTGGCGGCTTTTTTATGCGCTAAGAAGGCCCCGGCCTAAATTAAGTGCGTAATCGGGCCATGCGTCATAATGAAGTGTACCCACCCGGGCGCTTTTATTGGCCGCAATATAGGACGTCGGAATTGTCGCTACGACCTGGATTAGTTACCGAACCGATCTTGTTGCAAGTACCTGATTCGGCCGGCAGGCTGAATTGGGCGGAAGTCTTTGGCAACCGCCATCCGGTGGAACTTGAAATAGGTTCCGGCAAGGGAACCTTTTTGCTGCGAAGCGCCCAGGCCTGGCGCGATCGCAACTTTATCGGAATTGAATGGGCCAAGGCTTATGCAGAGTTTGCGGCCGACCGACTTCGGCGGCATAACTGCCTTAATGCCCGCATGGTTCATGCCGAGGCACTTTGGTGGCTGCGATGCCATGTGCCCGACAATTCACTTGATGTGCTGCACGTATATTTTCCAGACCCGTGGCCGAAGTCGCGGCATCACAAGCGGCGGCTCATCCAGCCGTTTTTTATGGAGCACGCGTACCGCATGCTTCGGCCAGGCGGCCAGATCAAAATCGTTACCGACCATGCCGGATACTTTCAGCATATTGAGGAAGTGTTTCGGGCGCAAACGTTGCTTGCCTTGGCTCCGTTTATTTCGCCATTGGTCGGAGCACAGCCGTTAGAGGAGGCTGGCACCGAAGCGTCCTTGCTGGTGGGGAGCAATTTTGAGCGAAAATATATTCGGGAGAACCGGCCGTTTTATTCAATTGCAGCTCAAAAGGCGATGTAGCGACACAGCAAGTCACCAGTGGATGCTCGGCGGTTTTCCGATGAGGTCATTCACCCGTGTTTCAATGATGACTGTGCGCTCCTTTTCGCGCAGAGTAAACTGCGCCTTGAGGGCTTCAAGCCGCTTGGTGAGTTGATCGAGTTCGAGCTTGCGAATTTTTTGGCGGATATCAAATTGTTGACTCACCACCTGCTTTAAATCCTGTCGCAGATTTTCGGCCTGCTCAGTTGGTAGATTGGGTTGGCGCAGTTCGCCAGCGATGGTGAACGAGTGATGGGTGAGTTTGATGTCGGAAATGGTAAGGGAAAATAGCTGCGGATCCTGCTTGTGAAGACGTTCGAGCCGACGAAAATTGGGTGCGGCTTCTGAAATCAGTTTTACAAACTTTTTTGGCGCTGATCGCCGCAGCACCACGGCTTTTGCGTACACCTCCGGTTCGGTGGTTTGCAGGAAGCTCATAATTTTTTCGATTTGACGCTGCGAAACGGCTGGCGTTGGTGGTGGGGTGGGGGGATGTTGTGGAGTAACTCCGCGGGCCACAGCGCCGGCAAAAGTGGCCAGCAGCAACGCCAAGGCCAATCTTGAGCCAAGCATGCAAATACGATGGCTGAAGCTTAATAATCTGCTGGGCCGATTGTGGTTAAGACACATTCAAAAGTCCTCCAGTGTTGTCGCGGCTATTGTACCGAGAAACCTCCATTTAAACTGCGGCAGGCTCGGTCGCGCCGTGCCAAATGACTTGGTACATCATCCATTGACGGCTCTTACGATGCACGCCTCGCGGTATGTACCCAAAAGTTGGCTAATCCTGCGAATCGCCAGCGGAAGCGGTGTCCAGAGGAGCCTGGGCTGGCGGTGCCGGGCTGGCGACCTGATCCAATGCATCGAGCAGTTGCATCATGTGCATGTTGCCGATACTTCGAGTCGTGGCGATGCCATTGGATTTTTCGAGTGAAGAAATAGCGGTAGCCATTTTGTCGTAGGTTGAACCGGATTGATCGGGCAGGTTTGCTTTGGCGACGTCTTCAATTGAATGTTCTGCATCGCGAATGCGCTGCTGCCGCTCTTGGATGTGCAGGTTTACCATGTAGATGCTTGCGCCGATAAGCAGACATGCCGCCATGCCGGAGGCAGCCGAGAGCAGGCCGTAACCTACGCGAACCCAACGCCGGCGAAAAGCGGCTGCGCGACGTTTTCGCAGGGCTTGGTGAATGCCGGTTTTAATGCTTTGAGAAATGCTTTCGCGGGTAAACTGATCGCATTGGTCTTCAAATGTCGGCAGCGACCTTAGCATGGCGAATCGGTTGCGCACCAACTCAAATTCGAGCAATGCCGCTGGATAAGTTTCGATGTGCTCCTGAAGTTTGGCGCGAGCCGACGCTCCAAGCTCTCCGGAAACCTCCAGTAGACACGTCTGTGATAAATTAAGGCGTTTCATTGGTCACCTCCATGAATGATCGCATCTTTCCAAGTGCCCGATGCGCCCGTGCGAGCACCGTGCCAATAGGGCAATTAAGTGTTTTGGCGATCTCCTTAAAGGGCATGTCAGCGTAGTGTCGCAGCATTAACACCTGTCGGTCAAGTTCGGGCAATCGAGCGAGCGCATGTTGCAACCGCTCCACTTCTTCCTCATGTTGCACGGGTTGGCTCGGGCAGACATGCTTTCCCGGCATTTCATCCGCCAAGTCAGTCCCGTTTTCGCCATCGTGAATAACGGTTGAGCGTGTCGGATGGCGAGCAACACGTCGGCCATGGTCGCGCACCAAGTTTACGAGGATGCGAAAAAGCCACGCCTCGAACTTACCTTGGTCGCTGTATCCGTCCAGCCGTTGAACAATTCGCAAAAACGTTTCTTGCACCAGGTCGCGGGCTAGCTCATTGTTGCTCGTAGCCCGCACCGCATAGCCGTAGAGACGCTGCCAGTACGCCTCCACCAAGGCGTCCCAAGCGGTCGCATCTCCTGCTTGACATCTCACCAGCAGGGCGGCGATTACTTGCGAATCCATGCGTGCCAATCCTCATGTTTTAACGCGAGTCCGCGTCTTTTATTGCATGTCCATATTTGCCTTGGCGAATGTCGGAGATTGCCGCCGGAGCGATTAAAGTCGCCCTTTCGTGGACATTCTTACCACCATTTTAAGCCCGGAACACTATTTTTGCCTCTTGTTACACCCTTTATCGGCAAACAATAGGTATTTTGGGGATTCATACAGACTTTCTGCACTCCTGTGTTGGCAAGTCCATGTAGTTGTTGCACCCGCAGGCGCCTTGAGCAAGCACACGAGACCCCAAGTGGCCGTTAGCCAGCATGAGTGTTGCGGGGTCGTTGCCTACCAGCCCCTTTAAGTATACACCTTGGAGATTGGTTGCCAAAAGTGTCATTTTCTTGTACTATAATTTGCTGTTTTACAGGGCTTGCTGTCAGGTCCTGCCGCCGGTCTGACGGCGGGGCGCAAGATAGCGATGGGCCGCCATCAGGGCGGATTTTTTATTTAAGGCGGAATGCATGCTCAAGGTTAAAACTCGCGGCAACGAAACAGTTGATCAGATGCTTCGGCGTTTTAAAAAGCTCTGCGAAAAAGAGGGCTTGATCAAAGACATGAAGCGCATCAGCTACTATGAAAAGCCGAGTGAGAAGCGCCGTCGTCGCATGCGCAAGGCACAGAACCGCCTGCGTATGATGGGTGCCGAGAGCGCTGCCGCCGCAGCTGCTGCCGGCGCAGCGCAGTAAAATCAGCCGCACAAAAATGGCCCATCGGTCGCAGGTGGGTTACGATATTCCGCACGGAATTGCCGGGAGGATGTGCTCATTTACCACACCATTCTGGTACCGCTGGACGCCACCGACGCCGACCGAACTATACTCGATCACGTTACGCAGTTGGCCCGCGCGTTTGGCAGCCGACTGGTTCTTCTGCATGTCGCGGATGGATGGGCCGCGCGGCGCTTTGGGCCCGATGCCATCAGCGCTGAAATCACTGCCGATAAAGAATATCTTGCGGCCATGGCGGCCGCGTTAAGATCGCAGGGTTTTGAAGTGGAAACAGAAATGGCGTTTGGCAATCCAGCGAAGGAAATTATTCGCTGGGTGGATCAACGCCATTGTGATCTGATTGCGATGACCACCCATGGGCACCGGTTTTTGGCGGACATGGTTTTTGGTACAACGGCACATCAGTTGCAGCACAAGCTTACGGTGCCAATTCTGCTGCTCAAAGTTAAGCGATAAATTGCGACCCTGTAAGGAGTGTCGGGCAGGCAGACATACCCCCGGCAAGACTGTTTGAGTAATCAACCCGATGATAAACTGCTAGAAACCGGCTTCGATCGCAAGCAGCAGTGGTTGGAGCGGGTGTGGCAGCAACGCGAAGACGTTGTGTATCCGAAGCTTTTCGGCGCTATGGCGCCGAGCATTCAGACGGTGCCGGAAAAATTATTTTTACGACTTTTGTCGGCCCATCGGCCGGCAGCACCCGCGGACGCTACCGCCCCCGCTCCGGGGCCGCCGACGATCCAACCATGGTGGCTCAGCCATGGAGTGCTCACGTCTCGGCCAAATGCCAATCGCTCCAGTTGGCTGTATGTGACAACGGCTCTTTCCAACCCGTGGGGCGAAGCGCCTGACGAACGGCATCCGGGCGGCTACAGCGGACTTGGATTTGAATTTATCATTGAGTGTGCCACAGAAGCAAGGTGGCCGCTGGATGTGCTGCATTGGCTTATTGCGATGCAGGTGCTTACCGCCTGTGGCGAACTGGAAGGCGGCCTGGTGGAGCCGATGGATCGCATTGCCTTAGGCGGCCCACTGGATGGCTCGGCCGATTGCCTGCTGCGCAATGTGCTACTGCTGGCGCACCCGCATCTACCCGCTCAGATGGAACTGGATTCAGGTAAGTTGGACCTGCTGCTGTGCGTTGGCATCACTGATGCGGAAATGGCGTTTGCCCGCTCGCAAGGAGGTGAGTCTTTAGGGCAGTTGCTGGCCCACAACGATTACCTGCCTGTAACCAATCCGAAGCGTGCTTCGGCGGTGTAGGCAAGCGGCCCCGCCTTGGAACCTGTTGGTGGGGCAGGGCCTTTTAGTTTTCCCTTTATCGGGTCGCTTTCGTCTTCGTGACGTTCTGGGACAGAACGATTTATTGGGAAACTCGATCAAGCTGCCTACCGAAAATCCACGCAGCCCTGAAAACTAAAAGGCGCTGTATTGGTGGGGCAGACTCGTTGAGGTTGCGACGTAGGTTGTAGCGCACTGGGGTTAGGAGTTGGCTGTATGCCGACCGTGGGGCTTGTGAGCCGTTGGGCAGTTGCAGGTCAGGTGATAAGGGTGTTTGCGGGGTACTGCATAGCTGTGTTCCATAAAACCTCAATCATTTTCATTTATTTGCCGATTCCGATTATAATGCGGTGTTGCCGACCCAGGCTGATGGCCCGTATGGTTGGCGGAGTATAGCTCGAGGTTCAGGACATGCCAGATCCCAACAATGCCCCACAGGATGGGCCGGGCAAGCCCAATTCTTCTGATCCGGGTGATAAGCGTCCGGGTAAGGACAACAACAATGGTAATTTTCGTTTCAGCCGCAGCATGCTTGGGTGGCTGCTGATTCTGCTGTTTGTCATTCTCGTGCTGATTATGCTGCACCCGCCCGGCGCGGCTAAGACTGTCAAATACAGCACGTTTATGTATCAGTTGCAGCACAACAACATAGCCAAAGCAACGGTGCAGCAGGATGGCCATATTGACTTTACGCTCAAGCATCTGCTGCCCGGAGAGCCGGTGGACAGTGCGCTTAAGAGCGTGACGTTTCGCCCGCGTCAATCGCTGGATGGTCCGGGGTGGACCACGCTATCCGCGGAATTTTCCAAGTACAACGTGCCCTTCAGCTCGGCTCATTCCAATCATATGTTCTGGGATTTTGTAGGACAGATAGCGCCCGTGGTGCTCATTTTGGCCGTGCTCTATTTTCTGTTCTTTCGACAGATGCGTTCGGGTGGTGGCGGCATCGGCATGCTGGGAAGCTTTGGTCGTTCACGCCATCGCATGCTGAACAAAGAGCATACGACCGTCACGTTCAACGATGTTGCCGGCATTGATGAAGCCAAAGAGGAACTGGCTGAAATCGTTGAATTTTTGAAGCACCCCAAACGGTTTCAGAAATTGGGCGGCCGCATTCCGCGTGGCGTGCTGCTGATTGGCTCGCCGGGCGTGGGCAAAACGCTGCTGGCCAAGGCGATCGCCGGCGAGGCGGAAGTGCCCTTTTTTTCAATCAGCGGATCTGACTTTGTTGAAATGTTTGTGGGTGTGGGCGCTTCGCGTGTACGCGACTTGTTCAAAACCGCCAAGGAGTCTTCGCCCTGCATCGTGTTTTTGGATGAAATTGACGCTGTGGGCCGGCGCCGCGGCAACGGTTTTGCCAGCGGTGGCCACGACGAACGCGAGCAAACCCTTAACGCCATTCTCGTTGAGATGGATGGTTTTGACACCAATGACCAGGTTATTGTCATTGCAGCCACCAACCGGTCTGATGTGCTTGACCCGGCGCTGACCCGGCCAGGCCGTTTTGATCGGCAGGTAACCGTGCCGTTGCCGGACATCAAGGGTCGCTACGAAATTTTGAAGGTTCATGCCCGCAAGGTAAAACTGGGGCAGGATGTTGACCTTCTGCGGTTGGCGCGGCAAACGCCGATGTTCAGCGGAGCAGACCTCGCGGCGATTATCAACGAGTCGGCCCTCATCGCCACGATGCTCAACAAAGACGCCATTGAAATGACGGACCTCGAAGAGGCCCGAGACAAGATACGCTTTGGCAAGGCACGGCGCAGCCGCGTTATTGACGAACAGGAACGCGTGCTTACCGCCTGGCACGAAGCCGGCCATGCGGTGATTCAGTATTTTTCGCCGGAGGCCGACCCGCTGCATAAAGTCACGATTATTCCGCGCGGCAGCTACGGCGGCGCCACGTTTTCGTTGCCGGAGAAGGATCGTTACTATCGCAGCCAGAATCATCTGCTCGCGCAGCTTCGGATTTTATTTGGCGGTCGGGCGGCTGAGGAACTTAACATCGCTCAAATTGACACAGGCGCCAGCATGGACATCCGTCAAGCCACCGCCATTGCCCGCGAGATGGTTTGTGAATACGGCATGAGCGAGGCGCTGGGGCCGATTCGGTTTGGCCAGGATGACGAAACGATGATGTTTGATCGCCGTCAGCAATACAGCGAAAAAACCGCCGAGCTGATTGACAGTGAAGTACGCCGGCTCATTACCACGGCCTATCAGGAGGCGCGGCAAATGCTGGTTGACAAGCAAACGGAGCTTGCCAATCTTAAAGATGCACTGTTGCGCTACGAAACGCTCGATTTCGAAGATGTAAAGCGCATCATGACGGGGCAGGTGCTCTCGAAGCCAACGGTGACTGATCTGCTTGCGGCAGAGCAGCAGCGAAGGATGGCCAACCGTGCTGGCGGAGATGCGACCTCCGACCCGGCGGTAGGCTCTCTGCCTCAGCCCGGGTAAAGTCTCGTCGGGATGTATCTGTCAATGCGATTCTCACCTGTGGCCGGTGCAAAGGTATGCCCGGTACGGCCAGAGCGGGCTGTAGGGTGAGGCTTTTGCGTTTTGCGCCCCATCGCTGGCGTCTGCTTGAGTTATCCACAAAGTTAACGGTATCTTCATATTACCTTCATCGAATCTGATGATTGATGATGTATCGTTTCCGCCATGGATACATCATCTGTAGATATATCTGTGTTCTCCGCACGGGCCGCTTTGCCGGCTCGAAGAACGCGCCCGCATCTGGAACCGCCGACAGATGGCTTGTGGGCAAGAGCCATGATTGACGACCCGCGGCTGGATGCGGTGGTCATCTCTGATCTGCATCTTGGCAGCGACAATTGCCAGGCCAAGCGCATCAGTGCGCTGCTTGAGAAACTGTTGGATGGGCAGATTGCCACGCGTCGGCTCATCATCAATGGCGATGTGTTTGACTCGATAGATTTTCGGCGTCTGAAAAAGACGCACTGGAAGGTTCTTTCGCTTATTCGCCATCTTTCAGACAAAATTGAGGTGATATGGACCAACGGCAATCACGACGGTCCTGCGGAAATCGTTTCACACCTTCTGGGCGTGCAGGTGCAGAACGAATACATCTTTGTGAGTGGCCAGCGGCGCATGCTTGTGATTCATGGCGATCTCTTCGATGACTTTATAGATCATCATCCGGTGCTTACTTGGCTGGGCGATTTGATTTATAACGCCCTGCAAAAAGTGGATAGGCGGCACCATATTGCCCGGTTGGCCAAGAGCCGATCCAAAATATTTCTGCATTGCATGGACAAAGTACGCGTAAAATCCATGGCGTACGCGCAGAAAAAGGGATGCAGCGTGGTCATTTGCGGCCACACCCATCTGGCAGCCGCTGAGCGAGAAGGACCGGTAGAGTATTACAACAGCGGCTGCTGGACAGAATTGCCCACCACCTATCTGACGATAGTGGGTGGAGAGGTGGCTCTGCACCAGGAGGCTCTGGGCGTCGAGTCGGTGCAAGAGCTTCCAGCCACAGTCGTTGCGTAAGAGTATCATCGCCTCATGGGCCGAGAATCGCCCCATCAGCCGCACAGCGGTGATTCGGGACTTTTGCATTTGGGTGCTGGGATATTTCGATTTGTGGTTCGGCTTCGCTGGCTCGACAGGTGTTGATGCACGCAAACCGCTTGGGTTTTTACGCGCTAGGGCTGATCACAAAGCCACCCGAAACTGATTGAGTGCCGATTGCAATCGCGACATTTCTTGGCATGAAGAATGCCACCGATGCCGCCAGCCTTTGCGGTTGAGGTTATGCGGAGCAACTTGATTGCCATCATCGCAACGCGATTGCTTTAATGGTTTTGGTCGCGCCGGTCGCGGTTGTTGCGCTTGCCGTTTGCCGGCGGTGGGTTGTGCTGGCGATTACCTCCCGGGGGCGGCTGATGGGCCTGTTGAGGCCCACGCCCCGGCGCTTGTTGATAGTGCGGCACCTGTCGCTGCTGGCCTTGCCGCTGCCAGCGGTTATTGTTGGGTTGGGGATGATACTGCTGGGCACCAGGGGCTTGCCTGCGAAATTGTGGCCGGCCGTTCGGCTGGTTGAATCGTTGCTGCGGCTGCTGGCGGTTCCATTGTTGGCGTGTCACTTCAAGCGCAGGCCTTGGCCCACGAAAAAAGCGAGCTTGGACAGGTGGGCGGCCCGCATATAAACGCCAATGATTGTCACGATCGCGATAAAAATAACGATTATTGTCACGATCGAAGTAGAATTGCGTTCGGGCAATGAAAATGGGCGGAGGCGGGCAAACGGCATAGCCAAATGGTGGCGGAGGCAGGTAGCCGGGAGCCGGGCCATCCCAGAACACGGCTCCGGCCGGAGGCACTCCCGGCCAGAAAGCCCAGCCTTGATTCGGATAATAACAATAGTACGCGCCTGCTTCCGGATAAAAATAAAATTCGTTGGCATACGGGGCGCTATAGCCGCTGTAAACTGGCGCAGGACTGTACGCTGATTGATAGTAATAAGCTCCGCAGCCAGTCAGCAAGCCCGCGCAGGCCACGGCCATCGCACAAGGTAGCACGATGTGTTTAATTATCTTCTTCATAACATTCTCCAGCCGACAGAGAGGCTTCGGCGGCCCGCCTTCACAACCTAATATGATACAGCAACCGAATTTAAAACAGTAGAGGTCGGCAACGTGCGACCCAGCCCCAGAGAGACTCCCTGTTCGGCAAACCGATGGCATCATTAATTGGCCATAACCTGGCTTTGAAGAATTGTTTGCGACAAAAGCACATTGCCTCGTGCGTCGAGCAGTTGGAGTATTAAATGGCGGCTGCCGATTGGGCCGCCCACGCGCACCATACCAAAGTTCGCTACGCCAACCGGTTGACCGACGCGCAACGGATTTACTGCAGCGGAAATTGTTTGAGCAGGCAGCGGTGCCCGCGCCAGAGGTGAGCTTGTAAGCTCATATAGGGGATACTCATTGGAATCCTTGGGATTGGGCGGTCGAGCGCTCAGTTCGCCAAAACGCCGATGGCCACTCAAGAAGACCACGCCGCCGACGTTATGCATAAATAGCCAGCGAATAAACTTGGCCCGCTCATACGGAAATGCCGACCATCCAGGGTCATTGGCGTAGCGTGGAAGCATTTGTTGTGGGCCGACAATCAGCTTAAACGTGGCCGTGCTGCGCAGAAGATGGCTCTTAAGCCACGCAAGCTGTTGCAATCCGAGCATGGCGCGGTTTTTGCCCGCCGTTGCCGGTTCGCGATAGGAGTAATCGTCAAGCAGAAATACTTCGACATCACCGATGTTAAAGTGGCAGTAAACGCCGGGGGCGCGTGGCGTGCCAAACTCCGGGCTAAGCCAATATCGCTGGAAGGCAACGAGCGATTCGCCAGCGAAGATAAAATTCTTCCCCGCATGCAGCGGGCCATAGTCACGGTTGTCCCATGTGGCGTAAATAGCCGCGCTGTGCAGGAGCCCACTAAATCCATTAAAGCATCGTGCCTCGTCGTAGTGCTGCAGCATAAAGCGTCTGGCATGGCGATGCGTGTAGGGGAACTGTTTAAGCAGCTTGGGGTAATAGAAACTGTTTCCGTCAAAAATAAAGACCTGTGGCTGCTGCGCAGTAATGGCCCGCCAAATGCGCCCCTGTGGATGCGTGCTGGTATTGCAGCAGGATCCAAAGGCAATTTTGATGTCGGCACCCGCACCGGCCAACGGCGCGGTATGAACAATAAGTCGCGGGCGAGGCAGCGGCAGACGTGTTCCCTCGCTGAAGCATCGGATGCGATAATCATGGTCGGGCTGCAGACCGCTCAGCGGCACATTAAGCACAAATGGCGGGGGGCCATAGGCGGGTACACGCACCGCTTCCAATTCCTGGGTGCTGTTCACGTCGTAGCACCTTACGACGACATCCGCACTGGTGTTAAGCTCCATCCATATACGGGCTGAATGGGAGCTTACGCTGCCAACCATGGGGCCGGCTGAAATGTGCACGGCCCGGGCAGGCAACGTAGATAAAGCCAATGCCAGAATACTTAACCAAAAAAAACGTGAAATGGCAGGCCCTCCAGCGGCATCATAAGTAAGCGTGGCCACCTACGTCGGTGTCCGGGTCTCGCATAAACCGACGACCTCGACTAAATTATGAGCGATGATGGCGTTTGATCCAAGTCCAGTTGTAAACAAGCCCGATGGAAAGTTGCCGCCGGAAGCCATGCGCCTGATGGCCGATGCGCAGAGACGTTTATCCACGGTGCTGAAGGCCCGCAAGGTGGCGCAGCGTGCGTGCATCAGTTTGGTATTCATGGGGGTGCTGACTGGTATGTTTGCGGTGGTGGGAGGGCAGGGGCCATCATGGTCGGGTTTGGTGATGGGCGTGTGGATGACGGTCGCCGGTATTGTGGAGTTTATTGGTGCCCAGGGCACCGCCAAGCTTAAGCCCAAGGCTTTGACCATGCTGGCGGTCAACCAGTTGCTGCTGGGCTTGATGTTTGCCGGCTTTGGGGCGTGGTGGATGCTGGCTCTTAAAATGGGTTGGAACACCGCCGATGTTAAAAGTGCTCAGCAGTTCATGGGTAGTGTTAGCAACTCGCTGGTGACGGTTGGCGATGCGGGCGCGAGCACTGGACGGATAAACTCCATTGCGTATACGGCGGTATACTGGGGCTACGGTTCGCTGGTGGTGTTTGGACTGTTGGTAGACGCGCCGATGGCTCTTTATTACTTCTACCGACGTCGGCAACTGGAAGCCTACCTTCGTGAAACGCCGGAATGGATAGTTCAAATGCATAGCATTACATCTGGCGCAGTGTAAAAGGGTGCCGGTTGGCGGGCAAAAACATGGCTCCAGGGCATTGGGTTGTACCACTGCACATTGCAGCACCGTGTGCTCAACGGTCCGTGATGGTTAAGGTAATTGGCTGGTGCTTATTTGGTGGGGATTGGGGACATTGCGTCAACGGTCTATACGCTGGGCTAATTCTTATGGCAGCGACATTCGCCGGGCTTTTTATCTTTTGTTGAACACGCGGGTGCCGGGGCAACCGCATGGTTGCTGGCGACCACGGTTATGACGTTGCCATCTATTGCGGGGATGAGGGTGGATGCGGGTATGGGGCGAAAGACCCGCACCGAAGTTGTCGCATCCGCGTCAGCGGTTGGTTGCAGGCCGGCCAGGGCAATGAATTTGTCCCATGTGGCCTGATCCAACCCCAAGCGAACACCGGTGGGTATTGCAGAGCCTGTCTTGCCGGCATTTGTCTTGGATTGGAAAGCGGCAGAAGCAGGCGTGCCGGGAGCAAAGTTAAAGTAGATGCCGCTCAATTGACCATCGTCTGTGCGACCGGCAGGCGAAAGACGAATGGCGTAGTCCAAAGTTATTCCCGCAAATGCAGATTGGCTGGTACCGGCATGTTCAAGGATGCCCTGCTCGAGCAGCACGAAAGCCTCCCGCAGTTGTGCGGTGGTGCGGTCGTCAAACGGGCAGCGATAGCTTAAATCTGCAAGCAATGAGTTAATGGCGGCGTAATCAGTCTCGGCGTTTCGGCCAGTAAGTTGCATATGGCCAAACATGGCGTGGCTATCGAGCATGCGCTTGGCTTCAACAGCTGCGATGACCTTTTGCAGGAGTACATCGGGCTGAAACGGCTTGGCCATGTGGCCGAAGGCTCCACATTCAAATCCGCGGATTCGATCGCCATCTTGACATAAGCAGGTGAGCAGAATAACGGGGATGTTAACCGTGCCCCTGGCACTTTTGAGTCGCCGACAAACCTCGTAACCATCCAAGTCCGGCAGCATGAGGTCAAGGACTACGACATCTGGCTGCACGGCTCTCGCTAGAGAAATGCCCTCCTGGCCGCTGGTGGCGCGATGGTAGCCGATATTTTCCAGCCCAAGATATTCACCGATCAGGGCATTGATTTCCTGATCATCTTCGATAACAAGCACATTAGTAGCCATGGCTCATCGCCTCGCCATATCGCCTTAGCTCTCGCCTATTGAGTTTATCGGCGAGATGGGGCATTGGTTGGCAATAACAGGCGATAAAACACTTGACCATCCGCCCGCCATCACCGTCGTATCCTTGGCCCAGCCTGGCACCCTTGCGTCCCTGCTGCACAAAGGCCAAGAACTCTCCTGAGTATTATACCAGCTTCCCGCTATGTTGCCTTGTAAAAAATTCGACTTTTGTGGAGGCACATTGTTACAGGCGACCTGCCACAAGCCCGTTTTGGCTGGCTGGGGCTTTTGGGGGCCGCAGTTGGGGGCAAATTCGTCCACTATTAGCGTTTAATGATATAATAATCTTGTTTTTCGCGTTCGGGTTAATCGCGCCGACCAGCATACTCGACGCTTTCTTTGGGCAATGGAGGCCTGATTATGGCGGCTCCCTTAACGAGCGTTGGGCAATTGCGGCAGGCCGTTGATATCTACCTGCGTGTCGCCTACCCAACTGGCCAACTTCCCGATGTTGTTAAGCCCCGTCTCTTGGCTTGGGCGAGTTTGCCGGATGGTGCTTCGGTCGAGCCAGCATGGTTTGAGGCATGCGTGCAGGAAGGACGGCAGCAGTTGGCATTGCGTTTGGGGCACCCAGGTTATCCCCACATGAAGCTTGTCCTGGAAGAAGCACCGGATGTATCTGGCTATTTATTCAGGGCCGATGCCCACGACCGACATTTATTTGCCCCACCCGGTTCGCCCGATGCGGCGGGTCTGGAGCAAGTTCGTCGGGTTAATGCCCAAATCATTGAGCAGATCGAGCGCGACTGGATGGCCGCCGGCTTGCCTACTTTTCGCGCATATCTGCGCAGACAGGTTGAAGCTCGCCGCCGACAGGCCGGGCTGATCAATCCGCCACCCGCGACCGGTGGATCGTAACGATGCTGTTGCTGTGGAATGCAATAGTGTCAAACGAGAGCTGCCTGGTACCGTTTCCGCAGGCTCGGTATACCATGGTTAAGCGGCACTAAGTTGCCGAAAGTCTCTCCGCAATTGCATGGAGTAGCTGTTGAGGCAATCGCGTGGCTACCGGGCTGTTCGCAGTTGAACGACATCCGGTAGATTGCGGTACAGATGGTTAAAGTCCATGCCATAACCGACGACAAACACATCTGGTATATCAAAGCCAACAAAATCGGCCCAAAGCCCTGCTCTGCGAGCTTGTTCTTTGCGGAGCAGAACGCAGGTTTTGACCGAGGCTGCCTGACGGCGACGCAGTATGTTTTGCATGGCTGTTAACGTGCGTCCGCTGTCTAAAATATCGTCCACAATAAGTACATGACGACGGCGAATGTTCAGTTGCGGCGGCAGCACAATTGTGACGCCGCGGCTCCTGATGGCTCTGCCCGGATAGCTGGAAACAGCAGCAACGTCCAACCGCATTTTGATGGGAAGCCGCCGGATTAAATCGGCCGCGAATATCAAACCGCCGGTCAGCAGCGGCACAATAACCAGTTCATGGCCTGCATAAGCATCGGCTATTTGTTGGCCCAAGCCTGCTACCCTGCGGGCAATGGCTGCACGAGGCAACAAAACTTTTCCGGGCAGCAGCTTTTTCATGGCTCAGAGTTTACTGGGCCGGGCACAGATTGTCAGGCGAGAAACATTCATACGTTGGGGATGAAATTTAGGCGGATATTTATTTCTCAGATCAAAACCGTAGAATAAGGCATTATGCGCGTTTAAAGCTCCTTACCGGCTGGCCGAGGGCGACGAACTGCGGAAATGCTTGCACGGAGAACCAGATAAATGAAAGCATGGCTGCTTACAAAACTTGGCGGATTGGCAAATCTGCACATGGGCGAGGTGGCGGCCCCCGTGGCAGCATCGGGTGAGGTGCTGCTGCGGGTTCAATTTGCCGCGCTCAATCCGGCCGATCGCTATTTGGCTCAGGGAGCATACCCGGCTCGGCCAGCTCTGCCGCACATATTGGGCCGTGATGGCGTTGGGGAAATTGCTGCGGTAGGCCCAGGCGTTACGGGTTGGCAGCCGGGCCAGCACGCGATGTTGCTTCGCGGCGCAGTTGGTGTGGAAAGAGCAGGGACGTTTGCTGAGTTCGTATGCGCGCCGGCTGACAACCTGGTTGCGATACCCGATCGTTGGACATCTGAGCAAGCGGGTGGCGGCAGCCTGACGTATCTCACGGCGTGGCAGGCGATAACACAGTGGAATTTGCCACCGGGTAGCAACATTCTTATAACCGGAGCCTCCGGTGGGGTGGGTATTGCCAGCGTACAACTCGCAAAAGGCCTTGGCCATCGGGCGATGGTTCTTTCGCGCAGCACAGACAAGCAGGAAAGGCTGAGGCAAATTGGAGCGGTATGGGCCGGTTCACCGGATGATAGCCAGTGGCGTAAAAGTCTCATGGAATATGCGGGGGGTCGCAAAGTTAATCTGGTGATAGACAATATCGGGGGAGCGGGCTTTAGCGATATTGTGGATGTGCTTGGCCCCAATGGCCGCATAAGTGTTGTGGGACGGTTGGCCGGACCGGTCCCTCAATTTAATACTGCGAGCCTGTTTTTTCGGCGGCTGCGCGTGGGTGGCGTAGCGGCGGGAACTTACAGCGCGGCCGAGGCGCAGGCTGCATGGCAAGATATTCTAAAAACTCTCCGGCTAGCCGAGGCTGCTCCTGTTATTGACCGTAGCTTTGGTTTTGCTGAGTTGCTGCAAGCGTTTGAGTATTTGGCGCGAGGCCCTATGGGCAAGGTATTATTGGCGGTTTGCCCCGGGTGACCTCGGTGTGGCTCGCTTGGGCAACGGATGCGCAAGAGCATCGTCGGGATGTTCTACATGTTGGCGCTCGTAGGTACGGCCAGCCCATGAGTTGCCACCGCGGTAGTAGTCCCACGCGCTGGCGGCAAGAATTGCCATTGCAAAGAAGATCGCCGGGGTAAGGAGCCATTCGGCTCCGGGTTTGCCGCACATCCATTGGCGAAATCGTCGCACGTGTGCGATGGCCAGGATATTAACAGCCAGCGCCATCCAAAACGAGGCATAGGCGATAGCGCCGGGCTGTAGCCAACATGCCATAGCCGCCACAAGCAGATACACCGGCAGCAGTCCGCCTACCAGCAGCAGAAAAAGCTCCATGGCCAGAAGGAGCAAAACATTATAGCGCACACCCGCGTACGCATTTTTTTTAGCCCCGCGAAAACAGTCTGCAACGCCTTCGTACATGCGGCCAAAAGCAAGGTCCTGGGTAAAAGTTGAAAAAACTCGATAACCGGCGGTTTTGGTGCGACGGCCGAGTGCGAGGTCTTCGATGATTTGACCTTTGACGGCCTCGTGGCGGCCGATGGCGTCATAAACGCTGCGGCGAAAAAGCATAAAAGCACCGGCGGTCATAACGTGTCGGCGACGTGGATCGTTGCTATGGGCTGGTGGAGCAATGGCAAAGACCAGCATAAAGGCGACCAGCATAAAGGCCTGCTCCATGCGGCCGCCGCCATCCGGCCGGGGCAACAGGCTCAGCAAGTCGGTTTGACGGCGCTGTGCGAGCCGCATCGCTTGGTGAAGGACTGCGGGATGGAACTGAATATCAGAATCGGCGAACAGTACATACTCCCGGGTTGCCATTGACAAAGCTTGAGCAATCGCCCAGTTCTTTCCAACCCAACCTGGCGGCGGCGAGTGTTTATTAACAAGCACCGTCAAATGAGGGTACTTAGCGGCCAGTGAGCGGCAAATCTCCGGCGTGTTGTCGGTGGATTGATCGTCCACAAAAATAATATTGAAATTGGGATAGTCCTGACGACACATTGACCCGAGCGTGGAGAGCAGTACATGGCCTTCGTTACGGCCGGGGACAATCATGGTAATGCCAGGCTCATCAGTCAAAAAACCCGCTTGCGCAGCTGGGCTGGTGCCGATGGGGGGATATTGATGATCAAGCTTTTCAGCGGGGTCGGCGGCGTTATAGGTCAACCCAAATTGCCTACCAGACCACCCCATACAAAACACCAGCAACCAGAATAGCGTAATTAATATCAGCAGCAGAACAAAAGCCGTCAGCATGCGGAGTTGCCTTTTTTAAAAAAGGGGGCTGTTGCGCAGGGCAGGCATTTAAGATTTACATGCGGTGTAAAGCCTTGAGGTCCTCTTCGCTGGCGCGACCATGAATAAAGCGGCAGACTCGCTCGTCCTTGCAGGACCGAATTTCATTGCTGGTTCCACGGGCGATAATTTTGCCCTCAAGGAGCATCACAATATGATCGGCAACTTTGAAGGCGCTGGTCATGTCGTGGGTCACGACGATGCCGGTAACCTTCAGTTCCTCTTTAAGTTTAAGAATAAGCTCGTTAATAACGTCCGAACGGATGGGGTCGAGGCCGGTGGTGGGTTCATCGTAAAGGACAACTTCAGGGTTCATGGCGAGGGCCCGCGCCAGCGCGACGCGTTTGCGTTGTCCACCGGAAAGGTCGCCGGGCATTTTTTGATCAATGCCCTCCAGGCCAACGATGCTGAGCTTTTCATGGACAACATCTCGGATGTGATCGTCAGAGCGAATTCCCTGTTGTCGCAGCGGAAACGCCACATTTTCACCAACGGTCATGGAATCGAACAATGCGCCCATTTGAAAAAGAAACCCGAATCGTTTGCGAATGGGTTCCAATGCAGCTTCGGAGAGCGTGTCAATGCGGCGGCCATGAAAATAAATTTCACCAGAATCGGGCCGCAAAAGTCCGACAATAAGCTTTAGCAGCACTGATTTTCCGACGCCGGATGGCCCCATGACCACAAGCGTTTCGTCGGCGGGAATATCGAGCGATAAATTGTCGAAGACCACAAGCGGGCCAAATCGCTTGGACACTTTTTCAAAACGGATGATTGCAGCCCCTTCAGGCATGCGTTCGTCGGCGGCAATGCATACCGGATCGAGCATGAAAAACGTTCCTCGACTTAAAACAACGGGGCCTGGCTGGGCCAGTAAATGTTGTAAATATTATTAAGCATGGTTGCCAGGAAAAAGTTCATAACCAGAATGACTACAAAGCTCGCGACAAAGCTTTCGGTGCAGGCACGACCTACGCCTTGTGCGCCGGAGCCGCTGCGAAAGCCTTTATAGCAGGCAATGCTGGCAATGGCCACACCAAAGAAAAAGCTCTTAATAAGACCGGTGTTGATGGTGAACAGATCGGTGGCTTGTGAGGCGTAGTGCCAGAAGTGATAGTTGTTGACTCCCTCGACTTTAACTGCGATAAGCCACCCGCCGATAGCGCCGATGATGTCACTAAATACCGTAAGCACAGGCGTCATCAAAACGCAGGCCAGGAATCGCGGCACCGCGAGCGTGCGAATGGGATCGGCGGCCATGGCCCGCAAGGCGTCTACCTGCTCGGTGACTTTCATTGTGCCGAGTTCGGCCGTCATGGCTCCACCGACGCGGCCTGCGAGCATGACGGCCGTGAGCACCGGGCCAATCTGTTTGACAACGCTGACGACCACCACCGATCCAAGCCGACTGGCAAAGCCAAGCGCTTGGAATTGTGGATAAGCTTCAATGGCGAGCACGGCACCGATGAATGCTCCGGTAAGCATGACAACTGGAATAGAACGAGTGCCAATTTCATACATCTGCGTCATCATGTCGCGCCAACCCATGCGTGAAGGCCCGCGAAAACACCAGTGCAGAATGGAGCCTAAAAAATGGCCAAAATCGCCGAGGCCCTGGATGGCGTTATAGAGGCTGCTGCCCAGTTTGGTTATTGGATCGAGCAGACTCCATCCAGGCTCGGTTGGTGAGTTGTCTTTTTCCATGACCGACATGATGTACCTTTCCAACCGTCAGCGTGGTTCGTAACCCGGCGATGCACAAACTCTCTTTCGCCAGCTGGGCTGCGGAGGCTATTCTAGCGTCATGGGCGGCAAGAGTGAAACATTGGCCGATGCCGCCCTTGCCTGTGGGGCCGAGATGGTCTGCGGAGTCGGCCCGGAGGTCGAGGCACCAATCACTATACCAAAGTTCCTTCTATAGAAAATGCACTTCAGCCGCATAGGCATTGCGATTTGTTCAAAAATCAGCTTCCCCGTACTGGACACACCTCCACAAGGTCCAAGGCCCGGC
>JABEVB010000055.1 GCA_013044165.1 Phycisphaerales bacterium
CCCGGCTCTGAAGCCTTCGTCACGCGATACAAGCGACCGGCGGTTATACGGGCAAACATCCTGGCAAATATCGCAGCCCACAAGATAGCCCGCCTGCTGCATGGCCCCATGCAGCGGTGTCGGTATCGCACCGCGGTTTTCGAGCGTTTGATAGCTTATACACTTAAGTGCATCGAGCTTGTAGGGCGTAAGAGCCTGAGTTGGGCACGCATCTATGCAGCGGGTGCATGTGCCACAGTGATCGCGTTCGGGCACATTTGGCTCCAACGGCAGGTCGGTAATAATCTCGCCCAGCACAAACCAACTGCCATGCCGCGGGTTAACCAGCAGCGTATTTTTGCCAATCCAGCCGAGGCCCGCCGCATGCGCAAGATCGCGTTCGTGCAGCGGCGCCGTATCCACACATACCCTGGCCAAAAAATCATTCTGCAGCAGTTCGCCCATGGCTCGCACCAGCCTGGTCATTAATCCTTTGAGTACGCGATGGTAATCTCGTCCCCAGGCGTAGCGCGCCACCGGCGACACCGCTCGCTGGCGAGTGCCAGCCGCATGAGTCTCCGACGCGGGCAGGCACTCCACGCCCGCCTCTGCGCCACCCTCCGGGCAATAGTAAGACACCCCCAGACAAATAATGCTCTTAGCCCATGGAAACGCCGCCCGAGAATCCAGCCGTTGCCGCATCGTATCGGCCAGGTACTGCATTTGGCCATGGCCGCCCCCGGCAATCATGCGACTGTATTGCTTCGGATGCGCAATAGGCCCCGGCAGCGCAATGCCCATTAAGTCAAAACCGCCATCGCGTGCCAGCGCCAGCACCTGCCGCCGCAATGCTTCCGAAAGATAGCCCCGCGTGTCGGGCCATGGGCCGCGGCCATGCGACACTTTCGCATCGTCTTGTTTTATCGTTTGAGTCGGTGCTTTGCTTAGGGTGGGTTCTGGAGCGCCCGGCGCCACAGGCGAGGTAAGCACAGGGGACGAAACACAAGGCCCCGGCACTGTGGCAGGTGCGGCGGCAGCCGCAGCCGCATCTTTACCGATCGGGGGCGTCATACCGCTTTATCCTTGGGTGCGGGCTGTTGTGGCGCTGCACCGGTCGTCGGCATCTGCAAATGTGGCGCATGGGTGTGCTCATCTTCAGGCACAACCTGCAGCAAATCATCGGGAGCGGCTTCATCCACCGATTCAGCCAGAATTTCTTCCGGCATTTCATCGCCTTGCTCGGCGGCCTCCACCTGAACGCGCATCTTTTCAAGGGCACTATGATTCATGCGGTCTATGGTGGGCGTTGGTATCTCATTAATTTGCGGATCGCGTGTGCTGGCAATCCAGTAGCGCAGGGCAAACCACACCAGCACCACAAACGCCAATGCTCCCCCGGAAATCTCCGCCCAGGCTTGGCTGCTCATGGCCAGCATGGTCGTGCTTACACTTGCATTGAGCATGGCAATACCCCCGCGATAAGACAACGAACTCCAATACGATGGGCTTATTCTACCCTCGGCCTTGGCTACTTTGCCAGAGTTTTTTTGCCAATTTGCCCTGCAGGCGGGTCATGAATAAACTTTACCCGCCCTCGACAACAAATGGCCCAAAACCACAACAATTCTGCCGTAATCTACCGCTCGCCAGGCAGCGTTTACGCCCAAAAGACAGGCAACCCTCAATTACCGGCCGCCACTTACGCCTTCGCACCCACTATGGCACCTCATGCGCAATCCACTACACTTCCGACTGTCGCAGGCGCTCTACCGCTTCTCTAAGAAAGTCAACCTCGCGCTGCAATCGCTCCACCGACAAATTGCCCGATTCTCGCTCTATTACCAGCGGGCCAAGGTACCCCCGGCTGTATAGTATGCGAACCACATCCACAAGTTCCGCATCCCCAGCGCCCAGCGGAGCCTCCGCGCCGCACCACGCATCTTCCAACGGAAATCGGCTTTTGCGCGCATCTTTAGCATGAACGTGCTTAACCCACGGTGCCAAAATCTCCGCCGCTTGCGTCGGCGATCCGCTGCCATACAACACCATGTTGGCCGGGTCAAAATTCACGCCAATATTCCGACGCTTTGCCCCTTCCAAAAGAGCCAGCAACGTCGGGGCCGTTTCCTGCCCGGTTTCCAGCACCAGCGTCACTTCGCATTTGGCAAGCGCATCGGCAACCTTCCGCACCCGATCAAGCATTTGCGAGAAAGCCTTTTTTTCGCCGGGCTGCGGTATAAAGCCCACATGCATTGAAAGCAGGCCTATGCCAAGCGTCTGACACACCTTCGCCGCATCGGCAGCGCGGCGCAAGCGAGCCGGGAACATCTTGGTCGCCACAAGGCCACCCGTCATCTTGATGGCGGCGCGGTCGCTGTAGTCCTCTCCCTTAAAGCTGATCATAGCGGCTGAAAAATTGATCCCGCTGGAGGCCAGGTCTTTTAAGGCAAGCCGCCGCTTCGTCGCCGGCATATCCAGCAGGGGAGCAATGCTCAACTGCGCTACCCGTACCGACAACTGCCGAAGAACGCGCTGCAATGGCTTTGCCAAATGCGCGCCTACCGACCAGGAACAAATGCCAACCTCCAAGGGTTGTAATGCCGCACTCATAACGCCCACGACCTCCGTAATACATGGGCAGTTTAACGCAATTGCCTAACTTCGGCGAGGACGCCCCCGCAAAGCCCGCCTCATCGCCGCCAGCGACAACAGCGGCCCCACCGCAGCCCCTGCATGACAAATAAACGGCAGATAGCCGACCAATGGATGACCGAAATCAGAGTTTTATCCGCTCAAGCTCACCGGCACCACAACACAGCCCGGCTGGTTACAGGCCCAACTACCACCAGCAAGTCAAACGCTTGGTAAGTACGCCCGACCGCAACCGTCAACCAATAAATCTGCCAATAGCATTTTCGGCTGTGGGCCTGCACCGCGAGGGCTTATCATCCGCCGGTTTACCGCAAATCTATCGCGCGCGGGGCCGCAGGTTGGCTTTGACTCACAGGTTTGGGGCTCGACCGGGTCCCACTGTCGCTCCCAGGCGATTGCCCCGGAGCAATTGGTGTTGGCTTAACCGAAACTTTCAAGGCCTGTTTGGAGCCGCCGGCATACAGCAACACATCCGCTACCACAGCCCGCGCGCTCTGGCTCGTGTACCCATTGATGTTCCACGTATGAAGGCCCGTCATGCCGGCAATGACGTCCGCCGGCGAAACAATCACCACCCAGCGACCATGGCGCCTTATCCCCCACAAATCAGGCGCCGTCGCCTGCGGATGGGTTCGCAGCCAGCGCCGACGAAAATGTACCTTCGTCAGTTTTATCGAGCCAACGGTGCGTCCGGCAAATATTTTGTCGGGCAAACTTATCGGCTCCAAATTGGCTCCGGGAAATGTTTCGCCGACAAAACGCCGCGCGGCCCGCATAAACTTCGCACTCCCACCGACCGCCGCCATAAACAGAGTCCCACCAGACCGCAAGTAGCGGCGAATATGCTCTTCCACCTGCCAATGTATCTCAAAATCGTCCTTCCCTGCCATAAATGCCACAGGCGTTTGGGCTGCATCCAGACTGCCTAATTCCACCGGCGAGGCGACCAAATGGGCCTGACACCGCACCCGCATAAAGTCGCGTTCAAACGGCCAACTCATCGGCTCCGGGTTGTCGCCCCCTTTGTAACGCACAAGAGCCAGGCGAATTGTTTGCACCGGCGGCCCCACGGCTGTCGGCATCGCCAATGGATGGAGCTTACGGGTCACGCGGCGTTTACCGGTGGCATAAAAATAAACATTTGCCGCGGTCTTAAACGCGTATAATCCATGGTGCGCACTTAAATCGTTGCTTTGCCAAGCCGCTCCGAGGTCCGTTGGACTATGCACCCATAGCAGCCGCAGACCATTGCTCATGCCCATCAGGCCGATATTCGATGGCAGGTGAAATTGCACCGAATAGATCGGATTCTCCGGCGGCAATCGCTTGAGCGAATACCGCCCAGCACTTACCCGTTGTGCCACCCGGGCTATGGCCCTGGTAAATACCGCATCACCTCCATCCGCGTTAGAAAAAATGGTGCCGCCATCATTCACGAATGTTTTGAGCTTTGCCACATCCCCCGCAGAAAAGTGCGGATCGCCATGGCCGGTAATCAGTAAAATCGGTGCTGCGAGCCAATGCCTCGGGTCCGATCCAATATTTACAATGCGCCAATTCAATGGCTGCTCAAAGACGTTGCTGATCCACTGACTTATATTGGCATCATCGCGCGGCCGGGCATCCCATGGGCCATCGTATTGTAACTTGTTAAAAACCACCGGGTTAAGCCCGCGCGTTAAAAAAAGCAAGGCGTAACTGGTGGGAACCGCCTCACTCGGCGCGCCGAGCACATAGCCGCTCCAGCCGCCACTGACCGGGTCCTGAGCATCAATAATTTCGCCGGCTCCCTGGCGATACCAGTCGGTCTTGCCAATGCGCTTGAGGCCGCTGGCCAAGCCGACGCGCTCCAACCCATACAGGTAATATAGATTGCGATCGGTTTTAAGATGCGCCCCCATCCACGCTATGCCATGCGCAATGTCCATGTCGGGCTTGGGGTGCAAATGCACGCCGCTATGAACATATTGATCCACCAAAAACAAGCTCGCCAACCCCGCGGCCGTCATGGCTCGCGTTGAACCTCCGCCGTGATAACTCCAACCACCATCAGGGCTTTGACAGCTTCGCCAGTGCTTTTCAGCACGCAACCAAAAAATCCCCGGCACCTCCATGCCGGCCTGAATGGCGGCCCACGCCCCCAGCACTCCATACTGGCTGTTGGAGTTGTCCCAGTCGTTGGGCAGGTTTTCGTTGGGTTTGCGGCCATCCCATGTGTAGTGGTAAGCGCCGTCGGCATGCTGTGCCTGCAAAATGTATTGCGTACAGCGCCGCACCGCCAGCCTGTAAAGCGGCCCGCCGCTTGGGTACACCGTCAGCGCGCTAAGCTCAAGCGACGCCACATACGTTGCCTTGGGCGTAATGGCCTTAAGAAACCTTAGCGCCGGCGCAATTTTTGGCGAATCCGGTTCCAAACGCGCATCGCCGGTGGTTTGCCCTACCTCCAGCAAGGCATAAAGCGCCAGCGAGGTTTGGCCGCCCCAATAGTCGTCACTCGGAGAGCCGGTTTCCCAAAATCTGCCCGGCTTCTCGTGCTTGAGCAAATAATTTACACCCCGCGAAATGCTGTGGAGTATCTGCCGGCGGCTCAATGCGGCTATCTCCGCCGCCGATACCTTCGTCGCACTCACCTGCCCGCGGGCTAAACCACACAGCGACAGCATCAGCGCCAAGGTCGCGAAAATGACGCTTCTTCGCCCCATTTTGTCTGCAACAACAGGCAAATAGGCCGCACATTTATCCCGATCATGAGTTGGCAGCAGTTGTCGCATGTCTTTGGCCCCATTTTTTTGACCGGCGCATCCAGTTTGAACGCTACAGTCTCAATGCAGTATTATCGGCAGCAATGAACACTGAACTTTGTAGCGATAGTTTACTTTATGGGACGTTTAGGCAAAACCATTGTATTTTTGCAGCTCTGGCGATTGCCTGCCCGGATCAATACCTATGAGCGATACTCTTGAAAACATCCAAACCGTTGCCGTCACCGGTGCCACCGGCTTTGTCGGCCAGGCAGTTATTACGCGCCTGCTCGAGTGGCCGCACCTGCACGTGCGTGCCATTGCGCGCCATCCACAAATACCCGCCGCCTGGGCCAATCGGGTTCATCCCACCGCATTAAATATTGCCGACGACCAGTGCCCGGCTTCGCTGGTGGCTGCGTTAACTCAGGCCGACGCCGTCATTCACCTTGTTGGCATTATTCGCCCCACACGCCAGCAGAGCTTTGCCGACGCCCACGTTAATGCCACCAAAAACATTCTGCTAGCCGCCCGGCAATGTGGCGTAAAACGCTATATTCACATGTCGGCCATGGGCGTGCGGGCCGACGCGGCCGCCGAGTATCAAAAAACCAAATGGCAGGCAGAACAACTTGTAACAGCTTCAGCCCTCGCATGGACCATTTTTCGCCCCAGTTTAATTCACGGCCCCCAGGGCGAGTTTGCACGCATGTTACGTGCCTGGAGCCTTGGCAAAGCTCCCCCCTTCTTTTTTATGCCCTATTTCGGACGTGGCATCCTTGGCACCAAAACACCTGCAAGCATTCAACCCGTATTTGTGGATGATGTAGCCTGGCTTTTTGTTGAATCGCTGCGGCGTCCGCACACCATAGGCCGCATATACGACGTGGGCGGCCCCCAGCAATTTACCTGGCCGCAGATGTTGCGACTCGCCTCGCAATGCTTTCGAGGAAAACCCAAGCCGGCTTTGCCAATACCCATTTGGCTCGCGGGCCTGATGGCACGCACAGCCTTGCCGGGCCTGCCATTTACGCTCGATCAGGTGCGCATGGCCGCCGAAGACAACTGTGCCGACTTAACGCCGCTGCTGCGCGACTTTCCGGATGCCACGCTCCATCCCATGACCGAAGCCCTACGTGACTACGCCGGTCAAATGCACTGAACTCCAGGGCCCCCGCCTCGCCAAACAGGCGCATCGCCGCCGCTTACAGGTATTCATCAAATGGTTTGGCGAACCGCTTAAACTCAGCCGTGGGCAGATGCACCGTACCCCACGCTTGCGACCGCGCCTTCATGGCCGAGCGGTAATCGCTGACGGTAATGGCCAAGGCGCTGTACCATCGGTCCTGAAATTGGAAGATATCCTTAAACGGCGACTTTTCAGGCTCATCCGGCCATTGGTACAAAAACAAAAACATGGCCGTAAAGCCATCGCCAAAAATTTCCTGCCATTGCCGCAAATCATCAATATCCTCGCGGGTGGCCCAGTTGGGCAGCGCCACCGTGCCTTTGCGATTTTGGCACGCCCGGCCTTTTACATCCACCAGCAGATTTTTGCCGCCAGGCCGATAAACAACAAAATCAAAACTTTTGAGCTTGGCCCCCGAAAACAAAGCCCGCTTGGCTTCATCCACCGCAATATACGGCAAGCCTTTTTTGCGAAGCAGGTCTTCAAAGGCGGCTTCATAATGACTTGAACGTTTGGACCTTGGCCCCATCGCGGCATACTCCGGTTACCATGTCAGCAACTCTGCAATTCAGCGCGAACTTGCGCTGCCAATGTCGTCGCGTCAAGCGGCACTTCACGCTCGCTTCGCGTGACTAAATTCTTGATTTTGGCCACCCTGCGAGCCTGCTCCTCCGGCGCCAATATCACCGCTACCTTCGCGCCCGACGCAACCGCCTCCGGCAACAATTTGCCGATGTTGCGCGTCGCCTTATAGCTCGCTACCGCATGCAAGCCCGCCTGCGCGATCCGCTGGTTCGCACTATCCCAGGTGGAGCGCCGCAGCGCCATCAGAACCTGCTGCACCGGCTGCTCGTCCGGCAAAGCGCTTAGCACAAAAACGTCCGGAGCGCTTAGCAGTTGCCGCGGCAGTACGCCACGCTCGCGCAGCACAATTTCCAGTACCACATCGCCCATACCAAAGCCAATCGCCGGCATGCCTGGCCCGCCAAACGTTTCAATCAGGCGATCGTAACGCCCTCCACCGGCCATCGCCCGATTGTGCGATTTCGCGTCAAGCACCTCAAACACAAAGCCCGTGTAATAGGCCAACCCGCGCACCACGCTCAGGTCAAACCGGCAGTACTCACCAAGGCCAATATCCGCAAGGCGCGATTCGAATGCTTTTATTCCATCGCGCACTTCCTGCGGCCACGCGTCCATAATTTGTGCCAAAGCGTCCTGCGCCGCAGGTTCAGAGCTTATTGCCACCGCAAACAGATCAAACTGCGACTGCTCCTGCGGCGGACATTGCCGCTGCGCGTAAAGCTCGCGGCGACCGGCGGCATCGAGCTTGGCCAGCCGATCAAGAATAAAATAAGCGTCGCCCACCCGCTCGGGAGCCACAAACGTGCTGGTGAGCGCCTGGGTAAGCCAATCACGGTTGTTCCAACCAATGCGAAAATCGCCCGCCTGCAAACCAAACTCACGCAGCGTTTCGATGCACAGCATCAGACATTCCTGCTCGCAGCGCGGCGATGGATCAGCCAAAAAATCTACATTCCACTGAACAAACTCGCGCAGTCGCCCTTTCTGAGGCTGCTCCGCCCGGTAGCACCGCGGAATACTGAACCACTTGATGGGACGCGGCAACCCCTGCGCCTGCGCTGCAACCATGCGGGCCAGCGTTGGCGTAAACTCCGGGCGAAGCGCCAAGTCGCGATCCCCCCGGTCACGAAACGAAAATAGCTGCGAGACAATTTCATCCCCGCTTTTAACCTTGTATAGTTCGAGCGATTCAAAAGTAGGTCCATCCACCTCCAAAAAACCGTGCCGCACCGAAACGCGCCGCCACGTCTCCTCAATATAACGGCGCACCGCCATCGCCTCGGGCATAAAATCGCGTGTGCCTTTAGGTGCTTGAAACGTATTTTTCATCGGTTGCTCATGTCCTGTTTCTACCTTGCTGTCATCATTGCGTTGCCGGCACCAGGCCCGTGGCCGCATATAAACCGAAAGAATAAGGCTCATCTGCACTCCAGGCAACGCACCCGCTTAAAACCCGCTGCGGCCGATCATGCCATTTATCCCAACAGCACGCCAAACAGGGCCGCATTCACAACGGCTTGCGCCCCGACGATCGCCTGGTCTGCTTTCACCTGTTCTCGGTGCAGCGGTCTTGCGTCCTGCAGCCCGCAAGGCCGCGCCGACTCCCCACCGATGCTCATGGCCAGCCCCACAGGCTCGCTTGCTTATCGCCTGCGCTTTATACTCTTGTTCGAGTTGGACTTTAACGAGGCGGAACATAACACACCATGACGGCACCTGTACATCCTTACAGCGATTATGGAGTAGCCCTGCGAACGCTGCGCAGCGGTCGCAATTGGCTCGGCATCCTGCTTTTTGTTTGCGTGTTGGCCCAAATCATTGGCTTTTTGCTCATTCGCTTTACCAATCAGGCTTATAGCAAAGGCAACCCGGTGGCTCGCGAGCGCGTGGTGGTCACTCCGATGGGGCCGGCTCACCGCCCGCAGTTCAGCGTGCGAACCGTAACGGGCGGCGTGCAGGCATCAACACCCGTTCAGGCCCAACCGGGCATATCCGCGGCGGACACGGGTTTTTCGGATACCGCCTCAGCCGGTCGCCAAACCATGCAGTCCCGTCAAGGGCGCGAACTTAATTTGCGGCCCCAGTGGGCCACCACCTACTATATTGCAGTACCGGTCACCCAGCTTCTTGGGCTGCTTGCGGCCGCGTCCCAGGCCATTATTATTTTTATCACGCTGCTTGTCATTTTAATTGCTCAAGCCCCCGGCGTAGCGCATCTGACACGCAGCTTAAACTGGGCCGTTATCCTGCTGTTTATGGTATTGCCGTGGCAATATTTCTTTCCGGGCTTTCCGGTGCCGGGAGTACTCTATAGTTGGCAGGAACTGCTCCGCACGCTCGCGGTGGTATTTCTACTGCCGCCTGGCCACGGCCTGCCCTATCTCCAGCGCACGCTTATTGTCGTGCGGTATGTGCTCTGGCCGGCCATCAGCCTGCTGGTCATGCTGGTGACCGCCGAGCGCTTTCGCGCCGGCGTTCGCCTCGCTGTCGGCCATCCCATTCAAAGTCTAATGCTCGGCCAAAACAAAGGCACCGCCAACAAACCGGCAGGCTCCGGCTCAAACCCACCCAGCATAGGCACGACCGCCCTCACAGGCCAAGCTACGCGCTAAGCTCAGGCCGTCGCAATGCGGCTCGTGCCCAAACAGGCTTCCAGGGCCTTCTCAAGAATATCCGCAGCGCGATGCACCTGCTCGCTGGTAACAATCAGTGAGGGACATATCCGCAAAATATTCTTCTGGGTGGCATTGATAATCAACCCCTGCTCCAGCGCTGCAAGCACAACGGGCATTGCGTCGCTGGTGTCCAATTCCACGCCCAAAAACAGCCCCGCACCGCGAATCTGCCGGATAATGCCACATCGCGCGGCCAATTGCTCCAGCCGCTGCCTAAGCAGAGTGCCCACCTGCCCAACATGCGCCAGCAGATTTTCTTTTTCAATCGTGTCGAAAACCGCAGCGCTCACCGCCGCACAAATTGGATTGCCCCCCAGCGTGCAACCATGCGTGCCCGGCTTCAGGAGCACCGCAAGTTCCGGCTTGGCCAATATGCCGCCGACGGGCAGTCCTCCACCCAGCGCCTTGCCGAGGGTCATAATATCGGGCTTTATTCCAAAGTGCTGATGGCCAAAATATTTTCCGGTGCGACCCACACCCGTCCAAACCTCATCAAAAATAAGCGCAACGTTGTACTGATCGCACAACGCTCGAACGCGCGGCAAATAGCTCTCGCCCGGCACGTTAATGCCCCCTTCTCCCTGAATAGGCTCCATAATAATGGCGGCCGTCTCATCATCAACCGCCTCCTGCAGAGCCGCAAAATCATTGAACGGCACATGCACAAAGCCGGGCACCAGCGGCCCAAAGCCTGCCTGGGCATGGCCCGGCGTCGCCGACAAAGCTCCCATCGTGCGGCCATGAAAGCCCTTGAGCATGCTTATAATTTTGGTGCGGCCACCCCCGGCAAGGCGGGCGAGTTTAAGCGCCGCCTCGGCGGCTTCAGCGCCGCTGTGACAAAAAAAAGCCCGCCCCTCAAAGGCTTTGCTTTTAAGGTGCTCCGCCAATCTTATCTGCGGCTCGGTGTAAAACTGATTGCCAACCTGCCACAACGTATGGGCCTGCCGGGTAATCGCCTCTACCAGTGCCGGGTGTGCATGGCCTAAAATGGCGCCGCCAAAGCCGGCAAAACAATCCATATATTCTTTGCCGTCCGCATCCCATAGCTGGGCACCCTTGCCGCGAACCAGCACCACCGGCAATTTTCCGTAATTGCCGATCAACGAGGATTCATGCTGTTTAATAATCTTCTGATTCACACTCTGGCTCATGTATTTAATCTCACTTGTGATTGCTGGCCGTGGCCGCACACACTGCGGCAGCAACGGCAATGCCGGCCGTTTCTATGCGAAGTATATTCGGGCAAATACGCACGAAGTCAATGCGTCGCCGCTGCGCCTCGCCGGAGAGCATCGCAAGTTCATCATCAGCAAAGCCGCCTTCCGGGCCAACAAGCGCCGTCAACTTTCTTGACGCTACCGCACGCTCCTCCGCCCCTCCCCCAACCCAGTCACCAAGCCAATCCCACAAACTATCTGCCCCCGTCGGCTCCAGCACCAGCAGCGAATGTTGCTCCTCCAGCGCGGCTCGCAGCACGCCCGCCATGGCAATGGGCGCAAGCACCTGCATCACATAATCGCGGCCGCACTGCTTGGCAGATTCTATGGCGAGCCGACGCCATTTTTCCATCTTGCCGCCATGCGCATCGGGCTTAACCACCGAGCGTCGGCAATCCATCCATTGTATGCACGCCACATCAAGCTGGCTCGCCATTTCTACCAGCGTGTCGGCACGCTCACCCTTGGGCACAGCAATCGCCAGCGTTAACTCCATGCGCGGCCGCGGTGCCAGCGCCACCGCGCCGGCGTCAAACACCACCTGCCACTGCCTCTTACCCGCCGATTGCAGCACACCCACAACGCTGCGGCCCTGGCCATCAAACAGTTCCACAGCGTCGCCTTCGGCAAGGCGCAACGTTTGCGTGGCATGATGTGCCTCCTGGCTGGCCAGCACACACGGCGAAGCAAGAATTTCTGCAAAAAACCGGTGCCGTTTCATGCTGGCGCTTTCCCCTTGGCCGCCGCAGGCCACGACAGCACATACAGTCGGCCATTCGGACGTATGCCGGCAACCTCATCCGGCGGCAGCGAATATGTGGCAACCCGAAAACCCACTGCCGCAGCATTAACCGCCAAATCTTCGGCGCAGTTGCGGCCAGGATCGCTTATCCACGCAACGCCCGTCGGCTTGAGCAACTTTTCGATGGCTCCCAACAGCAGCGGCTGCAGGCGCGATTCGTAAAGCACATCCGATGCAATGATCCAGTCAAACGACTCGTCCAGCGGCTGCCGCCAATCCATGGTTACACCACGAAAATGCTCCGCCGAAATTTGATTAAGCCGCGCATTATGCGTAGCAAAGCTCACCGCATCCGGGTCGTAATCGCTGAACGTCACCTCCCAGCCGCCACACAAGGCAGCAATGCCCGCCACGCCCAGCCCGCAACCAAGCTCAATGGCTCGCCGGCCAAATTCCTTCTGCACAACCTGCGGCGACGTGCCATCCGCCGATACATGCCCCAAAATGCGCCGCGCCATCATGATGCTCGAGGGCCAGAGTATAGGCCAGTACGGCAGGTAATTATCCGCCTTATATCGCTCCTGAACCATTGGATCATCCAGCAGCGAGTCCGGATCTTGCGGTGCTTCAATCAACACCTTGCGCACGGCGATGTCCACCTCATGCACGATGGTCTTAAAACGGCCCAGTTGTCTGGGGGGGCCAACGTTCGCAATCATATAAGGTGCTCCAAAGGCGATCCCGGGCCGCGGCCGCAACGGCAGTACTCTCTCTAAGATTGGGCCTCCAGGCCAAACGCCTGTTTACCGGGGCACAGCCGCATGAGCCGGCATGGTGGCAGCAGGCGGCTGCGTGGCGGGGGTTTTTGATGGCAACTCTGGTGATGGCGGAGCCTTGTGCGTCGTGAGCACAATGCTGGCGATCACCCCAATGGCAATCACAATGCTGCCCCCTATGATAAAACGCGCCGACGCCGAAAGGCCAAAACCCTCCAACGGTTCGTCCACAAGAGATGATTTCTTTTTGGGTTCCAGCAATGGGTCGTACGCCAAAATCGCTTCGCCCGTGCCGCCGTCCTCTTCGAGCTTCGCCGCTTCAATCTGTATGGCAGCCGCCAGCCGCGCCCATGTCGCAGCCGGCATCGCACGCGCTTGGGGCAATTCATCTGTTATTGCCGGCGCCACCGTTGAGGCCTTGGCTTCATTCATGCCACCTGCTGTTGCCGCAGCGACCGCTGGACCAGCCGCCTCGCGATTGATCTGGCTCATGAACCACGTCTGCAAATCTCCCTTGGGCAGGCTCATGGCGTTTTCTCGAAACGCGGCGCGCAGCGACCGCTGAATAAGCCGTTCCGCCGCCACAGGGCTGCCGGCAAGCGCCAATGCGTGCGTATAAAGCGCATCCCGGCACGGTTCCATAAGCTGAATAAAGCGTTTGCCGGCGGATTCAATCATGGCGTGGCCGCTCAGTGGAAATGATCATCAACATCTAACCGCCGGCAGATTCGAAACTCTTGCAGTTGCGCCAGCCCAAACCATCGCCTTATTGCTGCGGCGGCAGGGCATCCGAAATCACCGCGCCATCACGCTGCATATCCTCTACCAGACCCGGAGTCTGCGGGGCAACACGATACACCTGCTTATACAGTTGAGCGGCATGGTCTTTCTGGCCTATACGATCAAAAAAGTGTGCCGCTTCCAGCAGCAGCGGAACGTTCGTCGGTGCAAGCTGCACAGCCTTTTCATAACTCGTACGAGCATCATCAAGGTCGCCAAGCCGCACATAAAACCGCGCCACCCGCAGCCGATCCACCGGGCTCTGAGTGTAATTGGCACGGCTTTCCAGCAGGTTCATGGCTTCGTTGGGTTTGCCTGCCTTAATCAAGGCCCGCGCCAAGTCGGTTTGCACATGGCCGTAATTGGGGTCGCGCGTGGCCGCCACCCGATAGTACATCGCCGCAAGGTCATACTTGCCCAGTTTATAGGCGGCAGCACCCGCATAATAATTGGCCCGCGGCTCCGAAGGATCCGACTTCAAAGCCGCGTTAAACTTATCTAATGCCGCATTGTAATGATTCTGGTTGTACAGCATCAGCCCCTGGTCACGCAGCTTAACTTCCTGACTTTGGCAGCCGCCCAAGACCACGCTTGCCAGCAGCACCAACACCGCCGCAGGCACACGAGCCGCGCCCACAACCCGACCAACCGGGGACAATAACGAAAAACCAACCATTCGATTCATGCAAAACTCCAGCAAAATAACCGCCTTGCTTTCACTGATGGTATCATCCTGATATGGTTTGGCAAGACTACACAGCACCTGACGCCGCCCCGCAACCCGCCGCCGACAGCATCAGCCAGCCGGCAGCAGCCGCCCATTCAACCCCAAATACGCTCCGATATGCCATTTTGGAGCATACCCTGGCAGCCCAGGCCCACTGGGACCTGCTGCTCGAACAAGCGCCAGATCAACCCCTGGCCACCTGGAAAATCAGCCTGCCGCCAGAGCAATGGCTTCAAGCTTGCCAAGCCCAAGGCTCGATTCCAGTCATTCGCCTGCCCAACCATCGCCGAATGTATCTTGATTACAGCGGCCCCATCAGCAACAACCGCGGCGAAGTGCGGCAGGTGCAAACGGGCATTCTACGCTGGCTAAAATCAAGTGAACACCATTTCGTCGCCCTATTATCACCAGCGCCAAATACCCCACCCCTGCACTACACGCTCGAAGATCGCGGTCACGGCTGGACCCTCCGCATTAAACCGGCAGCCCAATAGCCCAACTTTGTTGTCAATCACCGTCGCCGCCTCCTTGGCCTCGGAGTTCTCGGTGGCAAAACATCGTCGCGAAGAGCACAGTAGAAATCCCCTTACTCCCGCGGCTCCGCGCGCCGATCATCAACTAACTTCCCAATCAAACAATCTTCCAATCCTCTTGCCTTCACATCGTTGTAAGAGCCTGTTTGAAAAGGCTGGTGCGGTCGGATTGCGGCCCAAGGTGGCCGGATGCAAGGCCGCAGCTCCGAGGCATATTCGAAAATATGGCGAG
>JABEVB010000056.1 GCA_013044165.1 Phycisphaerales bacterium
GGCATATTCGAAAATATGGCGAGGAGCGAGAACGCAGCAGACGGCCGCCCTGGGCCGCAAGACGATCCCGCCGGAGTTTTCAAACAGGCTCTTAGACACTTGGGCCAAGGCACAGCGCTATGTCGCCCCGCCCAGTGCTTTAGCGCTGCCAGACAATTGGCGCGGCTTCCAGCGGCACCAGCAGGCCATCGCTACGCGGCATGATGCGCGCGGTGTAATCGCCTATGGGGCGACTCGCGGCGATGCGGCACTGATATGCGTACCCGCCCGCTGCGCCTCCGAGCGCGTAGGCAAGCGAAAACTCGTGGCGCTCAGGCGGGCCGCCGGCAACGCCATCTGCATATAGCTCCACCATCAGCTCGGCGGGCGGCAGTTCGCCCATGTATGCATGAACGTCAAACACAAGTTCATTGTGCTGCGTCTGGGCATCAAAGCGGCCAAATCGTACCAAGGGCCACTGCGCCTCAAGCTGATGCTGGCGTTGAATCAGCTCGGCAGCCAGCCGCCCATGCTCGGCGGTTCGCTTGAGGTAGCGCTGGGCCAGCGGCAGGTAGTGCTGCTGGGTGTACTGGCGCACCGCTCGCGTGGCAGAAAACTGCAGCGTCAGCCGAGCCATGCTTTCACGAATGCGCTGCACCCATGCAGTGGGAATGCCCTGGGCATTGCGGTTATAAAATTCGGGAATCACGTGCTGTTCCAGCGTTTGATACAACTGCTCGGCCTCGGCCATATCCCAGGCGGGGTCATCGCCGTGTTCGCGGCCATCGCCAACGGCCCAGCCGATTTCGGGCGCATAGGCCTCGGCCCACCAGCCATCGAGTTCGGAAAGGTTAAGGCCGCCATTGGCCAGTACCTTCATGCCGCTGGTGCCGGAGGCCTCCCACGGGCGGCGCGGTGTGTTGATCCATACGTCCACGCCGCGCACCAGCCTTTGCGCCAGCACCATGTCGTAATCGGCTATAAAGATGGCGCGGAGCCGCACGTGCGGCTGGCGTACAAAC
This sequence comes from Phycisphaerales bacterium, assembly GCA_013044165.1. GTDB lineage: Bacteria > Planctomycetota > Phycisphaerae > WQYP01 > WQYP01 > JABEVB01. The sequence continues at coordinate 1,002 of JABEVB010000056.1, forward strand.
TCCACCCACTGACGCACAAGCTGCTGACCAAAAGTATCGGCGGGATGTGCCTTGCCGGCGACGACAATTTGCACCGGCCGCTGGGCGTTGTCGAGCAGGGCCATAAGCCGCTGCGGATTGCTTAGCAGCAGATTGGGACGTTTGTAGCTGGCAAAGCGGCGCGCAAAGCCAAGGGTAAGCACATTAGGATCGAGCACCTGGCCGGCCGCCTCGACCTCAGCGGAACAATGGCCTGACGCGGCGAGATTGCGCGAGAGGCGACGACGGGCGTCTTCCACAAGTTTGCCGCGGCCATTGCTGCGCAGCAGCCATATTTTTTCGTCGGAAGCCTTGCGAATGGCGGCAGCGGAGGTTTCATCAGCGTCGGACTCGTTGACGTTGACGCCGAGCTCCTGCCAGAAGGTTTCAGCGGCGGCTGATTGCCAACTCGGGTGATGCACGCCGTTGGTTACATGCGCCACGGGCACATCGGTCAGCGGCCAGCGCGGAAACAGCGGCGCAAAGAGCCGGCGACTCACCTCGCCATGCAGGCGGCTTACGGCATTGACCGAGCTGCTGCCGCGCATCGCCAAATAGGCCATGTTAAATGGCTCGCTCTCATCGTTGGGGTCGCGGCGGCCCAATGCCAGTAACTGCTTCATCGAGATGCCCAGGCGACTTTCGGCATAAAAGCCCAGGTAGCGGGCCACTATTTCCGGGGCAAAGCGATCAAAGCCGGCGGCTACCGCGGTATGGGTGGTAAACAGGTTGCCGGCCCGCGTGGCCGCAAGGGCAACATCAAACGGCACCTTGTGCTGCTGCATAAAATGGCGAGCGCGTTCGAGTACGGCAAAGGCGGCGTGGCCTTCATTAAGATGGCACACCTGCGGATCAAGCCCCAGCGCCACCACCAGGCGCCACCCGCCGATGCCCAGCAACAGTTCCTGCTTGAGGCGAAGGTCGGTGTCGCCGCCGTAGAGTTCGCTCGTTACACCGCGAAATGTCGGATAATTGGCCGGGTCGTTGCTGTCGAGCAGATACAGCCGGGCACAGCCCACATGCGCCTGCCAGATTCGCAGCCACACGCTGTACCCCGGCAATGCAATTTCAAGCCGCATCCATTCACCATTGGCCTGGCGCAGGGGCGTTATGGGGAGTTGGCCCGGGTCGCTGTACGGGTACACCGCCTGCTGCGAGCCGTCGGCGGCGATAATTTGCCGAAAATAACCCTGCTGATACAAAAGACCAATGGCCACGACCGGCACACCGAGATCGCCGGCAGCTTTGAGTTGATCGCCGGCGACGTTGCCCAAACCGCCGGAGTATATGGGCAGACCTTCGCTAAGCATGTACTCCATGCTGAAGTAAGCCACAGCCTTGAGTGGCGAATGCGGATGTTGCAGACCAAACCAACTCGGTGCGGTCGCCATCTGCGACTGACGCAAGAGCAGGTCGTCTACCTGTCGGCGGAACGCCTCGTCGGCAAGCAGCAACCGCAGCTTGTCGAGCGAAGCGGCCTGCAGCACAACCCAAGGATTGCGGGTTTCTTCCCACAGCGGCGCATCGAGCGCCCGCCAGATGCCGTCGGCAGCGCGGTTCCACGACCACCGCAGGTTCAGGGCGAGTTGGGCGAGAGGTCTGTATCCTTCGATTTGAGCTTCGACAGCGCTGAATAAGGATTTATCGTCGCAAGGGTTGACAGCCATGGAGTATCTCCAGCAAATTCTGCACAAACCCCAATTGAGAGCATAGCATGGCAGGCCGCCGGGGCCAAAGCAAAAGGGGGCCAGAGTGACCTTTATGGGTGAAATATGTGTAAACATGGGGATTTTGCCGCTTTTTTGGGCGGCGGACGGGGGCGAAGGAAGGGGTTGCGGGCGGGCCGGTCAGAAAAATAAAATATTTGATTTGCAATTGGCCTTGACTTTGGTATGCTCTATGATGCCTGTGGGCTGTAGCGCCCGTGTTCGAGGTTGGCCGAAGCCACTTCCCGCACCGCCCATCGCTTTCTATCACCCCATATCTGGTTTTAGTACCAGGGAGCACATGTATGTCGTATGAGGACAAATCCATCACCTGCGTTGATTGCGGCGCAGAATTCACGTTCACCGCGGAGGAGCAGCAACGCTTCGCCGAACGTGGATACACCAATGAACCCAAACGTTGCAAGACCTGCCGCGACGCCCGCAAGGCGCAGCAGGGAGATTCCGGTGGTCGTGGCGGCCGCGGTTTCAGTTCACGAGGAGGCAGCGGCGGTGGCGGCGGCGGCGCCGGCGGCAGTCGTGGGGGTTATTCCTCCGGCCCACGCCAAATGTTCCCCGCTACCTGCGCCACCTGCGGACAGCCAACGGAAGTTCCGTTTAAGCCGTCCGGCAACCGTCCGGTATATTGCCGCGATTGTTTTCAGTCGCAGCGAGCCGGCGGTCGGTAACGTTGACCAGAATTGGGCTTCGGTGTGTTGCGGCCTGAAAGGCCTTAAAACCTTAAGAACCGTCCTGCAGCCCCATGCTGTTAATGTTTTAACCCGGTAAGTTAGTCCCTTTTTTTTGTGTGGCAACACGGTGTTGCCCACGATGAGCGTTCTGGTCATCATGTTTTTTACCTGATGATCGATCAGTTGAGCTTTCCAAATCCACAGGCAGGCGAGCCGGTCGTGATAGACCGGCTCGCTCTTTTTTTGCAGCGCTGTGCGGCAGAGGTTGACCGCATCCCGATCGAAGGCGCTCCTGCCCGATCGAGGATTTTGGCATTCGTGCCGCAAGGCGAGATATTGCAGAGGTTCTTGTTTTACCACCAAGCCACCAAGCCACCAAGCCACCAAGCCACAAAGGTGTGTTGATCAGGACGATGGGGGTTACGTTGGTCTCACGCTGAGAATTGCAGGCGAAGAGGCGACGCGGCATACCACCAAGGCTCGTCCCGGCCGCTCCACCGGGGCAGTGGTAACGTCGGAAACGGTATCAGGCACATAGACGCCAGGATTTTTTTGTTGCGTTGGGCGAAGCTTTTGCCACCGGGGGCCACAGAGATTTTTAAATAGTTCTTTGCCGCTGCGATTCCGGGCGCCGCCGCCGCGCTGCCGCGAAATTGTTTTACCGCTACGCCCAGTACGACCGGGAGTCTCGCGTGTGCCTCGAATCGTCCAGACGCTGTCGGGACAATCTCCCAGCCGAGAAAAAACTCCGCATTTGCGCGACATTTGATCTGGAGAAAACGCTGTCAGGCTTGGCCGCCAGAGTCCTCGACAGAGGTCGCAGCAGCGCATCCGCTTAGGCCGCACGATCCTGCGATTTCTGTTCGTGTTGCACAAGCTCTCAAGATGCCCCACAGGCCCATGGCACACGAGCACATGGCCCGGCCCCATCGCAGCTGCGATCTGCCTGTTCGTCCTGATATTGGTCCAATGGCACAAGCCCTTGCACCCGGGTGGAGATGCTTCCATCGAATTTTTCATGCGGTATGTACGATGGTGGCGTTATGGCTTTGTGCCGCGTGCGGCGGCAGACGGCGCTTTGGCCGGGAGGAAGCCTCTGGCCTTGAGCCAGCGCAGGCACATCGCGGGCCACCTGGTTGAGTCTGTGCCCTTTTGCCCGAGGCCAAAACCGTGGTTGCCAAGCTTAAATTTAACCAGTTTGGCCGGTATTCTGTTTCGCACAAGTGCGGCATAAAATTGCTTCTCATTTTGGTGGTTTACGGTGGTATCGTTGTGGGCATAAAAAATAAACGACGGCGGCGTCAATGCTGTAACATTAAGCTCGCCGGAAAAGTATTGCTCTACATCCAACGGGGGATGCTGACCCAATAAATTGTTGTGCGACCCCATGTGGGTAATTGCCGGCAGCATGGAAATGACGGGATACCCCAGCACCAAAAAATCGGGTCGCGTGCTCAAGCGATTGAGCGGGTCTTTGGCATCAGGATTGCCTGGCAGCCAATGCACTCCCGAAAGTACCGCGACGGAGCCGCCAGCCGAAAAGCCCATCACGCCTACATCGTGCGGATTGATGTTCCAGGCAGCCGCATGTGAGCGAACGATCTGCACAGCGCGCCGCACATCCTGCAAGCACCACGGTATGCCGCTTGGGGGCAACTTCCCCAGCGGCAGGCGGTATTCGAGCACAAAGCAACTGATGCCGGCCTCATTAAGACGGCGTGCAACCCGATAGCCCTCCAGCGACATCGCCTCTACTGAATAGCCGCCGCCGGGGCATATCACCACGGCACAGCCATTGGCCAATCGCCGGGGCGCTGGAAACAAGCTCAGCGTGGGCCAGAGAATGGGATGTAACGCGATCTGGCCGATATATTTATTTTGATGGTAATGCACCACCCGCTGCGCCGCCGGCACGTTAAGCTTGGGCCACACCGGAATAACGGCTTGCGGCGCAGTTGCGGCGAACGTTGGCAGAGCAAATGCCAACACAAATGCCTGGGCGATCCAACCTTGCTTCACCATTGTCATCTCCAAAAAGATCATTGCGTCGCGACGATGCAACGTGCCGCGCCGGCAGCGTTAAATGGTAAACGCGCCCTTGGCCGGCGTAAACCCTTAAAGCAATCGCCCCGGCAACCCGGTGGCTCCGTGAAGGGCGAGGGTTCAGCGGTCGCCCCGGCATTTTGATTTTGGCCGGCGTTGACGCGGCGAGTGGCCGGGCAGCATGGGGAGCGTTGGGAGCGACGATCGCAAGGGTGGGCCGGCTTGGTTGTAGGCAATGGGCCGCCGCTTGCGGCGCATATTGACAATTATCTATACTCTGTTGACCAGCTACCGGGCGCTATCGGCGGCTGGATGATTTGAAAGGATTGAAATGCCCAACTTGTTTGACACGTTTACACTGCGGAGTGTTGTTATTCGCAATCGGCTCGCGGTTTCGCCCATGTGCATGTACAGCTCGCATGAGGGAATGGCCGGCGACTGGCACCTGGTGCATTTAGGCTCGCGGGCGGTGGGCGGCTGGGGGCTGATTATTTGCGAGGCGACGGCGGTTGTGCCGGAGGGCCGCATATCGCCGTATGATGCGGGCCTGTGGAGTGATAAGCATATTGCGCCGCTGGCGCGCATCAACCACTTTATTAAGGGTTATGGCGGCACACCGGCGA
>JABEVB010000057.1 GCA_013044165.1 Phycisphaerales bacterium
CGTAGAATTTCCGCCATCAACAGTGATGACGGACGATCGCGAACCAACAAAACCCAGTATAGCCCTAAAATTGCACGATTTGCGCATTTATTTTATCAGATGGCGCATAGGTTAGGGCGGTCGAATTATGACGTAAGATACTATAAAATAATGGTTTATATCGCAATACCACGCCCACATCTGCAAAGGTATCTCGCGAAAATGCCAACTCCCTCAAGTACCCCCTCTTGCTAAGTTGGGCTTGCTGGCGCGTGAGCCGTGTTTGCTCTGCGACAAATCTTGTCGTGCTCGCGGTGGTGCCGAGTTTTTGGACCGTGACGGAACGCTCGCGAGCATCAATGTGCGCTACTTGACAAAAAAAATGCGCTAAACGAAGTCTTGCTCTGACTATAATGCTTTAACCAAGGCTGCCTGTCGCTAATGGGGCGTGTACCATAGTCGCGGATAGCTGGGTTGTTTATGAGGAAACCTCCTATGCCACAAACCAATGCTCGTAAGGTTCATGCGATTCGTGTGGTGAAGTCCGCTCCTCTGGTGTCGCGCCGTGCGTTTGTGGCTGGCTCCGCAGCTGCAGCCACGGCCGCCACACTGACATTTTCTCGCGACAAGCGTGCGACGGCATATGCTGACGTCACGGCCTCAGTGCAGATGAGCGCCGGCGGCATCTCGGCGGCCGCATTTAAAAAAGCGCAAGGCCGTGCACAAGCGCTGGTGGCTCGTATGACCCTGGCCGAGGTGACGCGCCAAATGGTCAACGGCACGCCCGCGTTGCCCAAGCTGGGGTTGCCCCACTACGGATATTGGGCCGAAGCGCTCCATGGCGAGAACATTGACGGCCCGGTCACCTCGTTTCCGCAGCCTATAGCGCTGGGTTGCACCTGGAATCCTTCGCTGGTGCATCGAGTGTATTCGGCAGTATCCGACGAGGCCCGCGCCTTTCATAACAAAACCGGTTACGGACTCACTTTCTTTTCGCCGGCGACTGTCAACATGGGCCTGCGCGACCCGCGCTGGGGGCGCGTGGAAGAAAATTTCAGCGAAGACCCCCGACTGGTGCAAATTCTGGCCGTGCAGGCCACGCGCGGCATGCAAGGCACTGATGCCAATTACCTCAAAACCATTTCCTGCGCCAAACATTACATTTGCAACGATACCGACAGCGACCGCGACTACGCGGATGCAGCCCCCGACCGCCGCAGCTTTTGGGAGTATTACACTCGCGGCTTCGAGGCTGCGGTAAAGGACGGCAAAGTATTCAGTGTGATGGCCGCCTATAACTCGGTTTGGGGCATTCCATGCGCGGCCAACCGTATGCTGCTGACGGAGTTGTTGCGCGAGCGCTGGGGTTTCGAAGGTTATGTCGTCTCTGACTGTGACGCCGTGGCCGATATTTATCGTACCCATCACTACGTCCATACTCCGGCCCATGCTGCGGCGCTGGCCGTCGAGGCGGGTATGGACTTGAATTGCGGCAATACCTACTCCCAAAGCCTCGGCGTAGCCGTGCAGCAGGGGCTGGTATCGGAAAAGGCCGTACGGGCGGCGTTGGTTCGCGTCTTGACCGGCCGCTTCCTGCTCGGCGAGTTTGATCCGCCGGCACAGGTGCCGTGGCACAACCTCTCCGCACGCATCCTGGAAAATCATGTGCACCGCGATTTGGCGCGTGACGCCGCGCGGCAGTCGCTGGTATTGCTCAAAAATGACCACGCGCTGTTACCGCTGGACAAAACCAAACTCAAGAGTGTCGCGGTGATTGGGCCTATGGCGGGCGCATGCCGACTGGGCGGCTACAGCGGTCGGGCAACGTATCTGGTTTCACCGCTGGTGGGTATTGCCGATGCGCTTGGTTCGCCACGTTCCACCAGCCATTTCAATGCCGATGATTACCTTAGCACCTCCAATTTCCGTGGGCCGGTGCGCGAATACGGTCCCGACGGCTCGGCAACCCTCGTTCGTTTGAACAACAACAGTTGGGCGCAATTTGGCCCGGCCGATTTTACGGGCAAGACTTCGCTGCGTTTGCGCATCTCCGCCGTCGCCGATATTCAAGTTATGGTTCATCTTGACAGTTTGGACGGTAAGCCGGCCTTAAACATCCCTGTGGCCGCCGGCAAATCGCTTTCAGCCTGGCGCACTGTTGAGGTTGCACTCACCGGATGCAGCGGCCGACACATCGTATTCTTAAAGATCGGATCGCGGCGCGGGGGCGAGGTGGCCAACCTCAAATGGTTTGCTTTAGCACCTGAATCGGCCCGATTGGCGGGAGCCGTGGATGTCTTGTATGCCCCCGGCTGCACCATTACCGGCGACAGAAACCAGGCGTTGTTTGATGCCGCCGTCGAGGCTGCTCGCAAAGCTGATATCGCTTTGCTGTTTATCGGTGATAACAGGCGACTGTCAGATGAAGGACGCGATCGCACTTTTCTTCATCTGCCCGGCGTACAGCATGAACTCGCCAAGGCGGTGCTTGCCGCAAATCCCAGAACCGTGGTTGTGGTGAACTCAACCTGCCCGGTAGCGATAAACTGGGAACAGGCCAATGTGCCCGCGATTCTCTCGGCTCTCTATGCCGGCGAACAGCAGGGCAATGCGATTGCCGATGTGCTGCTCGGCGATTACAACCCCGGCGGTAAGCTGTGCTCAACCTGGTATCAAAGCCAGAATCAGTTGCCCAACTTCCATGACTACGATATTAAGCACGGTCGTACATACATGTATTTTGGCGGCCAGCCGCTGTACCCGTTTGGCCATGGCCTTAGCTATACAACTTTTAAATACGGTGCCTTGCGCACCAGTGCCCGACGCCTGCAACCGGGCAAACCGGTTCATGTTTCTCTGCAGGTGCAAAACACGGGCGCTGTAGCTGGCGATGAGGTTGTGCAGTTCTATATCCATGTTAATGCCGGGCCGCAGCGACCGCATAAACAGCTCGTCGGCTTTGAGCGCATACATCTAAAACCTGGCCAGCGCAAAACAGTCGCGTTCGTCCTGCGCCACCAGGAGCAGGCCCTTTGGTATTGGAATGACAGCCAGAGTAAATTTGCAATCAATCGCGGCTCGGTTGACCTGCTGATCGGCTCCTCCAGCGCCGATATACATCTGCATGATCGAGTGGCGCTTGACGTGTAGTGGTGCGCTGCACATGACGCGCCTGATGGCATTGCGGTCATTGGTGTAGCCGTGTCGCTTCGGGCCTGCCGCCTTGGGGCCGGAAAATCACCCTCGCCCCGGAATTTGTCTACAGGAGGTGTAAACCGCTATGGCCAGTGATCCAGATATTCAAAGGCGCAAGTTTCTCAAACACGGCTTGGGTAGCGCGGCCGTTGCGGCGCTGGCCCTGAATAGGCGCAATTCCCCGCAGGAGGCGGGCCTTGTCCAGCTGCCGAACGCGCTGCTCCCTAAAGAGAGTGTGCTGGCCTTGGGTTGGCAACTGCAGGATGCTGGACGCATTTCACAATCCGGTGCGGAAATCTCGACCGAGTCCTTTTCTCCCCATGCCTGGCATTCCGCCACAGTGCCCGGAACTATATTGACCACGCTGGTAAACAACCGCGTTTATCCCGAACCGCTCTACGGCCAGAACAATCGCCCCGAAAAGATTCCTGAATCCCTCTGTCGCACCGATTGGTGGTATCGAGGCGTTTTTCCTGTGCCGGCTTCGTATGCGGCCAGAAGAATCTGGCTGAATTTTGATGGCATCAACTACGCAGCTGAGGTTTGGGTCAATGGAAAAAACGTGGGTGGTATTGAAGGTGCTTTTATCCGGGGGCGATTCGACGTGACCTTGCTGGTCGTGCCCGGGAGCGACGCTGTTATTGCTGTGCGTGTCTCACCCCAGCCGCATCCGGGAGTCCCTTACGAACACACTCTGGGTGCCGCAAGTTTTAATGGAGGAGTCAGCGCGTTGGACGGCCCGACATTTGTCTGCGCTATTGGTTGGGATTGGATTCCCGGGATTCGTGACCGCGACACTGGAATATGGCAAAGGGTTTTCCTTTCAGCCAGTGGCCCGGTGTTGGTAAAAAATCCGCAGGTTACAACCCATTTGCCGCTGCCGCGCACCGATTCGGCTGAGCTTACGATCTGCGTGGCCATTGAAAATGTGACCGGATATAAACAAAAAGGCATTCTCAAGGGAAGCTTGGGCGAGATTTCCTTCGAAAAGCCGATACATCTCTCGTACGGCGAAACCCAGCTCGTAACGCTGGATTCACAAGCCTTCCCCCAGCTTCACCTCAAGAATCCCAGACTCTGGTGGCCCAATGGCTTGGGTCCGCAAAACCTCCACCTCCTGCATGTTTCATTTGAAGTGGACGGCAGGATTTCAGATGCGCGGAACGTTTCCTTCGGCATTCGGCAAATCACGTATGACGTACCGGGTACGGACAGCCTCGCCCTGAGCGTCAACGGCGTGCGGGTTTTCTGCAAGGGCGGCAACTGGGGAATGGACGAGGCGCTTAAGCGCATCCCTCGCGCACGGCTTGAAGCTCAGATTCGGATGCATCAGCTCGCCAACCTCACCATGATACGCAACTGGGGTGGACAGAGCACCAGCGACGATTTTTATGATCTTTGTGACCGCTACGGCATTCTAGTGTGGGATGAGTTTTTCCAGTTCAACGACTGGAACCCCATTTACTTTGACCGGTATATGAACAATTGCCGCGACAAGGTTTTGCGCATTCGCAATCATCCCTGCATTGCCGTCTGGTGTGGCCGCAACGAGGCAGCGCCTCCAAAATACCTTGATGAGGCGCTGCGGAACCTGTTCACCGAGCTTGATCCGGATCGCTGGTATCAATCCAGTTCTGGTGGCGGGCGGGGAGTTAATTCGGGCGGCCCATACGATTGGCAGACGCCGCAAAACTACTATCGCTTTTCAGAACTCAAAAACTTCAACCGACGGGAAACGTTCAAAACCGAAATCGGAGCCATTTCAGTTCCCACCATCGAGTCCATCCAGGGCATGATGCCCCCGGAAGACTGCACTGCCATCAACGATGATTGGGCCGAGCATGATTTTAACTCTGGTGGCGGCCGTAAATATCCCCAAATCATGGCGCGGCGCTACGGCAAGATAGCCAATCTCGCTGATTTTGTGCGCAAGGGTCAAATGATGAATTACGAAGGATATCGCGCCATGTACGAAGGTCGCCTGGGCCAGTTATTCCATCCCGTTCAGGGAATACTGACATGGATGAGCCACCCCGCTCAACCCAGTTTTGTCTGGCAGCTTTACCATCATGATCTTGAGCCCAACGCATCCCTCTTCGCCGTTAAAAAGGCATGTGAGCCAGTGCACATTCAGCTCAACGATTCAGGTGGTGGGACCCTGCAGGTCATAAACCACCTGCCAAGGGCAATCCTTGGCGCCAGAGCCACGGCTGTAGTGTACAACTTTAACGGCACGCTCGCCGGTCGTCGCCGATACAGCGTAGCGGCCGCCGCCAGCGCAGCCACCAGTCTGGGCAGACTGCAATTGCCCGCCGGACTTTCGCACGTTTACTTTGTGAAATTGCAACTCCACGATGCCGCGGGAACCCTGCTCTCGGACAATTTCTATTGGCATGCCTCTGCCGGCCGAGTTGAAAACCTGACCGACCTCGATGCACTGCCGCCCGCCGCTCTAACAGCCAACGCGGTCCGCCGCGAC
>JABEVB010000058.1 GCA_013044165.1 Phycisphaerales bacterium
CACACCAGCCGAGCGAGCCACTTGCACGGCCCGGCAGGCTGCATTTTCAGCCTCGGCAACCCCGGCAGAGGCGTCGAAAGCGTAGAAAAGCAGCTTTTGAACCAACTCAACGCGGCTCATACCAACCCCCCCGTTTTGGCATAAGTGGCGTTATTTGCAAAATATCGGTGGTTAGCCATGACGCATGACGGCGCATGACGCCGGTTTGGGTATAACCCTATGTGAGAATTTGATATTACGTTCATACTGGAAGTGGCGTCATGGGGCGTCATGGCGTCATGCGCACCGACGAAAAAGTAGGTAATCATGCCGCCCCCAAAAGCTGGATGCCGTCCCAACCTCGCCCGTGGTTAGTCCGCCGTGGGCTAAACCCGTGGCGTCCGAGCGCATCCGTGAATTGGCTCTTGCCGATGGGGCGCTCACCGCCGCCCTCGCAATGGCGGACATATGCCCCCATGAGAGTACCGGTCGCAGTCCATGCGCCCGGCACCTGATCGCAGCAGACAGCCAAGAAGTCGGCAATCGGGTCGCTATCATCGCGGTAGTCCCCGGTCGCGGAACGAACCGCTTCAGGTTCTACCAGCCCGCTTTTTTGCCAGGCGATACAGCCGCCCAATAACCGGTTCAGGATGCCGGAAGTTTCCGCCTTTAATTTTTCGAATAGTTGCGGGTCGCGTTCTTCGGCAGTAAAGAACCTTAAAAACGGAACCAACTTTAGCCGTCGCCATACCGCAATCGAATTTTCAGGCACCCGTGGCTTGTTATTTGTCTGGAGGATTATCTTGTGAGTGACCGAAAACTCGTAGAAGTTCTCCCTCATCCGGCGGGCCTTGAGTGTTGTTTCGCCGGTTAATTTTTTTACTTGCTGAATTTTTAAACGCGCACCGCTCTCGGTTTCGGAGGCAACAATAAGCCTAAGCCCTTGCAGGTCGGCAAGTTCGCACGGGTGTTCGTCGCGCTTACCTGCAGCCAACAACGTCTCGGGCGCTCGCCCGGCATACTCGCCCAGGACGTGGGCGACTGTGTCCAACAACTTGGACTTCCCGTTTTGGCCCTCACCGTAAAAAATCGGCATAATCTGTTCAGTGACGTCGCCCGTCAGACACATGCCAAGCAATCGCAGGACGTACTCTATTAACGAACCATCTTGCTGGAATATTTCCCCCAGAAATTGATCGAAGCGCGGGCAAAGGGCAGCCGGGTCGAAAGTGACGGGAGCCAGCTTAGCCATAAGCGCCGCCGGATCGTGCGGCCTCAACGAACCGTCTCGCAGGTTCAGGATGCCATTGAGTACGTTTACGGCCCACGGGTCGGCGTCCAGTTCCGTGGCGCGTATGGTGATACCCGGCTCGCTAGCGGCCAGCGCAACCATAGCTTGCAGGCGCGCCGCCCCCTCGGAGCGCAGACAGTGCATGACCAGTTTTTTATCTGGCGTTCCGTCGGCCAGAGCCTCGGCCAGCATCGCGCGGCAGGTCTCTTTGGCGAGGCGCTCCACCTCCCCACAATCATCAAAGCGCCACCGCCTGCCATCCCAGATATGCCAGCCGATGCCCGCCACCATGCGGATTTTATTGGCATGACGGCGAGCCAGGCGGATGCCATTACCCACATCGGTTAAATGAATATCTTCTTCATTTGTTTTTTGGTCACTGCCGTTTTGCCGGGTAGAATTTTTGGGTGGTGGAGCATCGCGGAGTTTCCCAAACTCCCCTGCGGCCTCGACCAATTTTTTACCGTCGGCCAGCTTGTGGCGCAGCTCGGCCTCATTCCACGGTGGCACGCACACCGAATTGTACTCAAGCAGCAGTGTCCATGCGTCGCCATCATCCAGGCCGAACCGATAGCACGTTGCCGCAGCCTCAAGGGTCTGGTTATGTCCACCTTGCCCCGATATGGCCGGCGGGAGTTTCGTAATATATTTTCTGCATCGCTCAACTGCCGAGGCCCCGCCTGCCGATGGTGCTCGCGGTGCTGGTGCTGGCTCCGGTGTGGGTGCTGGTGCCGCAGGCTCGACGGGTGCAACTATATCCATGAGCCAGTCAGGGGCGACGGCAACCTCGATTTCGTCAGGCGACAGCCCCACAACCCATTTATATGGCCGGCCATTCACAACCGATGGCGGGCAAAGCACATAGCCACCAGTTCCCCGAACGTCCACCTTGGCCATTATTTTGCCGGCGCTGTTACGCACCTCGCGCTCCGGCTGGGCGCGATAATAGTAGTGCCATCCACCGCGCGGCGTCTCGACCATCACGGTAGGAGGCAGCTGGCCGTGCTGATCTTCGAATATGTCAGGGCCATCGGTTTGGTCGAAGTCTATTACAAAAATACCATCGCCGGTGACGATGCCGATATTTTCGTCGCGTGTGAATTGGCCGTTGACGTGGACGGCGTCGCTGATGAAATCCTTACAGCCGTGCACCGTGGCTGGCACCTTCTGGCCAGGCCGGCATGGGATGATACGAAAACCTTTTCCGATTAGGTGCTTGGCGGCGTCGGTACGATCATGTAACATATGGATACCTTTCAGTATTTGCCGGCTTGGGCGCTAACCCATCCGGCATTTTTTTTGCCGGCCCGGCGAAGAAAAAAACTCTTAGATTCCTGCGGCTGCACATTCTTGCTGCGCCCGTGATACTCGCCGCTCGCGCCGTGCTGGTGTGCTGGGTGTGTGTGTGGGTGCATCGGTCGCCGAGAGCGCCGAAAAAAACCGCTCGACGGCTTCGCGCGAAGTCGCTAAACTCCCGCCGCAGCGCACAACCTCCAGTCGCACGCCACGGATGCCGGCCGTAACCCAACGATGTATCGTGCAGAGGTGCAGCGGCGTGCCCGTCCGAGAGGACGGAGGAAGAATGTCGGCGAGTTCTCGCGTTGCCGCAGCCAATCTGATTGGCCTTTCATGGTTGTGGAGGATTAAGTTCATGTCTGCCCCTTTATAAAAACCAGCGCTTCTGTTCGCGTCCATAATCCAATAGTAGTAATCAGCATTTTTGCGGCCGTTTTCGATCTCGCAAAGTGAATAATGCGCAATGTTCATGCGGCTTTGCTGCATGTCTTGCGGATTGAAAATATCGCTAAAATTAGGTTATCGGACGTGAAAAGCGAACAAAAAATATTTTTTTTGAAAATTCTTTTATCGGACGTTGGCAGAGTGTAGACAGAATGGAATTGTATTCTATGGTGGTGCGTATGTAAGCCATTGTAATGGCGATACTTAACGCATAAGCCAGCATTCAGGAAGTGGCCGGTTTACCCGATCTTACCCATAACCTCGGCGGCTTTCTTGATGGAATCCTCGGCATATAAAAGCGTTGTGCTCAACGTCCGATGCCCCAGAACCGTCTTGGCGGCGTCTACTCCAAACTGTTCACGCAGCAGGGTCGCGGCATTGTGCCTTAACTGGTGCGGATGCCATGACGGAACGCCAGCCGCTTCACAAGCTCGATCTATGGCCCGCCGATATGATGCCACCGTATAGCAGTCGCCGGCCCGTCGCTTGGGATAGCGTTTGCGATTGCTACCGGGTTTGTTTCCGCAGCTTAATGGCGTTGTGCGTTTGGCGCTTAACTCCGCCCGGCGTTCTTCCTCAGCCAGCCGGGGCGAGAACAAATAAGCATCGGTCGCCGACTTCAAAAATGGACGCAAGACTTCCTGCCCCCGTGGGCCAATTAGGATTACCCTCGCGTGGCCGTGGTGCTGGGTCTTATGCTGCTCCGGCGTGTACTTCCAAACCTCGCCCTGCATGTTCAAGCCAGCCATCTTCATGTTGAGTATCTCACCCGGCCGTGCTCCGGTTAGTAGTTGGAGTTCAACCACCGCGCGAACCGTCTTATTAAGTCGCTTGAGTGCGGCGTCAAGGACGCTCCTCGGTACAGGCCGAACCGGGTCGCTTTCGCGTGCCCCAGAACGTCCTGCCCGCAGACCAGCCACGCACCGCAATGTTTCATATACTCCGGCGGGCACCATGCCCTGCGCGGTGGCCCATTTGAATAACAGCTTAACCCGGTCGGTTTGAGCATTGATATACTTTCGGCACCAATCCAGTTTAAGCATTTGCTGCCGCAACACCTGTAACTGCAGAGGGCCAAAGTCTTTGGCCGGTGCTGTGCCATAGGCTTCGCGCAGCAGCTTAATTAAACCCTTGAACGTCGCCTGCTCGGACGTTGGCTTACCCGCTGGTGTGCGGTAATAGCTTTGAACGTGCTTCAGGAACGCCAAGCACACCTCGGCGACACAGGGGCCATCATCCCCGGCGGTGGCCCGGCCACTTATCAGGTATTCGGCAATGAGTTTGTCGTATGATGCCCGGCTTTCTTTGCTCCCATAAGGCCCAGGCAGATAAACGTCCCGCCCGGCCAACGTAACAACGCCCCGATTACTGGCTTTATGGTGGCAATAACCCGGCAACCGCTTTGTCTTTGGCATGGATTAACCTCCAAAAAAAGGCCGTTTATCGCAAATGCGGTAAACCAAAACCGTAGTTTACGGTTTTATTCAAGGTTTGTCAAGCATGTTTTTTTTAAGGCTTTTTAGTGATGAAAGCATTGATTCTATTGGGTTTTCTTTCAATGGGCGTTGAAGGACTCGAACCTTCGACCTTACGGGTGTGATCCGTACGCTCTAACCAACTGAGCTAAACGCCCGCTCAATGATCTGAAAAATACCACCCCACCCGCCCGGATGCAAGCATTGACCTTGCCGCCAAACCCGTTTAGCATCGCCTCGCTGCTTTTGGAGGCCTTGTGAACGCTACTCTCTCCGCTCTTCATGTTGCCGGAAAATTCATTGTCCTCGACGGCATTGATGGCTGTGGCAAGAGCACCCAACTGCACATGCTCCAAACCATACTCGAGCAACTCGGCGCTGCGATCCTCTGTGTCCGCGAGCCGGGCGGCACCGCCATTGGCGAACACATCCGAGAACTGCTGCTTAGCTCCAAGGGCGAAGGCCTTAACATGCGAGCGGAAATGCTCCTCTACATGGCGAGTCGGGCACAGCTCGTCGGCGAAAAAATAAGGCCGGCCCTCGCCGCGGGCCATACCGTGCTTTCTGACCGCTATGTCAGCAGCACGCTCGCCTACCAAGGCAGCGCCGGCGGATTGCCCATAGACAACATCATGCACGTCGCCCAAGCCGCCATTGACGGCACCTGGCCCGACTTAACTATTATCCTCGATCTGCCGCTGGAAAAGGCCATGACGCGCCTGCAATCGCCGGGCAAGTCCGCCAAGAAAAAACAGCCTCCGCAGCCAGGCCTCTTTCAGGACCGCATTGAGCAGCGCCAGCAAAATTATCACGAGCTTGTGCGACAAGGATTTCTGCAGCAGGCCAAAAATTACCCCGATCACTACAAAGTGGTATCAGCCATCGGCACACCCGACGCCGTTTTTCAGCGTGTTCAAGCGGCCGTCTGCGAATATTTCACCGCCGCTTAAGCCAACCACCAAGGGTCCCAAGCGATAAAACCCCGAATCCTCCCGCCCCCAAAGCCCACACCGCAAAGCATCAACATCGCGCGGCCTACCGTCCCAAAGCCGTCTCCGCTGCCTTTCGCATAACATCCATCGGCGGCGCCATGCCTGTAAAACTCTTAAACTGTTCCATTGCCTGGCCCAGCAGCATATCCAATCCATAAATCACTTCGGCTCCCGCCGCCCGCGCCTGTCGCAGCAACAGCGTTTCATGCGGGTTGTACACGGTGTCGAATACCAGGTGCCCTGGCATAATCGCCGCACCTTCAGGCAATGGCGACGCGTCTATATTCGGGTACATGCCAACCGGCGTACAGTTGACGATCAACCCAAATTCCGCCGGCTTAAAGTCCTGCAGCGGCTTACTCTCAAGCGCCATCGAAAAGCCGCCCATCGCTTGAACCAACTCCGCCCCTCGCTCGGCTGTACGATTAAAAACCGTCACCCGCCAATTCATCTCTTTTAAGGTGTGCACCACTGCACGAGCCGCTCCACCGGCGCCAAACACCGCCGCCCGCGGGACGGCAACAGCCGCAGGCTTCGCTTGGGCCAATGCCGAACGTATGCCGTCAATATCAGTATTGAGGCAAAGCCCCGGTCGGGGCCTCTCGGGAAAAAGCAGTGTGTTGGCAGCCCCAACGGCCTGTGCACCTGCCTCCACCGTCAGACCTCTCTCGCGGGCATAGCGCAACGCATTGTCCTTATGCGGTATCGTTACGCTGCAACCGCCGAAATTCAGCCCAGCACACGCCCTCAGGGCATCCATCGTTCGAAGAAAGACCCGGTACGCTGGCTCTATGGGTAAAGGAATATAGCAGCCGTTAAAATCTACCGCCCCAAAAGCCGCATTATGAATTGCCGGACTTATCGAATGCCCCACCGGCCAGCCTGCCACGCCAAAAACGCGCGTGGCCGCATCCTGCCGCTGCACGCCATAAGTCCCGCGCAACACCGGCAGCACTGGCTGCCCTGGAGCGCTGCCAGCAGCATCAGGCAGCGTGGCAAAGTTATATGGAGCACCAAATTTTCCCGCCAGCAGGCGCGTCATAACGCCCCCTTCGCCCATGGCCAAGCTCAGCAGCGGCCGCGCATCCTGCCGCGCATGCATGGCGTACAGTTCCAACGCACGAATGGCATCCGCCAGTGAGCGCGCCAAAAACACGACTTTAAGCCACGCCGCCTCGGAAACCGCCTGCAGCCGGCCGAGCCGTTGCGGCAAATCCACCGGCACGCCTGAAAAGTCATGTGCCGAAACCACCAATTGCGCTCGCCCATCTGGGCTTGAGCCGTCATGTTCCTTAAACCACCCGGCCATCGCGTGCCGCAAGTTCGCCGATTGCTCAATCGCCTGAAGCTCAATGTCTAGAAGGTCTGCGCCACAGCCGAGGGCATGTTCAAACAACGCCGCGCGGGCATCATCGCCGAGGTCACACAGCCCACCCTCCCACCTGGGGCGAATGGTCACCATGGCCAACAATGGCTTGCCATCAAACCTGCGAGCCGCCTTTACCTCGTTAATGGCAGCTGCAATTAAGTCTTTATTAGCGGTATCTGCACGCAGTTCAATCATGTCGGCACCCAAGGCAGCCGCCGCTTCTATCTGCTCAGGCCAGGGCCGCGCAGCAGCCTGTGTCGGCACAAAAATGGGAACTGTCAGCCTCGTCATGCCTTCACCGTCACCTTTTTATCGTTGCGTGCCGACTTTTTCCTGCCTCGCAAAGGTGCCTTCTCCTTAATTGCAACCTTTGCAACCTTGGTATCCTCTGGCAAGGCAACCAACGCGGGCCGTTTGCCTCTCTCCAGCGTTTTGAGTACCCGCAAATTGATGGCATCCCACGTTTGGCCATCAGGAGCCACGCCCTTGGGCGTTTCCAGTATCTTGGGCGTACTCTTAAAACGCCCATCACGCACAATAACGGCAAACGCATCCAAGCCTACATAACCATGTCCAATATGCGTGTGCCGATCCACGCGGCTGCCTAACTCCCGGCGGCTGTCGTTAAGGTGAAATACCCGCAGCCGCTCCAAGCCAATGTGCCGGTCAAACTCGCCAAGCATCGCCTCGGTGCCGCGCCGTGTTGTAATATCGTAACCTGCAGCAAGCACATGGCAGGTATCAAGGCAAATGCCGATGCTGGCGGCATGCCCCACAGCTTTAATCACTTGTGCCCAATGCTCAAATCGCCATCCCAGCGATGCGCCCTGGCCCGCCGTTGTTTCAAGGCACAGCACCACATCCGGCGGAGCCTGGGCTATAACTTTATTGAGCGAATCGGCAATGCGTGCCAGCCCCACCTCTTCACCGTCGCCTCCATGCGACCCACCATGAGTTACAAGGTATTTGATACCCAGTTGCGAGCAGCGCCAGAGCTCCTGCGAAAAGCTCGCAATGCTTTTTTGACGTAGCGACTCATCGCCCGACGCCAGGTTAATCAGGTACGAGTCGTGCGCCACCATATCTTTAAAATGCAGCGATGCAGCCTGCCGCCGGAATGCCGCAATGGCCTGGGGTTCCAGCTCTTTAGCCTGCCATTGCTGTTGGTTGCGTGTAAATACCTGTACGGTTTCCAGTTTGAGTCTTGCAGCCTCATCAAGGGCATTGTTTAAACCGCCGGCAATCGAAAGATGCGATCCGTACATCAGCTTGCCGCCCCACCATCTACCGCATTGTTGTCATTGCTGCCGACGGCATTGCCCGCGTCGCCCTGCGTTGGCGCATACCCTGCCGAAAGCGAGTTTGGGGCCGGTGCCGCTGCAGCGACATTATCTATCACACGCACCACCACCTGCGAGCCAGTCACCCGAACAACCTGTACTGCCGTGCCACGCTCCACCACGGTGGCCTCGCTTAGCGAGTCAATGCGTTTGCCATCTATTTCACATATACCCGCCGGCCGCAACGTCGTCACCGTCACACCGCAGCGGCCTATAAGTGGCAAAAGCTGATCGCTCGTTTTGTCGCTGCCGAGCGTGCCCACCGGCAGCGCCGGTTTGGGTCGAGCAAGCATAATACGCCGTCCCACCGGGCTTTCAGGATAATATTTTACGATGGCCCAAGCCACCAGCGGTAGCGCCAAAAGCGTACCAAACAGGCTAAGCACACCAACCGCATCGCTCATTTCAAAACACACCACCACGCCGCCTACGGCGCAGGCCAGGCATACCAGAGCCAGCAAACCATGCGCTGGAACGAAGAGTTCCGCAAATAAAAACACCACCGCCGCCAAAAAAAGCGTAATCGCCGCCAAGGCCAAATCTACATGCATACGATTCGTGCTCCCCAATGTCCGGCACACCCGGTCCAAAAAGCCCAGCCGGTATTATCCGCCGAGGCCCGCCGTTCGCCAATGCTTCTTGCCGGGCAGCGACATCGCTCAACGGGCTTCTTTTACCAAAACCTGATTTTCGTGCAGCTCAGCAACCACCACCGTCGCACCCTCCTCAATAAATTCTCCGCTGGTGATTACATCCACAGGGTACCGGTCAAACTCCGCTTTGCCTGCCGGGCGTAAGTCGCTCGTGGCGCGCCCGATGGCGCCGACAAAAAGCGTTTCGGGCAAAACCGACGCCATGCTGATGGCCGCCGCCGGCCCAGGCCGCAACGCCACGCGTTTAAGTCCCGGCGTCAGCGATATAAATCGTCCCAGCAAAAGCAAAATGGCCACCCCGCCAAACGTCCCCAGCACCACCACCGCCACGCCCGTTTGCAGCGACCCGGCTGTAGCAGCCGAAAAGCCGATACCGCCCGCAGGTCCGCCAGGTATAAAGCTGGCCACAATGCCCACCACAATCAAAATAAAGCCGGGTATCGCCAAATGACCGATACCACCATAAACAACTATATCCACCACAATAATGGCCGCGCCGGCTAAAATCAGCAGTATCTCCCACCAGTTGGCCAGGCCCGTTAGATAAGGCGCCCCCACCAGAAGCGCCATCGCCAGCAGCGCCGCCAATCCCGGAAATATAAGCCCAGGATGTGCAAACTCGATATACCCGCAAACCACCAGAATTAAAAACAGGAAAAATCGCACCGCCGGCTCAGCGAGCCAGCGGGCAAACCTCTCCAGAAAATTTAAACGCATCACAAATATTTTTGGGCCTACCATGTTCAGAAGCGCCAGCAAATCGTCATGGCTTTGCGCTGTCGCCGCCGAAAATTTCAGCCGCCGGGCTTGCTTGGCCGACAGAGTCAGCAGCGAGCCTGGTGCTTTGACTCTTTTCACAAATACCCACGGATGATACGCATGACTGCCGCCGTGCGCGGTCGTGGCCAGCACTAGTTGCCGCCGTACCACCGGTTCCACGAGCCTTTGCTCCTGCGTGAGCCGATTGCGCACCAGGTCCAACGTAAGGCTCGCATCCACCATCGCAAAGGCCGCCGCCCTGTCGTAACCGTTGCGCCGGCATAGCGCCGCGAGCGTTTGCAGCACCAGCCCCAACTTCTTGCTCGCCGCTGGCAGTGATAATTCGCCGGTTACATGCTCGCTGGCAATATCCTGCCCATCCCCCAAAATACCCCGCGGCGCAAACACGAGCCGACGACAAGCCAACGCAGGCAAAATCGCCGTGCCCAGCGCCGCAGAATGGATGTATCCAACCGTCACCAGCGGTGAGGAGGCTATCAACTTGGCGAGGCGCAGCGCCGACCCTGGCAGCCCACCGGCGGAGTTGATATCAAACACAACAATTGAACAATTGCGACGTTGAGCTTCTTTCAGGCGCCGCTGCACGCTGCTGTAAGTGATGGCGTCAATGGGGCCATGCAGGGTAATAATCGCCGACACATCGTGCGCATGGGCTTCAATCGGCGTAATGGCCCCCATCGGCTGGCCAAACCCAGCCGGCGCGGCCCATGCGCAAAGGCTGAAAGCCAGCACAATTAACAGCGTCAACAACCTGTTAAGCGAAGTGGTTTTGAGTACCAACGACAACCTGCGCCCCCAAACAAACCTATTCTTATGGCATTCGATTGTAACGCAAACCCGCCGACCGCGCCACCGTCGCCTCAATGCCGAAGCAGCACGGATGCCGAAATCTCCCGATAGGGCAGGAATAGCTTCTATGGCGACGCGGTGCGATCCTTAACGCCGCGGCGCGGCGTAGCCTGCCAACAAACAGCACTTGAATTAAACTGCAATTGTAAGACAATTCAACGACCAGCCCGGGTGGCGGAATGGCAGACGCTCAGGACTTAAAATCCTGTACTCCGTAAGGGGTGTGTGGGTTCGACTCCCATCCCGGGCATTGCCGCTATGTTTGCGACGCCTGCTTTACCGCATTAAAAGCACCTGCCGCCACCTCCACGGTTTTTTCAATATCAGCCTCGCTATGTGCCAGACTGATAAACCAAGCCTCAAACTGCGATGGTGGCAGCATGACGCCGCCATCCAGCATCGCCTTAAAAAATCGGGCGTATGCCTGCGTATCGCAGGCAAGCGCATCGGCATAGTTTTTGATGCTCCCCTTGCCCGACTGTCCCGTAAAAAATGGCGTGATCATGCTCCCGCACCGCTGCACCACCAATGGCACCTCGGCCTTTGCGGCAGCCTTTTGCAGGCCTTGCTCAAGCCGGCTGCCCAGCACCTCAAGCACCGAATAGGCATCCTGCGATGCATCAGCGGCACCGGCGGCATTGGCCGCGTCAGCCGCAGCACCCGATTGCAGCAGGCGCAGCGTAGTTAACCCCGCAATCATAGCCAGCGGATTGCCCGAAAGCGTGCCAGCCTGATACACCGGCCCCGCCGGCGAAATCTGATTCATCAGTTCCGCACGGCCGCCGTAGGCACCTACCGGCAGACCTCCACCGATAATTTTTCCAAGGCATGTTATGTCCGGCTGAACCTGCTGCAATTGCTGCGCCCCGCCCATCGCAACGCGAAAACCTGTCATCACCTCATCAAATATAAGCAGCGCCCCATGGCGGCTGCAGAGTTCACGCAAACGAGCGAGGTACCCAACCTCCGGCGGGACAACCCCAATGTTTCCTAAAATAGGCTCCACAATCATGGCGGCAATCTGCCCGCCATGCTGCGAAAAAACAGCCTCGGCGGCAGCCGCATCGTTAAACGGCACCAGCAGGGTATTGTTGATAACCGCATCGGGAATGCCCGGACTGCTTGGCTGACCGTGCGTGGTCGCGCCGCTGCCCGCCTGTACCAACAGCGCATCCACATGGCCATGGTAGCAGCCGGCACACTTTACAATCATCGGCCTTCCTGTTGCACCGCGCGCCAGACGCAAAGCGCTTGTTACCGCTTCGGTGCCGCTGTTGACAAAACGCACCATCGGAACGCCCGGCATGGCTCCGGCGATGAATGTCGCCAGCGTAATTTCCAACTCGCTGCAACACCCAAACGACGACCCCCGACTTATTTGCTTGGCGACCGCAGCCCGCACCGCCGGGTGTGCATGGCCCGCAATCAGCGGCCCATAGCTCATCACATAGTCAATATAGGTGTTGCCATCCACATCCGTCAGGTAGGCCCCCTGCCCCGATTTTATAAAAACAGGAGACAACCCAACACTCTTAAACGACCGCACCGGGGAAGAAACGCCTCCCGGCATAACGGCCAATGCCTGTTGATGCAACCGCTCTGACTTGCCGTACCGACGACCATTTTTAATTTTTGCCATGGAGTAGATTCTACTAACCAGGCAGCCTTTCGGCGAATGCCCAAACCACTTACCGCACCGTCGAGCGACAGGCCAACTCTATGTTACAATGCGAACATGTTTACAGGGCTTGTTCAAACTGTTGGTTCGATTGTTGAAACCCGCCCCACCACGGCCGGGAGGCGCCTGGTTGTTGCGCTGCAGGGGCTGGCCCAGCGGGCGATTAAACTCGGCGATTCCATTGCCGTTTCGGGCGTTTGCCTTACGGTGGTGCAGTACGACGGCGTCACCGTAACTTTTGACGTGGTGCGGCAAACGCTGCACGCCACAACGCTCGGCCACAAGCTGCCGGGCGATGCCGTCAATCTTGAATGCTCCCTCAAAGCCGGCGACGAGCTTGGCGGCCACTTTGTGCAAGGCCATATTGATGCCATCACAAATGTACTACAGGTTCAGACCCAACCCGACGATTGGCGCATAACATTTTCTTTGCCGGCCGCGTCGGCCCCGCTCATAGTGCCTCGCGGCAGCGTGGCGCTGGATGGCGTAAGCATGACCCTTGCCGATGTCACAGCTCAAACATTTACCGTGGCGGTTATTCCCGCCACGCGCGAGAACACCACGCTTGGCAGCCTTGAGCCTGGCGATCAGGTTAATATTGAAACAGATATTCTGGTGCGATCCATCCGACATTATCTTGATATTATTTCTCCGGAGCGCCGCTGCAACGCGCCGACTAATTCTACGGTGAACGCATGAGTGATTTTATACCCACGATCGGCATTACCATGGGCGACCCGGCCGGCATCGGCCCGGAAGTTGTTGTCAAGGCGCTGGCCGACCCCGATATCCGTCGGCTCGCCAAGTTTGTCATCTTTGGCTTTAATGAACTGCTCGCCTACGCCGCCGACCTTGCCGAGATAGACCCCTTCTGGTGGCGCGATCATCACGAGCGGCTGCGCCCCTACGACCATGATGTGGTCGTACTCGATTACGACGAATACGCCTTCATGGGCAATGAGACCAAAGGACCTTCCAAACCGGGAGGCCAGGCGTCGGCTCAGTTTGTTTTTGATGCCCTGCGTGCCGCCACCGATAAAAAAATTGACGCCATGGTCACCGGCCCCATCTGTAAAGAAAGCTGGAAACTCGCGGGCTTTCATCGCTGGCCCGGCCATACTGAAATGCTCGCCGAAAAAACCGGCGTCAAACGCTACGCCATGATGTTCGCCGCCGCCCCACCCGCCGGCCCCACGCCCGGTACCGGCCCCATGCCGCACAAAGGCCTGCGCGTGGTATTGTGCACCATTCATGAGCCTTTACTTGAACTACGCCATAGTTTTTACATCGGCCGAGTATTCGACCCCATTGATTTAGCCCATCAGGCCTTGCGCGAATGGTTCGGCATTGAAAAACCCCGAATCGCCGTTTGCGGCCTCAACCCCCACGCCGGTGAAAACGGCCAGTTCGGCGATGAAGAACAGCGCATCATCACACCCGCCATCAACATGGCCCGCAGCCACGGCATGGACGTGCAGGGACCCTTCAGCGCTGACACCATTTTTTATAAAGCGGCCCAGGGCACCTTTGATATTGTCGTCGCCATGTATCACGATCAAGGCCTCATACCCGTAAAGCTGCTCGACTTTCATAACAGCGTCAATCTCACCCTCGGTTTGCCCATTGTCCGAACCAGCGTGGACCACGGCACCGCCTTCGATATTGTGGGCCGCAACAAGGCAAACCCCGGCAGCATGAAGGCCGCCATTCGTATGGCCTGCCAAATTGCCACCGATGTGCGGCAGCGACGAATAAAGAATTCAACACAGTAGATGGGCTCTTCGCCCACGTCGCATATCCATCAGTCTCCCCCGATAAATAATCTCAACCACCTGTGAGGTCGCATTGAAACAGTCAACCCAAACTACTACCCTGCCAACGACATCATTGGCTTTCTCTAAACCACCCCCCAAGCCGCTGCCCCGCTGGTCGCACTGGATTGTATGGTGCGTGGCCGGCGTCACATTTTTAATTTGCGGCCTGCAAGACCGCCGCCGCGTGCTCCATACCATGCACCTTGCGGTGCAAAATTACATCAACGACTTTGACCGCTGGATGCACATGCTGCCGGGATTTTTGTTTGCCCACAAGCCCATGATTAAAGACCTCTGGCCCATGCCGCCGACAACGCTCGGATTGCTCGCGCCGTTTGCATGGGTCTCGCCGGCCAACGCCCAGCTTATCTGGGCTTTGTGCAAGCTTCCTATGGTCATGCTCATTTTTT
The DNA here is from genome assembly GCA_013044165.1 of Phycisphaerales bacterium. GTDB lineage: Bacteria > Planctomycetota > Phycisphaerae > WQYP01 > WQYP01 > JABEVB01. Next base: position 14,371 of record JABEVB010000058.1, read on the forward strand.
ACCTATGCAGGTCTATGGTACGCAAAGCCGGCTCGCGTTTTGAGTGGCCAGCGCTTTTACTGCTGGGGCTTATTTGGTTTTGGCCCATCATCGGCGATGTCCAAGAAGGCCAGATGAACCTGTTTATGCTTACGCCTATGGTCATCGGCCTGTGGTTGGCGCAGTTGGACGAAGCCTGGGCCAACTGGCCCGCTGGCTTCATGCTGGCGCTGGCCGTATGCATAAAGGTTACGCCGATAATTTTTCTGGTGTACATGCTCTGGCGCCGCCGTTGGTCGGTCGCAACCGCCATGGTGGTGGGCATGGCATTTTGGATTTTTGGCTTTGGCACACTCTGCTTTGGCTGGTCGCAGAATCTCGCCTGGTGGCACCAGTGGACCAACATCATGATCACGCCTTATGTCCTCAAAGGCACCGTCGCCGTTTCTTCCGGCGAATCTATACCCAGTTTTCTTAACCGCTTGCTCACGCATACACCCGCGTTCGTAAGCCTCGCGGGAGGCAAGCACATCAACCATTATTGCAATGTTCTTAGCCTGCCCGAACCGATCGCGCGGCATATTATTCGTGGCTTGCTGGTAGCTGTAGGAATTGTTGGCCTCATCTGGATGCGCCGACCATTGCCTTCGCTCCGCTGCCGCCGATACATTTTGGAGCTTGGAGCCATTGCCGCGTTTATGCTTTGGGCGGAAGAGTGGAGTTGGGTGCCGCACTATGTAACGCTGGTGTTAACGCTTAGCGCGGCGGTAATGATCTTATGCGATGTAGAGGCCACCGCAGCGGCGCGACGGCGCGTGCTCTACGCCCTCTTTGCCGCCGCCGTGCTTATGCTCTTCACGTCCGACATAGACAAACTCTTTGGCCACAACGGTCCCAACTGGGGCCGCACCATGGACCCGGTACTTTTTGCCGGCATTATTCTGGTATGGGCCATCATGTTCAGTGGCTATCCTGACGCAATTGCCCGTAGAATCGGCGAGGTAGAATAAGGCACCCCTGCCTCACAACCTTTTACAAGGCATTGTGCCGCGCGATATGTCGGTAACCGCGACCTGAAGTGATCGCTGCAGTTATTTATCTGCGAGAGGCGACATAGACAGCCCCAGCCGGTTATGGCCCACACACTCCGGCCCAGCGCTGCCAAACAAGATTGCATGGCACATCAACTGTGCTCGCGGCTCTCATCGCGGTGCCGAACTTACCGATTGCCGCGCGACTCGCCAAAACGGCCATATCCACTGGGGCGGTTTGGCCCGCCACCCGAGCGTCCTTGATGCTTAAAACCACCCTGTGGCTTCGGCCTGCCCTGACGTGCCCCGCCACCGACCGACCGACCACCGCCTTCCGCCGCCCCCTGGTTCTCTCGCGGACGCTGGCCTGCCTGGGCCGCATGCCTCGGTTCAGGCCACGCCTGTTCTTTATGCCCTTGGCGCCCGGCGTGGCCGCCTCGACCACGATCGCTCATCTGACGCCGCCCCTGATTTTCGCGCTCCTGAGCTTTGCGCTGCCTGATAGCGGCAATCCGCTGTGCCAGCGGTATCTCAAGTTTTTCGGCCGCTTGCTGGTTGTAGTTAAACGTGGGCAGCGTCACCCGCGGCAGCCGATGGCCTATGGCCCGTTCAATAATGCGAAGGTTGCTTTCTTCATCCGGCGATACAAACGTAAAGGCATCACCGATAGCGTCCGCCCGCCCTGTGCGTCCCACGCGATGGATATAATCTTCCGCAATGTGCGGGCAGTCAAAGTTTATCACGTGCGAAACGTCGCTGATGTCTATACCGCGGGCCGCAATGTCGGTGGCCACCAGCACCCGAAATTTTCCGGCCTTAAACCCGGCCAAAGCGGCGGTGCGCTGCGCCTGCGAGCGGTTGCCATGAATGCGGGCGCTGGCCACGCCTTGGCGTTCCAGAAAGTCTGCAACGCGATTGGCCCGATGCTTCGTGCGTGTAAAGCAAATGACCGATTCCAACTGCTGATCTTTAAGCAGTTCCACCAACAAATGTTGCTTCAGATGTTGCCCGACCGGGTAAATAGCCTGCGTAATGCCGGCCGCGGGAGCCGCCTTGCGCTCCATCTGTATAACCACAGGATTTTTCAATAAATCGTTGGCCAAGCTGCGAATTTCCGCCGGCATCGTTGCCGAAAAAAACAGCGTCTGCCGCTTCACCGGCAGCACCTTCAATATACGTCGTATGTCGGGCAGAAAGCCCATATCAAGCATGCGATCCGCTTCATCCAGAATGAGCACTTCAATTGCGGATAAATCGGCATACGAATTGCGCAGATGATCGAGCAGTCGGCCGGGTGTGGCAATAAGAATATCCACGCCTGTCCGGAACGCATGTTCCTGCGGCCCCATGGCTACGCCGCCAATAATAATGGCCCCTGAAAGCGGTGTATGCGTGGCCATTTCAACCAGGTTTTGATGAATTTGCGCAGCAAGTTCGCGCGTCGGTGTCAGCACCAAAGCCCGAACGCGCCGGCGGCCGGCTCCTCCGGCGGGCCGATGCGTCATTAAATGATGCATCGTCGGCAGCATAAACGCCGCCGTTTTGCCGGAACCCGTTGCGGCACAGCCCAAAATATCATGCCCTTTGAGCGCCGGCGGAATGGCATCCGCCTGAATGGGCGTAGGGCGGGTAAAGGCCAGGTCGCGTACGCCTGCGACGATGTCCGGATGTAAACCAAATGCCGCAAATGGCATATTCTGCACTCCAAGCGCCCAGCAAGCCACATGGCATGGGTCTGCGGGCTAAAATTCCAGCGCTGTTAACTCAACTGCGAGGGGTTCACCGCCGGCGGGATTGCCCAAGAGTATAGACGTTTTGCCGCCAATGCACAAACCGCCTGTTTTCGCCCTTGCCGGCCACGCAATTTTTCGACACTGGTTTATCCGCTCATCAGCCGATAAAATAACTTACGTTATCTCGGCAACGACTGCCGAAAAAAAAGAGCGTACATAAGCCCTGCCAATGGGTAGCACCGCTCAAAAACAAAGAGGAGTTTTTAGTGCTCTCAAAAAACCTGCAATCGTTTCGATCAAATGGCGCAAATAAAAAGGCGGCCGTTGCCGCAGCCTGCCTCGCCGTACTCCTGTCCGTGGGTACCGGACGCCAAGCATCGGCCGCAACCGCCACCAAGCCCGCTGCGCCGGTCAAAAGCATTTCCATTCTGCCAACCGTGGCATCACCCGGTGAACCGGCCCTGGTTGAAATTAATGGCGAGCGGCTAAGCCAGCCCGCCTTTAACGACGCTCTGACGGCCTTGTATGGCACATCGCTGTTTCAGCAGTGGGTACAAATTACCCTGCTCAAGCAGGCCTGCGCCCAGGCCGGCCTTAAGGTAGGCCCGGCCGACATACAAAAGCAGATGGAAAAGGTGCTCGCCCAGTTGCAGGCCCAGCATGTGCCGGTGGGGCAACGGCGCGCCGTTTTGGCCCGCCTCCTCGCACAGCACGGCCAGAACATGGCTGATTTTGAGATGTCGCTGGCCAAGACCGCCTACATTCTGGCTCTGGCCAAAGGCCATGTAGACGTGACTGATCAGCAAATTCAAACCGCCTACAACATTCAATACGGTCCGCGCGTAGAGGTGCGCGACATTGTGGTGCGCAGCCTCGAAGATGCCGCCAACGTCAGGCAGCTTATCATGCACGAACAAAAAGACCCGGCAGTCGTTGCCGCCAAAATGAGCATCAATCAGCAAAATGCCGCAAACGGCGGACTCACCATCATTCCAATTGAAGACCCCTCCCTGCCGCAGCTTCTTACCGACACCGCCAAGCGGCTCAAACCGGGGCACCTTTCCCCTGCCATTCCACTAAGCAATGTGTACCACCTGCTCTGGCTGGTAAAAAAAATGCCGGCGGCATCTACCCCGCTCTCGGCCGTTAAGGGCGACCTCAAAGAAAAGTTGCAGCGCGCACTGGATCTGCAATGGGGTAATCAAGAAATCCAGCGGTTGGTAAAGTCCGCCACCATTAAGATTGACAACCCCATACTGGCGCAGGAGCAGCAGAACCTGCTTGCTGAAATAAAGGCCCAGCAGGAAGCGGCAAAGAAGCGGGCCGCGAGCACGCCACACTGATCGCCCAGTTCGAGGCGACGGGTGTGGCGAATCAGATTGCGCCAAGTCAATCTGAGATGTTGGTTGGCCGCGACCCATGCGGCCGGTTGGCTTTGCTTTCCATTTATGCCGGAGGATTTTCAGCCATGGCTGGCGGCAACGATATTCCATTCAAGATTGAAGTTTCATCACGAATACGGCGACTTCCCCCATACCTGTTCGCCCGTATCAACTCACTCAAGGCCCAAAAGCGACGTGCCGGGCACGATGTTATTGACCTCGGCATGGGCAACCCGATTGACCCTTCGCCCGATTTTGTCATTGATAAACTCGCCGAAGCCGCTCGCGATCCGCGCAATCATCGCTATTCCGCAAGCGTGGGAATCTTCAACCTCCGGCGCGAGGTGGCCCTCAAGTACAAACGACGCTACGGCGTGGACTTAGATCCCGAAACCGAAATTGTCGCGACCATCGGCAGCAAAGAGGGCTTTTCGCATCTTATGCTCGCCCTGCTTGGCGCTGGCGACACCGTGGTGGTCGGCGACCCCGCCTACCCCATTCACATGTATGCCGTGGCCTTGGCCGGCGCCAACGTCATCAGCGTGCCGCTCGGCAATGATGAAGCATTTTTACAGCGCATCGAGCATGTTTTAAAAAACTTGTATCCACGCCCCAAGCTGCTCATTCTCAACTATCCGCATAATCCATCCGCCATGACGGTTGAGCCGAAGTTTTATCAGCAGGCGGTGGAATTGGCCCGTCAATACAACGTGCTTATCATCAGCGATTTTGCCTATGGCGAAACCTGCTTCGACACCTACCACGCCCCTTCGTTTTTGGCTACGCCCGGCGCTAAAGAAGTGGGTGTTGAGTTTTCCACCATGAGCAAACCCTACAATATGGCCGGATGGCGCGTCGGCTTTTGCTGTGGCAATAGCGAAATGGTGCGAGCGCTCTCCACCATCAAAGGCTACTACGATTACGGTCATTTCGCGCCCATTCAAATCGCCAGCATTCTGGCCCTGCGAAAGGGCGATGACTTTGTTGCCCGGCAGGCAGCCGTATACCAGAAGCGTCGCGATGTGCTCGTAAGCGGCCTGCGCAAACTTGGCTGGAGCGTCGAATCGCCCCGGGCCAGCATGTTCGTTTGGGCCAAAGTTGCCGACCAACATCTCGCCGGCCAGGGGACCATTGATTTTTCGCTGCGACTGCTCGAAGAGGCCGATGTAGCCGTAGCGCCCGGCCGTGGCTTTGGCGAAAACGGCGAGGGCTTTGTGCGCATCGCGCTGGTCGAAAACGAGCTTCGTATAAAGCAGGCACTTCGTCAGATGGATGCCGCACTCAATGGGCGTAAAAAGCATCAACGCCCCAGCAACCTCAGCGCCAAAACACCGACGCAAGACCACGCCTCCGCCCCGCTCGACGTCACCAGCGCCGACGACGGACGAAGCTCCGTAGTGGGCGGCTGAGAGTAAAATTTCCGCCTGTTGCGCGATCGCGGCCGGACGAGATCTGCATGGCTTGAGCTTATATTCTGTGCATGGCCGGCTTGTTGGCGCGTGCGCCTCCCTGCCGCCGGGGCTATCCCCATCAACCAAAGCCTAACAGCACCCCATGCACGATACTCAAAATCAACCCGCTCAGCCCCCTCCCGCAACCTCAGCAACCGAGACCCAAGTCGAAAGACTCGCCTCCATTGGCGCCACCGAACAGGAAATCTGCGAGTATCTCGGCATCAACCCCGATCAACTCAATGCCCAATTCGGCCCCATCCTGCGTTCCCGCTGGGCCTGGTTCCGCATCACCCTCCGCCAAAAACAGTTCGTTATCGCCACCCAAAATAAAGGCGATCTGCGCATGCTCCAATGGCTCGGCCGTTTCAATCTCCGCCAAAGCACCAGCCCGCAGCAGTCCCAGCCCAGTTCCCAATCCCAAATCAAAACCTACATCGGCATCAACCCCGATAACGTCTAAGAGCCTGTTTGAAAAGGCTGGTGCGGTCGGATTGCGGCCCAAGGTGGCCGGATGCAAGGCCGCAGCTCCGAGGCATATTCGAAAATATGGCG
>JABEVB010000059.1 GCA_013044165.1 Phycisphaerales bacterium
CCGAGGCATATTCGAAAATATGGCGAGGAGCGAGAACGCAGCAGACGGCCGCCCTGGGCCGCAAGACGATCCCGCCGGAGTTTTCAAACAGGCTCTAAATACGAAACGCCGCGCTCTTTGCCGCGACATCAACGCTCAAAATTCCGCCCGCCGGTCCGGGGTTAATGACCAGCACCTGCCGGCCACCGGCTGAAACCTCATATTGGCTTCCGGCCCAATGATGGACGTGGCCTTGCACGATCGCCATCGGCCCAATTTCAGCGGCCAGTTCGCGCAGTGGCGAAAATGCGTCGTGTGCGTCGCGATCCACAGGCGGCGGGTAGGCCGGGTAATGCGAAAGCAAAATCAGGCAATCTTCGGAAGTTTTCAGCCGCCGCGCCGCATGCCCAACGGCTATGCAGGCCTGCGTAAAGTCCCCATTCGAGGGCAGATCAGTGTAATGCCGACCATACCACCCTACACCCGCCAGCAGCAGCCGAGGCGCCAGCCGAACAACCTTCCCGGTCACATCATTCGCCATGCGGAAAAATCCCCAGGCATCGTCCCCATCATGATTGCCGCGCACCGTGTAAGTAGGCATCGCCGCGAGCTTAAACCACTGATAGGCCTCGCCCCCTTCCAACTGACCCATGGTATCGGCATAGTCCGCATCAGCCTGATCGTCCGCCGTGGCCACATCGCGATTCAAATAAAAGTCGCCGGCATGCAGCCAACAAACAGATTGCGGGGTCGCCCCAATACCCGGCGCCGTTTCATGCGTGTCGGAACAGATCAGCAGATCAATGGGCATGGGCATTTGTCTGTGAAGGCATAAAGCTCGACATGCATGCAATCTGGCTCCACGCATTCTCGTATTAGGCTGATTTCTACCGCGACACACCGATCATCTCCAGGGTTCATTTTTAATCCATTTTTAGCTCCAGAATAACGTTGGAAACATTCTCTTGGTGCCAATGGGCTGCCGGTTCGAGAAGAAAGCAATTGTTTTGCCTCCTTTTGTAAACACTTTAGTGGGGCCACCTTCGCGATACCCGCAGCGACCTCGTCTATATTTACTCCCTTATAGGGATGCATCGCTGTAATGACGCCGTCAAGAAGTTTTTTGACACAGACCGGCTTGCCGCCAGGAAGTTGTACCCGTACCTTGAGAGCAAAGCGATTTGAATCGGTAAACAAAGGCATAGTTGGCGGCGACTTTTTAGCAATAGCTCTGCTGGTCGCCAGCCAGAATCCATAGTGGGCATAGTCGCCTTTGAATGGGACGGACTGATTCAGTGGAACCTCAATGTTCCAGCAGGGTTTAACGAGCTTCCAATGGTCGAAGTCATTGCCTTCACCACGGATCCGATATGAATAATGGTGCGTAGCTTCCGGAAGATTAGAATTCTTGGGCGGACTGCGGAATGCCCGTTCAAAACGCAGGATGGGAAACTCCTTCGAAACCTCAGTCCATACACCGATGTTGTAGGTAAGAATATTCTCAACGTCGCTTGCATTGTTGCTCTCATCCAGAGACCAATAAACGGCATGCCGTACCCGCTTATTGGGCGCAGTATCTTGCCCATTGCAATCGAGACATTTAATCTTCGCTTTGAGGCAATCACGAGCTTGTTTCACTTCACCTTTTGGCTCAAATGGTATGTGCTGCGTTGACCACATTTCGACACGGGCATCAGGAATATAGCATTCGAATTTCGCCACTTTATTTTCCTTTTTTGTCATACTTAGCTCCTTCAGTCATGTTACTGAATAAATTAAAGATGAAAATTCGTTACTCGCAGGATGGACCACCGCCATAGAGAAAAACAGATGAATTGTGATAGTACAAGCTACTACCAAGTGGTATTGGTATACAATGACAATAAATTGATACGATAGTAAGTATCACCACCGCATAGATAAAGACTGGAAACAGTAAGATGGCAGCAACAAAATCGAAAAAGAATTTCATGTCGGCCATCCTAATTATCTAAGGAAGAGTGCCTTCCTGCGCCATTAGTATTTGTGACTGATACTCAAGGCAGCGTGACCCCCGCGGAGGAGCCATTTTACCTGTGCTCCACAAAAATATACCGCCTAACGATTCCTCACCTTAGGTTGTGGTTATTCAAAATTGGTTTGGGAGCTAGAAATCCAAATGGCTGACTCTGAGAAGGCTGTGTCTTAACTTCTGCAGATTTAGATTGTTCGATACCGGGGATGTAGACGTCCAAATCCTCATAGTCAATATAAGGTGGTGTCTTAGCTTCTGCAGGTTTAGTATGCAATGTACGTTTCGGAAGTATAGTTATAACTGGCCCTCTTCTAACTCGTGATCGCCATGCTACGGACTTAACGACCTTCCTACAAATGAATATTGCAAACAGCAAAAGAAACAGTGCAACAACCATCACGTAGTAAGCAATAAACAGCATCACGATGATGAGTGTTAGCGTAAAGAAGAATGAAACAACGTATCTCATAATGACATCCTCGTGTTGAATGTATTCTTATATATTATACTATAGAACTACTGTTCTGTCAAATATTTGTCATCGGGCGGCCAAAAGCCAAAATCGGCCAATTATTGATGTCCCTAAATACCTCACTGGCCAGCCTCATGGCAAATTGTTCTTCTGAACCGTCTCCCGGTCCCGCACGCTGGCCTGGGTATGATGATCGCCTGACACACATTGGACTAAAGGCACGTTGAAAACGGCAGTACTGGATTGGCACTTTGGCAGCAACACGAGGGCCAGCCCCAATTGCCAATCGCTGGTATGCAGGAATCGAATCGTCGCCGTTTCTCCGAATCACTGTTGGTCGCTGGATGTATCGCGATAGGTGTAAGTTGCGGCTAATCCTTGAAGCGTTTTATTATCCGAAATGGCGTCGTGCGGAATGAGCAGATAGGTCCAGGGCTTGCCGCCGTTGCTGCCTTCGTGCTGCGTCGCGTACCGGCACCATTGGGCCGCCGCGGATGCCTAGGCCTTTACATCGGCGGAGTCCATTTCATTGGCGGCTTTGGGTTCGCAGATCAATTTTGTTGTGCTGGTTTCGACTACAAAGTCAGGTTCGTAGGAGGCGCCGCCGGGCAGGTGTATCTGAAAGTCACCCCGGTTGGGTTTGAACCATTGTTGCACGTCCGGTTCGTTCTCCAATATGACGGAGAGTCGCCGCTCGGTATCGGTGTGAAACTTCTGGGCGGGATACAAACACTTTGAAAAACCGCCAAATACCATGCCGCGAATCAAAAGTCGTTGCTCCACAGGATTACGAAAGTCGCGCACTGTTTCTCCGGCAGCCATAGAGTAGTTGCCCGGCCGGAGCGTGGTATAACCGGCGGCGGTGTGTACCTCAAAGCCCGCATGGTCCTGATAAAAGTGCCCCTGCATTTGGGTGTGAATCAGTTCGACGAGCATCCGGCGATGGTATTGCAGGACGTTTTTAACTGCGTCATCGTCTTTCAGGTAGCTTTGAAGGCGTTTGACCATCTGGCCGGAGAGCTTGTAGAGCAGCGCGCTGTGCTGGTCGTAGCAGATGTCGTTGTAGTCAATAAGGCCGAAGACCAGATAGTCCTCCAGCCGCTGTTCCTCCACGGTTCCGTCCCCGCTAACGAGCCGATGCTGCGTGCTGTCACGCAGGTGCTGAATAAGAATATCCTTGGCGACCGGCTGGAGATGCACACGGGAGGTATCAAGGTTAAAGTCCCGATACCCGGCGATGACGTCGCCCTTGGGCAGCAACGTAACACGGGGAATCTGGATTGACATCTGCCGGCAAAGCTCCACCGTTCGCTCAACCGCCTTTGCAACATCCACTGGATCGAGTACCTGCGCCAGTTCACCCTGCGCCGGCGTTATCGCGACGGCCACTTTACGTGCAATATCAGCCCGAACATCGGCATTGTTTAAATCCGGCGGATGCCCCTGCCGTCCCAGTTGGCCGATAATTTCCAGTGCCGCCGCACCGGCGCGGCGCTGCTGCTGGGTTTCGAACAAATTGCCTTGGGTTGTTGCGGTGATTCCCGCCGGTGCAGGTGTGCCGGTGATGGCCATTTCGAGGTTGGACGGTACGACCACCGCGATCTGCCGTTGGGTGGGAATGTCCCTTCCAATCACGACGCCGGCGCGGATGATGGAAGTGCCGCGCTTGGCCTCCTCCACAATCTCCTGGAACTTATCGTGTGAAACAATAGTCAGCCGGTCAATATCCACGTTGCCGGTTCGTTTGCCATAAGGCAAACGCAGGCCGCGGCCGATGGATTGCTCCACGAGCGTTTTGGAATTGGCCGCACGCAACGGCACAATTGTGTATAAATTGGTAACGTCCCACCCTTCTTTAAGCATATTCACATGAATCACAATTTCGGTCGGGTTGTCCCGGTTTTCCACGGTAAGCAATTGCTCGACGGTTTCATCCTTCTCTTCGCCGCGTAAATTGGAATGCACCGTGATTGCCTTGCCCTTGTATCGCCCCTGAAAAAAACTATCGCTCTCAATGGTTTTCAAAACAGCATCGGCGTGCCCGGTGTCAGCCGCCACCACCAGCATAAACGGCTTAATGATCTCGCGGCCGTTTTCCCGGGCGTAAATTTCCAGCCGGGTTTTTACGTTCTCGTGGACATGAATGCCATCCTCCAGCTTTAACCGTTCGAGCGAGTCAGAGTTGTAATTGGCCGCGTCAAAATTCTGCCGCGTCGCCACAGCGGGTTCTTTGACAAAGCCATCTTCCATGGCCTTGAACAGTGGATAGCTGTAGATAACGTTTTTGAATGGCTCGGCGGTGTTCCCTTTTTCAATTTGCGGTGTAGCGGTCAACTCCAATCCCAAGATCGGTTTAAGCTCGTTGATCGCCTTTACCCCGGCACTGGCCCGGTAGCGATGGCTCTCGTCCATCAGCAATACCAGATCGTCGAGTTTGGAAAGGTATTCAAAATAGCTTTCGCCAATGTATTCGCTTAAGCGTTTGATGCGGGGTGCTTTGTCGCCGCGCACCTCGCTGTTGATTTTGGAAATGTTGAAAATATTAATGCAGGCGTGGTCTGTGCCCAGCAGTCCCGGCTGCCGCACCCCGCGACCACTCTCGTAATTGTCGCCGGTGATAATCTCCGGCGGATTGATCGCAAACTCCGCAATGCCCGCGAACACATACTTTTTGGTGTTGGGTGTAAAATCCGCGATCAGCTTGTTGTAGATGGTCAGGTTGGGCGCCAGCACAAAATAATTGCGTATCGCTTCCGCACGGTAAAGATATGCGATGAAGGCGCCCATGAGCCGCGTTTTGCCCACGCCGGTGGCCAGCGCAAAGCAAAGCGATGGAAAATCGCGTTCAAAATTGGTCACCGATGGAAATTCGGCTTTTATTGCCTCCAGCGCCACCGCAGCGTCAGCGCCCTTTTCCAGCGAAATAATGTCACACAGCCGGGCGAGTATTTCCAGTGAATCGCGCTGGGGCTGCCGCAGGCTCAGGCGGTTGGCAATGGCGTTGACGGTGGGATTCACTGGTCATCTCCTTTTGTCCGTCTGTGTTGGCTTTCGATTCGTTTGATCTCTTTTTCAAAGTCGCCTTCAAAATCGCGATCCTGTGCGATGCGGAAGCCGTCGTATTGTTCTTCGGCCAGTTGCTTTGCGACCTGGGCACTATTTACGCGGTAGCCGACGGATATGGTGGCATCGAGGTTATAAAAATCAATTTCGCGGGCCACGTCGCGTTTGCCCTCGCGTCGAACTATCCGAAATTTCCGGATAGTTGACGATTCCGGCAATTCTTCTGATTTATAAATATGTTGCAGGTGCTCGTTCACCGTGCGTACGTCCACATCGAAAAGCTCGGAGAGTTGTTTCTGGATAAGCCAAAACGTGTCCGCCTGGTACAGAACCTCAACCCTTACCGCGCCGTCCGAGGTGCGGTAAAGGATAATTTGGCCGTCATTGGGCTTTGTCGTCGCATTCATAAGTATAAACTCTTGCGTTCCATTAACCCGCGGCGAGAATCTTTTCTGCCGACGCTAAAACCCGCTCGGCAATATTAAGACATTGACCGCACACTGCCGCATCCGGCGAGGAATAGGGAAGCGCCGAATCCGGTGGATACTTGGATGGAAAATAGATTGTATCGAGCAATTCGCATTCGTCATCTGTCAATCCAGCCGCGATTCCGATATGGGCCAGACTCTGCACAAGCTCGCGTATGTTGTGGGTTCTTTTGACGGATGGAGTTCGGCTCAAAATAAGAGCCTTGAGTGCCTTTTCCACCGCTTGTTGGGCGTTTTGCAGGCACGAATTCAGCCATCCGTTTTCCAGTCCCATCCGGGCAACGAGCATATTCTCCGTGGCAAATTGCATCCATGTTGTCGGGTCCTGGCTATCGCTCATAGACCACCTCGCCGCGCAATACCTCGTTGCGTACAAACCATCCGCCTGGAACTGCTGTACGTAACGGCATGACATCCAGCGGAATCTGATCTGCCACCGGCCGCAGGAGCTTGCGATATCGTAGCGCCAGCGGCAGATAAGGTTCGCTGCTGTCCTGAAAAACCGCCACATCCAGGTCCTGTGGATCATCGCTGGTCAGAAACGAACCGAAGATCATGACCTTGCGGACCTCCTGCTGTCCGGCCAGGCACGCCGCCAAGTCCTGTTTAATTTTGCGCTTCTCTGTTTCCGTGAGTTTCATGCTATTCTCCAGTTCATATATTCTATCCTTGCGCTGTGTCCGGGCGTAGCACGGGGGCTTTTCGGCTTCAGTCATGGATTGGCCCCCTGGTTCACGCGGAGACCCGGAGGAGGAATTGCGGGCTGCGGGCGTCTGGGTTGCCTTGGGGGCAGAAAGGATCTTTGCATTGCCAGCCTGTAACGCAGGCGTCTCGCCTGCTTTGGTTGCAGACAAGATGTCTGCGTTACCACCCTGTACCGCAGGCGTCTCGCCTGCTGTGGTTGGGAGCGGCTTTTCTGCGTTGCGGGCGCTGGTCCACGGCCAATGCGCCGCATGACCGCACAAACCGGCTGCCACGGGATTCTGTTCGATATAGGTCTTGGTCGTAATGAATTCATTTTGGTCGCGCATAACCCGATCATAAGTTTCTTCCATCCAGAATTGGCCGGTGCCTGCAAGCAGGCGGTTGGCCTGCTTGGCAGTGAACGATTTCCAAGAATGGGCAATGGATGAAAGTGTGACCGTTTCTGAGGGTGAAAGCAATGCGTGGACATGATTGGGCATGATGACCCATGCATGAAGGTTGTAGCGTTCACCATCGAAGTGGTTGAGAGCGTCGGCAGCAACGCGTGCGACATCTGGTTGGCTTAGCCAGCATTCGCCCAGCCCTTGATCCAAGGCGGCTTCAATACGCTGGCGGCGCTGATCTTCCACATCGGAGTTGCCGTGAAGTTCCGCTTGCCAGTTGGCCAGAAGAGATTGCGGCAGGCTGTCGTACAAACGTAATACCAGATGAATCGGGCGATCGCCGGGATCCCAGTGCGGCAGATAGCCCCGCGAGTGCCAACCCCTTTTGCGAAGAGGATTCTGCCGTGACGGCCGGGGCTTGGCCGGGATTCCTGGCGTCGGCGGCGCAGACGGGATGTATGCGTTGCTGGGTTTGCCGATGGATTTTGCAGACAAGATGTCTGCGTTACGGGGGGTGCCAACTGCCTTTGATGCAGACAGGATGTCTGCGTTACCGGCCTGTACCGCAGGCGTCTCGCCTGCTTTGGTTGAGAGCGAGCTTTCCGCGTTGCGGATTTGTTCGGCTGGCTGGGGGGCAGACAGGATGCGTGCGTTGCGGTTGTTGCTCATTTGTCCTCCCCTGCCAGATCAAACAGAGATGCACCATGGGCTGCGGCCTGTTTGCGCCGCTGCCGCAGGCTCAGGCGGTTGGCAATGGCATTGACGGTGGGA
>JABEVB010000060.1 GCA_013044165.1 Phycisphaerales bacterium
AACAGCGTCAGCCGTCCGCTGCAGGCCATGGCCGATTCGGGCTTTATCACGCTTACACGCGTGGATTTTTCGCCAAGTACGGGCTTGATAAGTCCGGATGAGGTTCGAGAGGCAATCGGGCCAAAGACCCGGCTCATAGCGCTGACGCACGCGAGCAATGTGGTTGGGACTATTCAGCCGGCGCGGGATGTCGGGAAAATTGCGCGGGAACATGGCGTAAAGTTTTTGCTCGATGGCGCGCAAACCATTGGCGTGGTGTCCATTAATGTGCAGCATGATTTTATAGATTTGCTTGCGTTTCCGGGGCATAAGTCGCTGCTGGGGCCAACCGGCACCGGCGGGCTGTATGTGAATACGACGGTTAAAATAGAAGACCTCACGGCTTTTCGTGAGGGCGGTACGGGCGGCGATTCTTCAAGTCCGCACCAACCACGGCTGTTTCCATACTTTCTGGAGGGCGGCACGCCCAACACCGTAGGCATTGCAGGCTTGGGTGCGGCCAGCGAATATGTGCGCCAGCACGTTCCGGCCACTACGCTCGCACATGAGCAGGCCCTGGTGCAACGGCTGCTGGATGCATTGGCGGAAATTGAAGCGGTGGAAGTGTATGGCCCATCCACCGCAGCGAACCGCGTAGGCACCGTTAGTTTTAATGTAGATGGCTACAGTCCCCAGGAGCTTGGCGGTATTTTGGATGAGGCCTTTTCTATCGCGGTGCGGCCCGGGTTGCATTGCTCGCCGTATGCGCACAAGAGCCTGGGGTCGTTTCCGGATGGGACTGTTCGGGTAAGCCCGGGCGCGTTCAATACCGAGGCCGACATTGACAAACTCCTCGAAGCGTTGCGCGAAGTCACCGCTTAGCGGTTCCCATGTTATATGTGGCATGCGGTGGCAACACCCGCCGTCTAATTGCGCCGGACTTGCCCGGAGGAACCCGCAAACTACCCTCTAACCCAACCTTCGCACTTCGGCCCCAAAAACCGAATTATTTTGCAAATAAGGCCGAAAGTTTCCACCACAAACTACCCTTGATTTCGGGGTTCTGGGGTCTTCAAATGCTCCTATAAAGCCGCCAACGCACGGGACTCGCCGAGGTATAGCACCGGCCACTGCGTGTGTTGGCGCGTTGGCACAGCGACAATTCTCCACCACACTGTAATAAGTATGCCACTTGCCGTTCTTGAAGCGCTTGTGCGAACGAACGAACATGCCCGGCACTATCGCAAATCACGTCAACCAAAAAAAGAGGGTAGGTCTTCACCACAAGGGTTTTGAGAGGCAAAACCGCATTGGTTTGCAACCAAGGCCGAAAAAATCGTGAAAATTTCGGAAATCGAGCGCAAAGTGCGAAGGTTGGGTTAGCTGCCATACCCGCCCCAAATTGCTCCGGGCTTGCCCGGAGGTCAGACCTGATGAACCCCGAAGCACCAACCCCTATCAGGACGAGACAATCCCGCCGAGCTGCCAATCTGGGCCGTGAGGCAAGCTATTGTGCACAACAGCGGCGCAACGATGGATTATGAGACAAGATGGACGCTTACCAGAACTTCGCTTTCCTCTTCCGCCTTCAGGGCATGACGAACACCGGAATTCAAAACCAGCATCTGCCCAGCCTTGAGTTCATGCTCAACGGTACCGGCGCTGATTTTCATCCAGCCTTTCAGCACGTGCATGGTGACAACACCCTGCGCGATGTGCTCCGGCAGATGTGAAAACTGGTCAAACACAAACAGGGCGACGGTAACATGACCATGCTTAAAGATGGTTTCCTGCCGATGGCCCCGTTCGCCGGAATTAGGCTCCGCGCGCAGGGATGTCGCAAGGGCGTGTAAATCCACCGGCACTGGGGGTTGTGCGAAGCGAATGTCGGGATGAGGCCTTAAACGTTGATTTTCCGCGTCGTTCGTCATGAAGCACTCCTTTGTGACCATTGTACCGTCGGCAGCGGGCATTCCGGGTATTCTTCAATCGCCCATCATTTAGCCAACCGGTCGGGTATGGGCGGTTCGCTGGCTTTTCCGGTCTTGTTACTCAGTGTATTAATATACCAGATAATGGCGTTAAGCCGTATCTCACGCGGATGTTTCGGGCCGGTGAGGGTGACTTTATACGTACCGGGCATAACACCTGCCGGATAACCAGCTAGATCCAATTTTCCCGGATCAAGGATCATGGTCCTGAGAAAAGAATAATTAGCAATCATGGCTTTGCCGTTAGACAATTTCTGTGGATAGCCTGCGAGATTTTTCCAGCTTGGTCCCACGCCTTTGGAACCATCAACGCTGTGGCAGCCGCTGCATCCCATGGCGTTGTAGAGTTTAGCTCCGAGGGCATGCAGCGTCGTTATTGTCTTGGCGGTACCCGCGGTGGCGGCGTTGGAAGCCACCACCACATTGGAAGGCCGCTGCGCGGGACGTAGTAGGAAGCTTGCCCCTGGCGAGATGCCAAATCCGCCGGCGCAGGCTGCATCCATCGCCACCAGCAATACGAGCATCAGCCACCCCAACCCGCGCACATACGCCTGTGCAGCATACACCGTCAGCAGCGTTACCAGGGCGATACTCAAATGGTCCAGTAAGTGTAACCACCGATGTGTCATGAGATAGGGGTACTCGGACGGCCACATCAGCAATATGCCAATCGCCGGAGCCACGACGGCGGGCCAAATCCAAAAACTTCGTTCGCGCTCATTTCGGGGCGGAGCCAGCGACAACGCCAACAAACCGGCACCTATCGCCATTCCGGCATGAAGAAGGTGATGCACCGCGATTGTGGTCATGTCATGGGACATCAGCGGGGCAAGCACACCGCCAAGGGCGATCGCAGCACCGATGACCCCCATTACAATGCGTACGCCGCTGGGTCGTCCTGCGTGGTACGTCATGCCTCAACCTCCTGCCCAATACGCATGGTGGCGTCCCCATCTGGATAACCAAAGCGAAGGCGAACTCCCTCGGCAAATACCAGAGCAAAACCAATGATCATCACCGTCGCCCCGATGGATGCGATTTTAGCCAATTCCGGCCCCGGCGGTGGCTCAATGGCGTACCGCCGTGGCGCTCCGTAGGCTCCGGCGCAATAAAATCCCATTAAAAACACAGCCATCCCGCCAAATGTTAGCAACCCGACGGCCCAGCGCATCAGCGTCCCGGTACGACGGATGCTGCGCGACTCCAAGCATAGAAATACCCAGCCCACTGCAAAGAGAACGCATCCGCCTACAAGATACGTATGAAAATGTGCTGGTACCCAGAGGGTATTGTGCAAATGAGTGTTAAACGGCACAGTAGCATCAATTTCCGCGCCGATGCCGCCGACCACCCAGCCAATCAGTCCCGTATACATGAAAATTGCTCCGAGTGTCCACTTCATGCCGGAACGCCATACCAGCATCAGGGCGCTGAATATGGTGACCACGGTGACCGGAACCGCGCTTAGATAGCTGGATAATTCACCAAGGTACTGGAATGAGCCAGGCTGGACAAAATCCATGTACAGATGATGAAAATAATTGGTCAACGTCAAAAGCATGGAGCACCACCATCCAACAACCAGCGCTGTGGAGGTATGGTATTTGCGACCCGTAGCGTAGGGCAGGCCGACATAAATTAATGCCGCAAGCATGTAGATAATGAGATTGGCGTACGTGTGGGCAAAAAAATACGTTAGATTCTTGGCCCAAAGCGGATTGATCAGCACGCGGGCGTCAATCCAGCGGACAATCAGCGCAACGCCCAGGAGCATGGCGCTCATACCCGCCAGCATTCCGTCAAAACCGGCCATCAGCGCTGGAAAGGCTTCGGGCGGGGGAAGCGGGCGGCCGGACGCATCAAAGGCTTTCCGATGCCATACAAAGTCCCAGGCCAGCGCGCCAAGCGCACCACCGTAGGCCCGCAACACGGCACCAAGCATCTGCATGCACCAGGCCATCCAGCCAATGGTGATCAGGCTCATGCCAATCAGGAATGCGCCCGTTGACCAATATGGCCATGAACCGTAAAAAGGCAACGGTGCCAGGAATGTGTACAGTCCGGCGAAGCCGCCAAATAATGTCGCGGCGATCACAGCCGCCGCTCCGGCGGCAATGCACGCGTAGGCGATCAGCGCGGTGCTAGCGCTCAAACTTGTCAGCCGCCGCATTAAAATCCACAACCCTCCCATGCCGCAGAGCATCAGCGCGACAATCACGACCGCACCGTGCAACGTTAGCACCGCGTAGAATTGTCCCGGTGACATGGGCATCCACCCGGCCTGCGATGCGCGCAGCATTAAACCCGCGAACATCATCAACGCGGTCAAGGCCAGTCCCGTGCCCATGTATAATGTCATCACCCGGCGGCTGGTATTGTCGGACGTTAGCACCATCACTTGTCTCCTACGGTGAAAGTCTTCGCCATAATCGCATGGCCGATACCGCAATATTCCAGACAGCGTGCGGTATATTGCCCCGGCTCGTGAAATATCACTCGCAAATAATTGGTATAATCCGGCATCGCCTGCACCTGCGCAATCAGGTGCCCCTGCGGATTGTATATTCCAAAATCATGATTCACATCGCGCGAAGTCACCTCAAAAATAATAGCTTTACCCACCGGTAGGCGTGACGGCATGATAAAGGCGTATTGCTCCGCAATAACCGGAACTTTTCGGGCGGGCCCAAGAGCCGAAGTGGCTGACATGTACGGATAAAAAGGTATAGATGCCGCAAAAGATGCAATCAGGCACAGCACCAGGACCAGAAACCAGCGGCCCCGGATCGAATACCCGCGCTGTGGAACATCATGTTGTTCCCTTACCGGATGATGGGTGGAGTATGCTACCGCCAGAAAAATGGCGATCGCGGCATTCGCCAACACCAGAAACATCACAAGCAGTTTTACAGCTACACTCATGGGGTACTCCTGACCGGCCCACCAGCGGGCACCGTCGCTTTTCGCCTGACGGATGCAACAGTATTCACAAGAAATAGAAGTATCGTAACCCCATTTAGCAATCCCGCCCATTGTCGCACCGACCACACCCCGCTGATATCGCCGACGACACGCCACGCCACCGAGCCTTCCAATAACACCAGATGCAGATAGAATCGCCGGCTGAATTGCATTCGCACACCGAGCACTGCGGGAAAGATGATCGGAGCATGGCCGAAGATCATGCCGAAAACAAATCCGAGAAATACCGTGTGCAAGAAGGCATCGTAAGCGAATCCAGGACCTAACGAGGTCCGCATCCAAGCATGCCCGTGCAATATCGGAAGGACGACCGCATAAATCACCGCCAGAATCCCTCCAATCCCCAGCCAGAGATATCCGGTCAGAAGGCAGACCGCGATGAACCGGGGCAAACCATGTTGCCGCACGGTATGGCGTGCCACGTCATATACAAAGAGCCACGCCGCCAGTGTCAGCAATCCCATCCCCGCGACACACTCTCCGAGCCCCGGATAGGCAAGCGTGGTCAGCATCCCGAGTGCGAACAACCCCGCCGCCCCCAAGAATGTACGCCGCTTTCTCTTCGACTGCGGCAACAGGCGACTTAATTCCAACCGCTCTCCGACAATTGTCAATACCAAAAACCCCATCCACCATAGTACCATTTCGTAAATCGATGTGCCGGTCAGCCAGAGAATATTTCCGATGGCCCAGGCGACCGCACCACCTGCCATAACCAGCGTAAATATCGCCGCTTGCCGCCGGATGATAAACACGAAATCCAACACCATGACGATACTGGCCGCCAGTATCAGACTCCCACCCAGCAACGGCGGGAATCCCGTAATCAACAGAATGGCACCGGCGGCGCTGGCCGTCGGGCCGACATAACACCAACCCCATCCCAGCGCTACAGCCCGCTCCATGCCCAGCAGTGTACCCAAGAAGCCGCCGATCATGAGCGAGCCATGGTCCACAACGGCCTCGGTAGGCGCGGGCCATGCCCAACCCAGGCGTATCAGACCACCCCAGATGCCCAAGGCCATGGTGATGATCGCCGCGACCAGCAGCGGAAAGCGCCACAAGCCGTTAGCCGCCAGTTGGTGGTCATGCCGGTCAGGCATGTGCACGGATTTGATCAGTATTGGCATCGTGCCATCTACCTTGTGTAAGCATCTGCTCAACTTGTTCGTGGTCCTGCGGGCCGGGCGGCGGGGTGACAATGGCCAGCGCCACAAGGCGCGAGTCGGCCATGATTCCGCGGCTTTCACCGGCACGAGCGTATAACAGATCGCCCGGCTCTCCCATTTGCTCGGTTTGCCCATCGTATAACATGCCACGGCCTTCAAGAACAATCAGGCATAAATCAATGCCGGGCTGGTGCACCGGAATAAACTGTCCGGCCTCCAAGCACACGAGCATGACCTTACAGTTTCCACTGCCTCCGAGCGCAACTGCGTTGTAGTGATCGCGGCGAAAATTTGAAAGATTTTTAATATTGCCAAGGATCATGAGCATCTCCAATTCGGTCGGACTCCGGCATCCGCACAAGAGCAAGCTTTTGACAAGGTGTCGGGATGTCAGGCCCCAGAAAGAGTTTATTTCGTCTTGCCTATGCGAACTTTCCACACTTCCGGCCCTTGCTCCAGGTAATCCCATGTGAACGCTCCGGAATGCTCGGCACTAAATTGGTAATGCAGCGGCTTGGGGTCATGATCATTGACCAGATAAAACCATCCGCCAACTGCCAGCCTTGCGAACGTCTGGAAGATCAGCGGATGCCGCTCGCGCGGCGCAATCGTCCGCACATCAATAATGGTTACCGGCTCGTTCATGGTACTACTCCTCGAAACAATAGGATCACTCACCACAGGTGAACGTCACCCGCCTGTGCCTGATATCGTAAAATGCTTATTGCCATCCCATTTGGTTGCGTCCATCCTCTGAAACCATCTCGGGCACCCAGGGCGGGTCCCATACAAGCTCTACATTCACAGTGCTGATATTTGCCGCGGCCCGCAGCAGGCTGGCTTTAACATCCGCTATGATCATTTCAGTCATTGGACACGCCGGGGTGGTCATGGTCATGATCACTGTGACGATGGAACCCTCGACGCATGTTTCGTAGATCAGCCCTAAATCAACAATATTCAGACCGATTTCCGGATCAATGACGGTGCGTAGGGCGTCGTAAATCCACGGCGCGGCCCATGGCGATTGATCCGGCCATTTTGACGGCGGCCTGGTGATGGTGAATCCTTGTGCGCCTTGCGTGTCGTGATAATCAATCGTAATGCCCTTGACATAGTGATAGCTCTTGGAATCGCAACGCACCTGTACACCGGCCGAATCAATGATCTGATCTGCCGGCGAGTCCGGCTCCTTATGCTCCTGGAGTTCGATACTGCATCGCTTTTCCCGCTGCGCCCGTGGATGATACGCCACGCGCAGATAGGTGCGGGTCGGATCCCAGCCTTGTTCGCGTATGACGTTCATCAGTTGATCCACTGCTTTTTGTGTAAGAACAATCGCCATAACAAAGCCTCAATGCCGTTCTCGCATCACGCGGTCCGCGTGCTTCGCCAATTTGCTTTTACGCCCAATGCAAAGCTCCAGACGTGTCAAAAACGTTTCCAGTTCGCAGCTATAATTTAGCGCCGCATCACAGGCTGTTTCAAATCTGGTAATCGGACAGCCTACGCAGGACATACGCCATCGCAGGAAAATCTCTGACATCTGCGGCCAGTGGGCAAGCAATTCGCGAATGGGTAGTTGCGAAATCTTTTTCCTATCATTCTGGTTCATGTCAACCTCATAGTGCAACGCGTTCATGGCGGCCATTATGACGACCTGAAAAAGCATGTCTTTGCTCCAGAGCAAACTTTGAATCTTCCCCAGATCAATTGTTGCGGTCATGGGGCTGCTTCTGGCGGCAAAAACCAGCCGAATTGTGTGGTCCACGCGGGATTGGACATATCATGGGCCTCATTTTTGTCGCGTTTTGTACCTTCGGGGAGTATCATTTAACAGATGAATGGTGTTGCCGACATAAATTTAATTGTGGGAATGCTGCAGAATGTGCCCTTGTTTGCCTCGTTGACATCCGAGCAGTTGCGGAGCATCGCCGGGCCGGCGGAATTGCACACGATCAAAGCTAAAACCCTGCTGATCCGCCAAGGTACCGTGGCCACCAAGCTGTATGTTGTTATTCAAGGGCAAATCCGCGTGTCCGAACTCACCGTTGCTGGCCACGAGGTCGTGCATCGGTTTATCGGTTCCGGGGCGATGCTCGGTGGTATGGCTGCGGTAGGCGGTTTAACCTATCTCATCACGGCACGAGCCATGTGCGAGTCGCGGCTGCTGGCGTGGGGCACGGTAACGCTGCAACGAATAATGGAATGCCAGCCGCAAGTTGCGCTCAATGCGATGCGTTTAATGGTTGCACGAATTGAAGAACTGCAGGAGCGTTGCGTGGCACTGGCGACGCAAAAAGTACGTCAGCGTGTGGCCCAGACCATACTCCGACTCACCGAGCAGAACGGTTGCCGGGTATCCGACGGCATCTTGCTGAACATGCGATTGTCGCGCCAGGATTTGGCGGAAATGACCGGCACGACGCTTTACACCGCGAGTCGACTTCTGAATCAATGGCAGCGAAAAAAGATTATCTCGCTGGAACGCCGAAAAATATTGGTCCGCAAGCCACACGATCTGGTGGGTATTGCCGAAGCTGGCGGGCTGCATGACCAAGATGATTAGCCTCACCGCATTTTCAACAGGCGGCCAAAGCGAAGCGGAACATCGGTGGGGGTGATCGCAATGCATGATCCGTATTACGCGCCCTCGGCGGGTTTAGCATCTTCAATGGCCTTCAATGCAATCAGTGAATGGGCGTACGCCGCACCGGCGCGCATCTCGGCAGCCACCCAGATTGCTTCCATGATTTCTTCACGCGTGGCACCATCCTTGATTGCCTGCTTGGAATGCCCGGCGATGCAATAGGGACACTGCGTTACATGGGCGACCGCGACCGCAATGAGTTGTTTGGTTTTGGCATCCAGCGCACCGGGTGCGAAAACCTGCTTACTGAAGTTATGGAACGCTTCAAATTGCGCGGGGACCGTTTCCCGCCGCTGACGCGCCAACTCGGGTGTGCCGACCGGGTAAATACTTTCAGCCATGATTGATACTCCCGCAATAACAACTTGCCTTCGCGGCTGGACCGTGCTTGATGCCGCGATTCCTTTTTTTACATCCATTAGGGTTGTTATTATATACTAAATGCTCCGGCAAGGTTGTCGCCGGTTTTGTACTCACCGTTTGAGTGACCTGCCGGATCGCGATCAGAATATTTTGACAAGGAGATCATGACATGCGGCTGTACAAATATTTGATCATCGGAGCGGGTATGACGGCGGCCGCTGCTATTGCGGGGATCCGCGAAGTGGATAATGCTGGCGCCATCGGATTGATTGGTGCAGAGGCGCATCCGCCCTATGATCGTCCTCCGCTGTCCAAAGGATTGTGGAAGGATAAACCACAGTCGAGCATCTGGCGGTCCTTGGATAAAACCGCATTGACCCTGCATTTGGGGCGAACAGTCCGGACGTTGAATCCTGAAAAGAAAAGTGTGGTGGATGACCAAGGCGGAATTTACACCTACGACAAATTGCTTCTGGCAACTGGCGGCACGCCTCGTCGTTTACCATTTGGCGAGGATCACATTATTTATTTCCGCACCCTTGATGACTATACCAAATTGCGGGAGCTTACGCGGAACGGCAATCATTTCGCCGTCATCGGCGCCGGATTTATCGGTTCGGAAATCGCCGCCGCGCTGGCCATGAATGGCAAAAAGGTCACGCTGATCTTTCCGGATAAGGCGATCGGATCCCGCATGTATCCGCCGGAACTGGCAGAATTCTTAAACGACTTTTATCGAGAGAAAGGAATCACTCTCCTCACGGAAAGCAAGGTATCCGGTTGCGATATGCAACATGGCAAACTGGCTGTGAAGGTTTCCCGCGGCAGCAACAGCAATGAAAGACAAATCAGCGTTGACGGCGTGATCGCGGGAATTGGAGTTGAGCCGAATGTGAGCTTGGCAGCCGTGGCGGGGCTTAAAATAGACAATGGTATTCGTGTGGATGCGTCGCTGCGCACCAGCAGTCCGGATATCTACGCAGCCGGTGATGCGGCGAGCTTTTATAGTCCGGCGCTCGATACATGGTTGCGGGTGGAGCATGAGGATAACGCGAACACGATGGGAGGATTTGCCGGTGTGGCCATGGCCGGGAGGACGGTTGCCTACAGCCACTTGCCATTCTTTTATTCTGATCTGTTCGATATGGGCTACGAGGCTGTCGGTGAGGTGGATTCCCGGCTGGAAATGTTGCTCGACTGGAAGGTGCCGTTGAAACAGGGCGTGGTCTACTACCGCAAAGCCGGTCGCGTGCGGGGAGTATTGTTGTGGAATATTTTCGGCCAGGTTGACGCAGCGCGGGCATTAATCGCCGCGCCCGGGCCGCTTACCGCAGCCGATCTTGTCGGGCGGATCTCGCCGTAGTATTTCGCGGCCATCCGGCACGGGTGACTACGCAACGTCCGGCCATCAGCGTGTGTCAGCTCTTTTCCGTTGGTAAGTTCCCGGCACACTGCGAAACGCGATCGCTAGACGGTTCCAGGCGTTGATCGCCACAATCGCCATGGTCAGGTCAATCATTTCCTTTTCCGTAAAATGTCTGCGAACGGATTCATAGGTGCTGTCGGGAGCATGCGTATCGGCGATGCACGTAATGGTTTCAGTCCATTCCAGGGCAGCTCTCTCACGATCTGTGAAAAACGGCGTTTCACGCCAGGCTGAGAGGGTATAGAGGCGTTGTTCAGTCTCGCCTCCGGCGCGGGCATCTTGGGTGTGCATATCCAGGCAGAACGCACAGCCATTAATTTGCGACGCACGAGTCTTTAACAATTCCAGTAAGGATTTTTCCAGGCCGGAATGCTTTACATACATTTCCAAAGTGCTCATGGCCTTGTAGGCGTCCGGCGAAACCTTCATATAGTTCAATCGACTTTCCATTTTTCATCCTCATTAACGTCCCGCATTGTAGCCGCAGATGAAACGGATGGATGCACACCGGCTAATAGTATAACTAGGATTTGACAAATACAAAGGCGTTTACCTATAATTTCTATAGGTTAGATATGACAGCAGGTGAATAAATCATGCCAGAAGTAATTCCCGTAGAAAAACAAACTACCGACATCGCCGCCAATCACCATGATACACGCGTCTATGGAAGCATTTTCGACATGCTGCCTTCGGTTGAGAACCCAACCCCACTGGTGCGGATTAATCGTCTGAATCCGGAACCGGGATTAAGTTTGTTCGCGAAGCTTGAATGGGTAAATCCATTCGGATCCGTCAAGGACAGGGCTGCGGCGTACATGCTTCGGGAACTGGAAAGAACCGGCTCAGTTTCGGCCACCCGTGGAATCGTGGAAGCGACTTCCGGGAATACCGGCCTGTCGCTGGCGGGAATGGCGGCGGCGAGAGGTTATCACGCTACGGTGGTGGTCCCCAATCAGATACCGGAAGAAAAGAAGGTGCTGTTAAAGATCGTCGGAGCGCAACTGGAAGTGCTCAACGACAGCCTCTGTCCGACGCCCGGCCTCGGCGACGGTTCGATCAATATGGCCCGAACGCACGCCCGCGCCGAGCCGGATAAATATGTCCATCCAAATCAATATGTCAATCAGCAGAACGTTCAAGCCCACTATGAAACAACCGGGCCGGAAATATGGCGGCAAACCGAAGGTAAGGTGACGCACCTGTTTGTATCCCTAGGAACCTGTGGCACCGCCACGGGAACCAGCCGGTTTCTTAAATCGAAAAATCCAAATATCCGCGTGGTGGCGGTCCAGCCCAGCGCGGGTCACGATGTCCCTGGTCTACGCAATGTTGCACAACTGGAAGTTTCGGAATTATTTGACCGCGCTCTGATCGATGATCTGCTGGAAATTGAATATGAACTGGCCTATCGCCGAGCATTGGACCTATGCAGAAACGAAGGCCTGCTGGCCGGTCCAAGTTCCGGGCTGATCTTCGAAGGCGCGCGGCGCATTGCCGTCCGAGATAAGGTCGGCCTGGGGGTGATGATATTCTGCGATAATGTCTTCAAATATACCTCATCGATGGTGCGTCACCTGCCTGAACTCGCGAATAACGTGGCGCCGCGGATCGGGGAATAAATATGTTTGTACTTTTTTTCAGGAGCATCAGAAATGGCTGAGTATGCACACCCCGAAGTACTGGTCGATACCCGTTGGGTCCGTGACCACTTGAACGACCCGAAAGTCCGGCTTGTTGAAGTTGATGTGGACACCAAGTCCTATGATGCCGGGCATATTCCCGGAGCAGTGGGTTTTAACTGGCAGACGCAGTTGCAGGACCAAGTGCGCCGTGACATTATTTCGCAGCAGGATCTGGAGACACTGTTGTCTGCCGCCGGCATTAAACCGGCGGATACCATCGTTCTCTACGGCGATAACAGCAACTGGTTCGCCTGCTACGCCTTCTGGATACTTAAATACTATGGCCACGCCGACGTGCGGCTTCTCAACGGCGGCCGGCTCAAATGGCTCAACGAATCGGATAAGCCGATGACTACGGAAAAACCCAGCCCGGTGCCGTCAAACTACAAGATCAACGGCACGCACCCTGAGCTACGCGCTAAATTGCCGGATGTGCTGAAGATCGTGGAAGATCATGGCCAGAATCTCATCGATGTCCGCAGTACGGATGAGTACACTGGGAAAATTATCGCACCGCCAGGCATGTCTGAAACCGCCCAGCGACCGGGACACGTACCGACAGCGCGATCTATTCCATGGTCACTCGCGGCCAACACGACGGATGGAACATTTAAATCGAGTGATGAGTTGCGAGCGGTTTATTTTGAAAAAGGCGGCGTGGACGCCGCTAAACCGACAGTGGCATACTGCCGTATTGGCGAGCGATCCAGTCACACCTGGTTTGTGCTGACGTATTTGCTGGGGCAAAACAATGTCCGCAACTATGATGGCAGTTGGACAGAGTACGGCAGCGTGGTCGGCGTGCCGATTGAACGGTGACGTGTTAACAGCAGCCTTGCGCATACAGGAGAAACAATGCGATCTCATTTGCCAGTACGCCGTATCCGTGATAGCGCGACTGACGACGCCGCCATACCAACAGCGCGCGATCAATTTTTTGATTATGGTCGAATTGAGGGTGCTGTCCGCGAAATTCTGCTGGCCATCGGTGAGGATCCGGATCGAGAGGGTCTGCGCGCGACGCCCGGACGGGTTGCGCGGTCTTTTGCGGAATTGACGGCCGGTATCAGAATGGATCCGCGCAGCTATTTGAAGACAGTGTTTCGTGAAAAGTACAACCAGGTTGTTCTGCTGCGGAGCATTCCTTTTCATTCCCTCTGTGAGCATCACTTGCTGCCGTTTACGGGCCACGCCCACATAGCCTACCTGCCGCACGGACGTGTGGTGGGCCTAAGCAAAATTGCGCGGCTGGTTGAAGGTTTTGCGCTTCGCCTGCAATTACAGGAACGCCTGACCGACCAGATAGCAGATGCGATTATGGAAGAGCTTCGGCCACGGGGTGCCATTTGTATTCTCGAAGCGACTCACGCCTGCATGACCATTCGCGGCGTTCGCAAGCCCGGCAGTAAAATGATAACCAGCGCGATCCGTGGTGTTTTTCAGAAGCACCACGCCAGCCGATCCGAGGCGCTGGCTTTGATCTATGGGACCTCCGGGGTGCAATAACCCGCAAGCGCTGCGACAGGCAGCATAAGAAG
The DNA here is from genome assembly GCA_013044165.1 of Phycisphaerales bacterium. Classification (GTDB taxonomy): domain Bacteria; phylum Planctomycetota; class Phycisphaerae; order WQYP01; family WQYP01; genus JABEVB01. The sequence continues at coordinate 13,784 of JABEVB010000060.1, forward strand.
ATGCAGCACATTATAAGAATCGGGATTGATTGGCACCGTTCGGTTATAATAAGTAGTGATACAAGAGGCAATAATGGAATCATCACCGGTGGATCAGAATCGGAAAACTTGGCCGGATGGAGCGGTTAATCTTATCCAGCTCATTGCGGTTCAGCCGGGAGGAGTTGTCAGCCGCATCCTGCTGAAGCGCAAAAGCGGAAATGTCACACTCTTCGCGTTTGACGCCGAGCAGGAGCTTAGCGAACACACGGCTCCGTTTGATGCCCTTGTACAGGTGCTCCAGGGCGAGGCGAAGATCACGATTGCTGGGAATTCTACAACGGTTCGCGCCGGAGAGGCGCTGCTATTGCCGGCGGGAAAACCTCATGCGGTTCAGGCGCCGGTGGAATTGCGAATGCTTTTGACGATGATTCGCGAGTAATGTATGGGTGCCCGAATTCAAATCAAGCGAGTTTATGACAACGCTTCGCCCGCGGATGGACTACGTATTCTGGTGGAACGGCTGTGGCCGCGCGGCGTAACCAAGGCCCAGGCGAAAATAGATATATGGCTTAAGGAAGTCGCGCCGAGTCGGGAGCTGCGGGAGTGGTTTGGGCATGATCCAGCCAAATGGGAACAATTCCAAAAGAAATATTGGAGTGAATTGCGGCATAACCAACCGGCCGTGGAACAGCTGCGTGATCATATTAAGAAGGGCAATGTTACGTTTGTATATGCCGCACGAGATGAGGAGCACAACGGGGCATTGGCGTTGCAGCAATACATCGTGATATCTGGACGATGAGTTTCAGTGATCCGTGCCCTATCTCACTGTTTATTTTCCGGCGATTGGATAGGTGCTGCGGCCTTCTCTCTTGGCAGAGTGGGGATCAGACCCGTGGCATGTAGGGTTGGTTCTGAATTCACAACCAACTTGACCACGTCGTTATGGAAAAATAACGATACTGTCCAGTCAATAATTATGCGTAATCTGCGGGACCATCCCGGCATTTGCATCAGGTAATAACTCCGCCATATCCACCAGGCCAGAAAGCCGCGCACTTGAATGTTCATGACCCGGCCAACCCCCGCGTAATGTCCCAATGACGCCAGTGCACCGAGTGTTTGATAAACAAACGGAGCCAAGGCTTGGCCGCGAAGGCCATGGACTATATTGCATGCCAACGCTCGAGCTTCCCGCAAGGCATGCTGAGCCAACTGCGGGTAGGCTTTGCCATCGCCGCTAGGTATCCAGGCGCAATCTCCGATGGCCCACACCTCGGGCCGGTTCGGGCAGCGCATGGTAGCATCCACGACAATCCGGCCGTGATTTTTCGGCAGTTCCAAGTGTGCCAACAGTGGATTTGGCGCTACGCCGGCACACAGAAGAATGATTGATGCGGCAACAGAAGTTCCATCTGAAAGCGTGACGCAACCAGCGCTGATATGTTCCACAGGCGTAGAGGTGCGAATTTGAACGCCGCGCTTTTCCAGGATATGGTGTGCAAAACCTCCCAAATCGCCGGACAAATCACGTAGAAACACGGGTCCAGCCTCACATAGAATAATATTAATCTCTTCGTACCTTACGTTACGGTATATGCGGCAGATATTTTGCAGAAATTCCGTCAATTCTCCCACCAATTCTACACCCACAAGACCGGCGCCAATAACCATCATCGTCAGAAGGTACTTCTTGCGAATCGGATCAGTTTCGACATTGGCTTGCTCCAACACATCAATGACCTTATTTCTTAAGCCAATTGCATCCGAGAGGGTCTTGAACGCTAAGGCGTCTTCTGAACCGGGAATAATGGCGCGATTTGTAATACCACCCACCGCCAGCACAAGTTGGTCGTATTGTACATCATACAAGTGCCCGTCAGGTTGATGAATTGCATGGATATTGCGTTTTTCAAGGTCAATGCTCGCGACCTCTGCTACAATAAATCGGGTTTGGCGCAACATAGATCGAATTGGACAGACCGTGTGCCGCGGCTCCAGGATGCCCGATCCTGCTTCAAAGAGCAGCGGTGTGATGAGCAAATAATTATCCCTGCTGATCAGCGTGACTTCCATCTCCGCGGCGTCAGCCGATAATTTCTCCAGCGCCAGCGCCGTATAAACCCCAGCAAAACCTCCGCCCACAATGACCACGTGATTCCTTGTCGTCATTAGTTTCTCCAGCATTTGCCTTATCCGTCAGCCTATTATAGGCCCGTGCCGCAGGTTTGCGGTAAATATCCCAGGCACCCGAAGACTCGGCATGGCAGAGACCGAAAAAGAGTGGTCTGAATATCTCACCCCGACGAGAGCAAGCTGATGGCCAGCGTTTGAAACCGGCGGCATAAGGTTGCTCAAGTATTTTATAGCAGTGGCCAATTGGGGCATACCTCAGCAGGCTTTTTACCCAGTATTCCTACCGAGTCAAAATGCCAAGGCGCTAGGCTTTTTGGCTGGCCGCCAACACGCAATCATCGCGGAGAATTTCCGTTCTTTTGCGGGTAATAAAGGTGTCGTAAAGGCCTTGACCTCGCTCTGCCAAGCATGCACCATGCTCAACGCGATGCCGTCGAAGTGGTAAATCGCTCGACTTGACCTTGACCAAGACATTTCGCTAATATCCGGATAATGACATCCAGAGTGATTGGAAGAGATCATGAGGATTCGATGTGTGAACGGACGCAACACGAAAGCTGCAAAGCATATAGCGTAGAAAATGAGCCGCACAATGGAACAGCCAATTGATAAACGTGCTATAAACCCGGTACCGGAGCCGGTGGGCATCCAGATTCCTGCAGGCTTTCGCCTGATACCCGGACTGAAAGCCACCTTGATGGCGCGGCAGTCGGGGTATCTCCGCGATGAGCGATTTGTCATTGCAGCATTTCATCCGGAGGCCCATGCCGTTATTTGGAAGGATGGCCACGAATCCGGATTTGGAGACGGTGGGCCAGCCTTTTATTTTCGCACAGTGCTGCCACAGACGCGATTACTTCAGGCAGACCTGACGGATGAAACACATATCGGCGACGATGTGCTGGTGCTGGACCTGCTGGAAGATAAAATTTATATCGCTCCTCGGCTCTGTGCGGAGGAATTTCTCGCCAGAGTCATCGGTACGCACCTGCCGCACCACCGTTGCCTGTGCGCCCGGCCCTTGGAGGCGGCGGCTAATGGCGGCACCTGTCCCGCACGTCAGGAAAGACCACCAGCAAGCACCATTGGGGAACACCCGGAAGGGAACGGGAGCAGTTCGCCGGATCGACTGTAAGAGCATGCACAAGAATTATTTTTTTCTTACACCGCAGAGGCCGCCAAAAAGCTTCGGAGCCACTACAATCCTTGAGATATCTTCGCGTGCACATGGCCAGCCTCCGCGAGCCGATCCAGTAGCAGGTGAAAGTAGATCAATCCGCCGTATGGGTGCCAGCGAGCCAAAGTACGAGCAACCGCCGCATAATCGAGCGGCTCCGTCAGTTGCAGCCAGCGTTGCAAGTTGTTGCGGGCGCCAACGTCATCGCCTGGAAAAACGTGTATCCGCCCCAGGGTGCGGAGCAGGATGTATTCCGCAGACCAGCGTCCCACGCCGCGCAGCCGGCACAAGCTGGTAACGGCCTCTCCATCGGACACAGTCGCCAAGCGTTCCAAGTCCGCGTACTCCTCATCGCTGTTTTGGGCCAGCTCGATCATGGCACGACCTTTCTGTCGGCTGAACCCCAACTGTCGTAGCGTTTCCGGGAGGAGCGGGGCTAAGTCCTCAGGACGCGGGAAGGCGTGAGCCAGACCGTCTTCTCCGGCGACGGCGGGGCCGTGTTCCCGAGACAGCCGGCTGAGCAGGGCGATACCAACCGTCACCGTGACTTGCTGGTTAGCAATCGCGTTGACAACTCCCTCAAAGACGGAAAGAAATCGCGGCGGCTTCATGCCGCGAAACCGCTGCACCATGGGTCCAAGCTCGGCATCAGGCGAGGCTAGGCGATAAAAAGCCGTCAAGTCGACGCGAAGTCCGAGCAGCCGCTCCAGAGCTGCCGTAACAGCCCGCTTCAACTCAGAGCGGAGCGGAGCACCTCGCACTGTGACGCGCAGTCGCGGTGCCTCGGGCGGTCCCGTCTGGACGACTGCGACCTCCACCGGCCCGTCCGCCAGCGCCAGCACCCGTCGGTAGGCTGTACCGTCCCAGCGGTCGATTGCGTTGTCCGGTCGGCGGCGTAGCGCCCAGACCGTGAGATCAAGACGGAAGGGTGCCACCGGCTCCAGGAAAAACGCGTTTCGACTCATCGGTTCGGCCTCGGGCGAGAAGTTCCAGGGCGACAGCGGTTTTCTGAATCAGCGTTTGTCCTTGCTGATCTTTTTAAGAGCCGCACCCTTGTGCATGGCCACATGGTCAGTCGTGTCGCTCTTGATCTGATATTGCGGTTCTTCCTTCGAGGCATGGACCGCATACCCCTTGAATTGGATTTCCGAGGTTATCTTTTTCTTGATCGTTCCTCGGACTCGGCCTGCTTCCGAGTTCCACTCAACGTGATCACCTACTTTAAAGTCATGTGCCATCGGTACGACCTCTCCTGAATAGTGCGTCCGGAAAATCGATCGAGTTGGCGCCACTTGTTTGCAACTGCGAAGATACTGGCCGCAAGAATCCGGCTTCCGCAAGCCGGTCCAGCAGCAGGTGAAAGTAAATCAGCCCGCCATAGGGGTGCCATCGTTCCAAAATGCGGCGCGCCGCGACGTCGTCGAGCGGAGTAGCCAGGTGCAGCCAGCGCTGCAAGTTGTGACGAGCACCCGCGACACCGCCAGGAAAAACGTGAGTCCGTCCCAGTCCGCGCAGCAAGACATATTCTGCCGTCCAAGGTCCCACGCCTCGCAAGCCGCGGAGCCGCTGGACGGCCTCTTCATCGGGCAACTCCGCCAGCACTTCCAGGTCCAGATCTCCCTCGGTGATCGACTTGGCCAGCTCGATCATCGCGCGGCCTTTTTGCTGACTGAACCCCACCTGCCGCAGATCGGCCGGGCACAGCTCGGCTAGGTCTTCTGGACGAGGGAATGCGTGGACGGCCGCGTCTCCCTCGCGGATAGCAACGCCGTAGGTGACGGTCAAGCGATTGAGGAGGCGGATGCCCAGAGTCCGCGTCACCTGCTGACTGACAATCGCATTGATTACGCTCTGGAAGACGGTGTTAAAGCGCGGCGGCTTCATACCCCGGAAGTGGCGTGCCAGTTGCCCCATTTGCCCCTGCCGCGCGAAACATTGGTAGAACGCTGCCAGGTCAATGCGCAAGCCGAGCAGCCTTTCTAGGGCTGACGCCACGGCGGCTTCCACGTCGGGTCCGAGAGGTTGGCCTTTGACCGAGACCTGCAACCGCGGCGTTTCGGTCGTTTCGACCTGGGTGACCGCGACGTCAACGAGGCCAATCGGTAACAGGAGCGCCCGGCGGTACGTTTGCCCATCCCAGCGATCCATAGCGTTGTCCGGGCGGCGGCGTAGCGCCCAGACCGTCAGATCGAGTCGGAATGGAGGCAATGGCACCAGAGAAAACATATTTCTACTCATAGATCAGACCTCGCGCCTGGATAGATAATCATGGACGATCGCCCTCTTCGCTTGTGCACCACCGCAAATTCCGTCATCTCATGCCGCGTTGCCATCTTTTGGCTCATTATATGTCTGACCGGAATTCCGCGCGCCGTCTCGGCATCCGCGATCATCCGCCGATGGCATCGCCACCATACCGCCTCCGCGCACATCACACATACCCTCCGCTTCTTGCGCAACCGGTTTAATTCTGCAAGACCATCTTGAAATTCCTTGGTCTGCATATAATCCGCATAAGCCCGAAAACGCGAATTACGCCAGCCCGTATTGACCGAATCCTTCCTGGAACGACGAAGGCCGCCCAACTCAGGTAGATGCACATAAGTAATATCCGATTTTGGTAGTGCGTTTTCCATCCGCTTCTGAGAAAACCACGGAAAGGCCCGCGATCCCGGCACCGTTCTAACATCCACCAGATACTGAATCTTCCACGTCTTCAACAGCGTCAAAAATTCCGCCCAACCGTGGGTGGAATGACCCACTGTAAATAACGTTCGCTGTCCCATTTTTGCGTCTTATCTCTACGTGACATTATTTATTCGCTGTGTGCACCGAGTATGCCGCGCTTAGACGCGCCAGAGCCAACGCTCCTAAGAACAGACCGAAATCGCGCAACGCGACATCGTAAAACCCCGGAATCAACAGCAGGTTAATGATAATGCCCAGCAACCATGCCGCGACCACATAGGCGAAGATCGTGGGTTTAAGCGCTACGCCAATTCCCGCTGCAATTTCCACAACACCCGCCACGAGCATAAACCCATGACCGTGTCCGCCCACCATCCTATTCACCACCGGAGCGAGATACTTATCCCAATTCACCAGAAAATGAAAAAATTTATCAACTCCCGTAATGATAGGAAGAAGAACAAAGCCCACCTGCAATATACGATACGCCTGATGTTGCGGATTCTGTAAACCGATCGGATGAAAAACATCGGGTCGCGAGAATTCCTGATTCGGTTGGATTTTATCAGACATGCGACGTCCCATCGTAAGATAAGAATTAAGCAAGCAAAAACGATGCCACTCTTGTAAGTGCCATAGGCACGCACCTTGCTTAATAAATGCCGTGTCTCCCGACTCAATGTCTACGACATTTTGTCTAACCGGCGACATGGTGTCGCAGACCTGCGCACCAGCACGCTTCATTATTATCGCACAAGAGCTGGTATCTCTTGCTATTGACGGCCCGCTATCGCATCCTCATACAGTGCGTAGGGGCCAAAGTCTGCACGAATGGTCGCCAAATAGCGCCAAATAGATCAAAATAAACCTGCGCAAATAGTCTGACATCGCACAACGGTTCAAGTATTCTTCATCCATCGTATCAGCGTTATCCCCCTAATCAACGGCTCCGTTCAATTAGTGGCCTATGACAGTTTCTGCCAAAACCAAATTAAGGAACCGGGCCACACGAAGGGCTTTGGACGTAATAGCACCGTTCCATGAATATCAATCTGCGGTGGCTACGAGAGTAATCATCTAAATGAACTATGCCAATAACATCCAAAACCATCTCTGCCCTTTTCTTTGGAAAAAAAAACGGTGCGCAGCGCCCCTGAATGATAATTTAAAAATCTCTGCGCTACGCTGCCTTGTTGAGGCATGGATGCCGAAATCCCGATATAGCACGATGCCAAGTATCGGGAAGGCAAGGATGCCGAAATCCTCGATAGGGCAGGAGCGCCTTCTATCGGGATGCATGCCAGTCGTCGTGGCAGCGCCCAATCATCTCACCCATGCCGCGACTAAGAGCCTCCATGCCAAAACTCGTCCTCGCTCAGATCGCGCCGCCGCATCGCTCCACTGTTCGCCTGCTCCACGTTCACCTGCTCTCGCGGCGCAGCCTCGCATCTTGGCATCCTTCAGCAAAACCCCAATGTTTTGCAACATTTGCAAAAACCGATCTTGGCATCCTCCAGGAAAACACCAATGTTTTGCCATTTTCAACTTGGCATCCTTCAAAACCAGCCAATAGCCATGCATGTTTGCTCCGCCACCAAATCCGCGGCCCGGCCGCGATCTACCGATCGCCTGAGCAACTTTCACCTGCCCTGCGGTGTCAGCCGCCGCGGTTGGCATGCCCGGCTAATATCCCTATAATGAAAAACCCTCGCCGGAGTGGCGGAACTGGCAGACGCGCTGGACTCAAAATCCAGTTCTCGCAAGAGAGTGTGGGTTCGACTCCCTCCTCCGGCATAAATAGTAAATGCCATGCTGGCCCGCAGTGGGCCGCATGCACTGTGCTTAGCGGCCAGACGGCTTGTGTATGGCACGGTTGGCAGGAGATTGCCTGATGGCCATGGAAATTCGCGGGGACTTAGCGGTGAAAGCCGGCGATCGGTTTGCCGTGGTTGTAGCCGAGTTTAACAGCGCCATCACAGCGCGATTGGCGGACGGCGCCATGGACGCGTTTGAGCGTCACGGTGCCGGCGCAAAGGACATTGCAAAGGTGTGGGTACCAGGCAGTTTGGAATTGGCGACGGTGGCGCAGCAGTTGGCGCTGAGCGGCAAGTTTGCCGCGATCGTGTGCCTGGGTTGTGTTATTAAGGGTGAAACGGCACACTTTGACCATGTGGCCCAGCAGGCCGCGCATGCCATTGCGGCGATTGGTCCGGCCACCGGTGTGCCAACCATTTTCGGCGTTTTGACGGTGAACACAATGGAGCAGGCTATGGATCGCGCGGGGCTGAAAATGGGCAACGCCGGCTGGAATGCCGCATGTGCCGCCATCGAAATGGCCAGTGTTATGCGCAAACTAACGCCACTCACGAAATAGAGCTTACCTCAATGACTATTCATAACTCGCAGCGTACGATGGCCCGTCGGTTGGCCCTGCAGGCCATTTATCAGGCGGATGTGCAGGGTGAAGATTTTTTAACGCAGGGCATGGACCTGTTTTTAAGCCAGCAGAGCGAAGATGCGCAGGTGCAGGCCGCGGCTGGTGAGTACACCAGAGGAACCTGGCCCTATCGCCAGGAGGCTGACCGCTGGCTTGCCGTACTGGTGCCGCGATGGAGTGTGTCGCGTATGGCGGTGGTGGATCGAAGCATACTGCGGCTGGCTGCCTGGGAACTAACGCATACCGACACGCCGCCCCGGGTGATTTTGGATGAAGCGATAACGATGGCCCGCGATTTTTCGACCGAGGATTCTGCCGAGTTTATCAATGGCGTGCTGGATGCGATGATAAAAGATTACGCCAAGCAAACCGGCAAACCCACTCCCGCAGTATAGGTGGTGGCTGAGTACCTGCGAGAGTTAATGGAGGCATTTCGTGGCCGAAGACAAGCCTCATCATTTAGATGCCCAGCCCATTCCAGTGTCCATTTCAATGGCTGATACGCTTGAGTCTGCCGGCGTGGAGAGCCAGCGGCCGGCGTTGGACCTGCGCACTTTGTATATCGCGCTGCTTGCGATTGGGCTTGGCGCCGTTGGCATGCTTGCCGCAGTGGTGTTGCGATCTTTGATTGGCCTGATCACTAACCTGTGTTTTTACGGGCGTTTTTCGATGGCGCTTGTCAACCCGACTGTGGCTCATGTGGGGCTGTGGGTTATGGCGATACCCGTGGCCGGAGCGATTGTGGTGGGCATCATGGCGCGATACGGTTCCAAGGCGATACGGGGTCATGGTATTCCGGAGGCTATGGAAACGATTATTCTTAAACAAAGCAAAATTCCGTACCGCGTAACGCTTCTTAAGCCGTTGTCGGCGGCGATCAGCATTGGTACAGGTGGGCCATTTGGCGCTGAAGGTCCGATTATTGCCACCGGCGGAGCCGTTGGCTCGATGGTGGGGCAGGTGCTTAGCACAACCCCTGACGAACGAAAGACGCTGCTTGCCGCTGGGGCAGCGGCGGGCATGGCCGCTACATTTGGCGCGCCTGTCGCGGCCGTTCTGTTAGCGGTGGAACTGCTGCTGTTTGAATTCAAGGCCCGCTCGCTGGTTCCGGTGGCACTGGCCTGTGCTACGGCCGGCGGCCTAAGAATACTGGTGTGGGGCACTGCGCCGATGTTTGCGATGGGGCCGGTTAAGCCGGCTGGGGCCGTCGCGATGATATTTTATGTGTTGCTGGGTGCGCTGATGGGCGTGGTAGCGGCCGGGGTGACGCGCGCGGTTTATGCGGTGGAGGATGGCTTTGAGAAGTGGTGCCCCACACATTGGATGTGGTGGCCGGCGATTGGAGCTGTCGTGGTGGGCATAGTAGGCTACTTTGCGCCGCATACGCTGGGAGTTGGTTATAATAATATTTCGGCGGCACTGAGTGTTAAATCTGGACTGGCAGCGCTGCTGGTGCTGGCGATTCTTAAGTGGGTATCATGGACGGTATCGCTGGGGACGGGAACATCCGGTGGAACACTTGCGCCGCTGTTTACCATTGGCAGCGCCTTAGGGGCCGCTGCGGGCTTGGTCGCCGTGCGGTGCCTGCCTCATGCGGATATCAGCGTACCGGTCGCGGCACTTGTCGGCATGGCCGCGATTTTTGCCGGGGCGTCTCGAGCACTGCTGACAGCGGTGGTATTCGCGTTTGAAACCACGCTGCAACCTCTGGGACTGGTGCCGCTGCTGGCCGGGTGCGGTAGTGCGTTTTTGGTGTCGTGCATGCTTATGCGGCAAAGCATCATGACGGAAAAAATTGCGCGTAAAGGCATTCGCGTGCAAAGCGAATATGCGGTGGATTTTCTTGATCGCTTATTCGTCGGCGATGCCATGCAGCCAGCGGTTTGCCTGAAGGCGGGCGATTCGCTGCAGGCAGCGCGACAACAACTGCTGGGACGCAGCGGGAGCGACAGTCATGACCTGTTTCCCGTGTTAGATGAGCAGGGCGGTCTGGCCGGCGTCATAGGCTGGCGGGATGTGTTTAAACCTGATCTGGCGGCTGGGCGGCCTATAGCCGATGCGATGAAGATGCGGGTTATAGGCATTCGCCCGGATCAGCCGCTGCGCGATGCCGACCTGGCCATGGCGCGGCACGGCATTGGCCATCTGGTTGTGGTGGCTGGAGAGCGTTCGACCGAGGTTGTCGGTATTGTGACGCGTTCGGATATTTTAAGGGCACACCGTGAACGTTCTTAATATCTTTTGGCAGGCCACACTTTTTGAAAGAAACCCATGGCGTTTGAATTCATAAAAAGAGCGATTAATGAGGGCGTTGATAAACTACGCGGCGGGCTGGCCAAGACGCGCAGCGCCCTGCTTGGTTCCCTGCAGTCACTTCTGCGCGGCCGGGCGCTGGATGACGCTCTTATTGCCGAACTTAAGCAGCGACTGATTATGTCGGATATTGGTGTGGTGGCGACGGACAAGATTATTCAAGACTTGCATGCCGCATGGAAAGATCGCCGCATTAATTCGGGCGATCAGGTGTTGGAGTTCCTGAAGAGTGAGCTGCGTCGGTATTGGCCTGCGGAATCGCGGGCGCTGCTTGTGGCGGCTTCGGGCCCGACGGTCATTCTGGTGACGGGCATCAATGGCGCCGGCAAGACCACGAGCATTGCCAAGCTCGGACAGTGGCTCAAGTCGCAGGGTAAGACCGTGATGGTGGCGGCATGCGATACATTTCGGGCAGCGGCCGTTGAGCAACTTACAATATGGGCCAATCGCATCGGCGTTGACATCGTAAAGCATCAGATGGGGGCGGACCCGGCTGCGGTTGCCTTTGACGCCTGCCAGGCCGCCAAAGCCCGCGGCATAGATGTATTGATTGTTGATACCGCCGGCCGATTGCATACGCAGGATCATCTGATGCGCGAGCTGGCGAAAATTCGGCGCGTCATTCAAAAAGTAATTCCTGAAGCGCCACACGAAGTGCTGCTGGTGCTGGATGCCACCACCGGCCAAAACGCCATTCGGCAGGCTGAAGAGTTTAAAAAAGCCGTTGAGCTTACCGGAATATTTTTAGCCAAGCTCGATGGCACCGCCAAGGGCGGGATCGTAGTGGCCATACGGCATCAACTCAGTTTGCCCGTTAAATTCATCGGCATCGGCGAAACCCCCGACGACATGGAGCCCTTTGATCCAGACCAATTCGTTGAGGCGCTCTTTCAGCAGGAAACGGCGGTAAAACCGCAGTGACGCTGCAGGCTTGTGCCAAATATTGGGCACGCGTAAGCGGGGCGGGAGCCAAATGGTGGATCGCCCCGTTAGACCGAGCAGCGCCGGCGGCGGGCGCTTCAGGCTAGAGAGGTCGCAAAGTTCGCAGAGCGAAGCGTACGAAACATGGTTCGAATTCCGTACTCTGAAAGGCCCCCGTAGCTCACATCAGTGGCTGATTAAGGCCGATCTGCGGCGACGGGCAATCAGGCCCAGGCCGCCGATGGCCAGCAGGGCCAGCGTGGCCGGTTCCGGAGTTGGGGTTAATAGGAACGCTTCCGTGTTTCCACTGGAGTTGATCCCATAGCCCACGATGTCACCAAGGCTGTTAATTCCCTCTGCCCTGGACAAAGTGAAACCGCTGGGCAGATTCACTGTCACTGAATTCAAATCGGTTAAGGCTCCGCCGGAATAGCTGAAAGCATAGTACCCAGCGCCATTGATGGCAGCACCCACGACCGTGTCGGCAGTGTTAACGGCAGTAGCGTATCCGTTTACACCAAGGCCGCTCATCGCTGTGCCCGAATAAATAAATGGGGTCTGGCCGGAGTAGCCGACGATCGTTCCGCCGGTGTTGACGCCGTAGCCCGCGCTGGTGGAACTACCAGCCAGGGTCCCAAGATCGGCCATTGTGGCCCCCGGTGTGCCAGTTGCATCGCTGAAAGCGTTGCGAGAACCGCCGGAAGTTGCCGAGTAGCCTACCACTGTGCCCGCATTGTTGATGCCCAGAGCGTTGCTGGTACTTCCGCCCAAGGTTCCCAAATTGGTCATATGGCCGTTGGAATAGATAAAAGCATTGTAATTTCCCGCCGAATTATCCGCGTACCCGACGATCGCACCAGTGTTGTTGATTCCATAGGCCGCGCTGCTTGATCCGCCCAGCGTCCCCAAATCGGCCATCGTGGCACCCGGTGTCCCTGTTGAATCACTAAAGGCGTGCAACGCACCGGATGATATTCGTGCCCCACCGACGACGATTCCCGCAGCGTTGATGCTGTAGGCATAACTGCCTGATCCGCCCAGCGTTCCCAAATTGGTCAGTGTCCGTACGATAAACCACATCTACCGCCTACGAGCCGAATTTGGCAAGCTTATGCCATCGTGCTTGCAAAAGGAGTCAGGCGATGGATACCCCGGTATTGTCTCGACGTGCCGCGTGTGGCGGCGATGAAGAGTT
>JABEVB010000061.1 GCA_013044165.1 Phycisphaerales bacterium
CCCAAAGCACCCAATGCCACGGCAATTAACAGCGTGCAATCCATAGAAAAAACCACTCCAGCAAGCGGGCTCATTCACGGGAGCCGGGCCTGCAGGCCCCTTCAGCGTGGATGGCTGGCATACTGCAGCCAATGAATCCACGGAAAGAAAGAATTATGGTGCTTGTCGCCGGAATTGCAAGCACCCGCATCTAAAAACAATCCCTTTCCAAGCATTGTTACTCGCTTCTTACAGAGCCACATGCCGGGGCATGCTCGTTATGAGCGCCTCGCCAGTGGCCAAAATCCCTGCATCCGATTTTGCACATGTAATTTCTCGATGGGCCGTATACCGGATCTTTCCAGTCCTGCTGCGAGCCTTGGCTGACCTGGCGACAACCCCACATACCCCAGATGCAAAGGTACTCAGGCGCAACCGCTGCCTCAACCGAGAGCGATGGGCGATCCGTCCTCATTTGAGAGTTTAAGCACGCATAAAAAAAAGCTGCACCACGCAACGCGCGGTGCAGCATCTTATGATACGCAAGGGTGTTCCGCCAAGCCTGGGGCATCAATAGTTCTGGCCGAACTGATTCTTTTCCCATTCTTTCTGAATGATGATGCGTGGTCGCACCAGAATCAGAAGCACGCGGCTGTCGCGTACATAGGTCCGGTTGGTAAACAACCGGTTGATAAGCGGGATCTTGGAGAGCACCGGCACGCCCGATTCAACTTCAACTTCGCCCACCAGACGCTGGCCGCCAATCAAGAGCGTGCCGCCATCCGGCACAGACACGGTGGTGGCCACCTGCGTGAGCGAAATCTTGGGCAACTGCACGAAGCCGGGCTGATTAGATCCGGTTCCGCCAGTGGTAGCCTGCCCGGTAATGTTGAACACATCAAGCCCATCGAGAGTCGAGAGCGACGGCTGGAGAGTCATGACTACATAACGGTGGTCCGCAGACACCGTTGCCGTCACTGCGAGCACAACACCGGTGGACAACGTGGAGATGTTAAGGTTGGTACCAATGCCCGAAACACCGCCAATACCGGCAGCACCCGCGGTTTGGGTAAAGCTGGATACAAAGTTCTGCTGTTCTGTAACGGTAATATAAGCCGACTGACCATTAAACAGCGTTACGCGTGGTGCGGTAAGCGTGGTGGAGTGCTTATCTTCTTGGGTGGCCCGAAGCAGTAAGTTAAGCTGATAGCTCGACAAGGCGCTGCCGAAGCCGCCGGTAACATCCAAGGAGTCGTTGCCCGTTCCCGCACCAAAAGTGTTGGCACCGAGCGATCCGGGGATGCCGGTTGTCTCCGGTATAGCGGTACTCGCGGTGTTGTTGGTAATGGTCAGCGGCTGCGAATTGTTACCGAAAAATCCATTGTTAAACGTCAGATTCCAACCAAGACCAAAGTCATTGAGGAAGTTGGTAGACACCAGCAGGAAACGCGCTTCAATCGAAATCTCGATTGAGCGAGCTTCGCGAAGCTGCGTAAGCAGGGCCGCAATCTTCTGTTGATCGCCGGGAGCCTGATTTATAACAAGCTGGCCATTTAGTTCGCGGATGGTGCCGACGGTCCCGCCGTTATCCACCCACGAATTACGATCCACAGTGTTTTCAATGAGCTTGGTAATTTCAGAAACAAGATCTTTGCGGCTCTGGCCGGTTGATGCGCCTGCGCCACCAGCGCCACCACCACCGCCACCAAACAAGCCGCCGCCACCGCCGGCATTTCCAATGCCGCCACCACCAGTGCTTGAAACCTGCGCGGTGCTATTTTGCGTTGCCGATTGCAGATTAAACGTGGGGAAGTCCTTGAAGTTGGGGGCCTGCACGAGCAGGTCTTGGATGTCATACACACGTACCACCTGCTGTTGGGCGAGTTGGTCATGCGTAGAAATGGTGATGACACCTTCGTCAATGCTGTACCCCAACTGGGTACCGCCGCCGCCCTGCACCTGCTGCAGCACGGTTTGTAGAACCTTCTTAAAGGGAACATCGCGCAACGTCAGGGTAACGGGCGTGGTTTTTTCAACGCCGGCCGCCTCCAAAGCGCTCCAGTTCACCACAATATTTGTCCCGGTTTCCGAGCGAAGGGTGTCAATCACGTTTTCAAATGGCGTTTGGTTGGCCACAATGTGATGCACGTTGGCCGCCAAGCGACGCTCCACCTCCTGATCCGCCGGTGACTGCGAAACAGTTTGCTCGTTTTCGCGAAGACGGCTAAGCTCGGGCCAATCACTCGGGTAAATAAGCAGATTCTGGTACGGAATCACTTCCTCTTCATTGCGAACGTGCATTTTTTGCGTTTCAAGCGAACGAAGGTTGTTGTAGTGGTTCCACTTGTTGTATTCAATCTGATCCTGCACCATCTGCCGCTCAAAGCGGGCACTGTTATTGGTGGGATCAATTTCAATTACCTGGTTCAGCGTATCAAGGGCCTGCTGGTATTGCTGCTGCTTGAGGTAGTCCTCAGCCGTGCCCATGAGTTGATTTACGCGGTTGGCTCGCTCCGCAGCGAGCCGAGCCTTGAGGCTCTGCTGATCAGCCGCCACCTGCTGGGCCTGTTTAATCTGGGCCTGCTGCTGGGCCTGCTGCTGGGCATTTTGCACTTCGGCAATCTGCTCGCGGGCACGCGCGAGCATAGCCGCGTAATCGCTTTGTGAAAACAGATTACGCGAGCCGGTCACTTCTGCCTCGGCATCGTTGGCGTGGTCTAACGCCTCGGCATACTTGCCGGCGGCCATGGCCTGCGAAGAAAGTCGCAGGTCATTATTGAAGATCACCGTGGCACGTTGCGAAAGGATTTCCTGGTTGTAAAGCGTCTGCGAAAGCAGGCCAACATGCTCGCCCGTGGCGAGTTTTTCAGCATAGTTGCGGCCCATGACTGCGGCCTGGTTTGATGGATCCAGCGCCATTGCATCGGTGTACATCGTAATGGCCTTCTGGTATTGAGCCGCCTTAACCGCATCGTCGGCGGCAACCAGCAGAATTGATGCGCGCTGGGCATCTACCTGCTTCTGCGATTCGGTCATCATTGGCTTGGTGGCAGGTGATGCTACCGTAGCGGCAGGCGTCGGTGCTGGAGCCGGCTTGGTCACTGGAGCAGGTGCAACGGCAACCACAGCCGGCGTTGAGTTTACTGTGGGAGACGAAGATGTATTGGTGGGCGCGGACTTGGCGGGCACACTGGATGTTTCCTGTGCCTTGGCTGCTGCCTCCTGCGCGGCCTTGGCCTTGGCGGCGGCTTCCTGCTGGGCTTGCGCCTGTGCGGCGGCCGCGGCCTGTTGCTGGGCTAGTTGGCGGGCCGCAGCCGCAGCGGCAGCCTGCGTGGCGGCGGCACGGGCCGTCGCGGCCTGAGTTTCAGCCTGCTGCTGCTGAGCTAGAAGAGCCGCCTCCTGCTGTTTCTGCGCCGCAGCTTGGGCCATCGCCGCTTGTTGTGCCGCAGCAGCCTTTTCAGCGGCAGCTTTCGCCGCCGCTTCCTCGGCAGCCTTCTGGGCAGCAGCCTGCTGGGCAGCGGCTGCCTGCTGCTCGGCAAGCTTTTGCTGGGCAGCTTGGTGCGCAGCAGCCTGCTTAGCCGCCGCAGCTTTCTGTTGCGCGGCTGCCTGCTCGGCGGCAGTTTGCTCTGCCGCCGCACGAGACTTTGCCGCCGCAGCCTGCTGGGCTTGCTGCTGTGAAGCAAGCTGCTTGGCTCTGGCTTGCTCAATCGCTTGAGCCTCCGCAACCCGTTTTTGCGCAATCAGCACTTGGTACTTCGAAACCTGGGCATTTTGATCACCAAGGTCAGCGCCGGTCACGCGGATGGTGTTGAGGTCCGCATCGGCCTCTGCGAGGTTGCCGCTGTTATAAGCCGCGATTGCCTTATTGAGCAGGTCGCCCATCGCCGGAGCAAGCTCTTTTTGTTTCGCTTGTGTAAGGGCAAGATTTTCCTGCGCTTCCTGCTTTAGCTGGGCTGACACATCCGGGCTGGAAATAACTTGTTGATAAAGCGACGCCGCGTGGGCCAGATGCCCATCTTCAAGAGACGACTGCGCATTTTGAAATACCTGATTCGTTACGGCCGATGCCGCAATACCTTTGTCCGCTTCCACCAGAAGGTTGCCCAGTGTCGTACGGTCCGCCGAAGAAAGTTGCGATGGATCAATCGCCAACAGCACCTTTTTGGCGGTTGTAAAATCCTTCTGGCCTATGAGGTCGCTGCCGCGCGACAACGACTGCTGCGCCGACGGCTGTGACTGTGCATTGGCAACGCCCATCGGGATCAGTGGCAGCACGCCGCCCGCCAGCAGAGCGCCCGCAATACCTACCGCCAACACCCTCGATCGAATGTGCTTTTTCAAGACAATACTCCTAATCCGCGGAACCCGAACGTTGCGTGCATGTACGCGACAATATCTACACTATTGCTTAGAGGCATGCTCTGTGCGGCCAACTCAGCCCACATTCGCCTCATACTCAGTCACATCACCTTGCTCCGGCCTATGCCCATCCACCGCCCGCAAACCACTCTCCCGCCACCTGCCAACCGCAGGTCGGCGATCGGCGGTGCATCCTTCACCGCCCGAACATACTAAAACCGGCGGCGTATCCTTGCAACTAAAATCCGGCCACTTCCCCGGATTGGCCCAAGCGACTGCGGCTACTTGCTTAGCGAGCAGGCGTCGGCGGTGTTCGCAATCCCATCCGGGCCACCTTGCGATTAAGCTTGCGCTGCTCGGGGTTATTGGCATCCCAGGCCGAGTTACGTACCGTCAGATCGCCCGATTGATCCATCACAACTACCGTCAAACTATTGCCGACGGCGTTCTCGTGCGCGTCCACCAGCGTATAGCCCGTATCAAAGCTCACCTGCTTGTTGACAAGATTCTTGGTGTTCGGATCCACCAACGTCGCAGATTGAACATTGCCAATCTTCTGGCCGATGGACACATATTCGTCGCCCACAGTCCATTGCCCATCAACCCATTTGAATATCCGGAACGCCACCTGTCCACCCGATGCCTGACTGCTGACCAAAAAGAAATATTCACTCTCGCTAAGCTTGACGGGCTTGCTCGGTTTGCTCCAAGGCGTCTTGAGCCACGGCTGCTGCGCCATCGCCTGATCGGTTAGCTTGTAGCGGAAGCGGTACACCGGATTGTACAACACCAGCCGCATTTCGTAGCGATACTCGTGGCCGGGCTGCGCAGTCTGGTCATAGAAATTTGCCGGAACCGTGGTCATGGTAGAAAGGCTTGTCGAGCCTTGAAGTTGCCGATTTTGCTGTGCAGCAAGTGGATTGTTCAGAGCCGACCCCACGGCCGTGTTGGGCACACCATTCGGGTTGGCAGCGGGCATGGGCGGTGGAACTAAACGCCGGTTGTTACGCTGGGCAAAACGCTGCTGCATCTGCAGGAGCTGTTGCTGCAGGCCAGGCTGCCCGCCTCCCGGAAAGCCCGCCCCACCCGGCGGAACCGGAAAGTTTGCGCCGCCCGGAAACGGCTGCGGCATCGGCACGTTAGCCGGACCCGACGGCGGCTGTGCCGGGTTAACTGCCGGAGCATTGGCCTGCATGCTCACAAGCGTATAAAAGCTCGGCGTAAGTATGTTGGCTGCCTGCGAATCAAGCGCATCAAGCGCTTGTGCAACGCCATTCGCATCGAGTTGAGATAAATCCACGACCGGCAGCGGCGAAAGGTAGGTGCCCTTCACCTTAACCCATGGACCCCAGAGTCCGCTGGGCAAGCGTTCCTGTCGGCGCACCTGAACACGATAAAATGTCGTACGACGGTATTCGCGCGGCAACGGCGCCGCCTTCGCGTTGGCCGCGTTCCCTGCGCTAAAATCGGCCAGCCAGCTCGTCATTGGAAAGTCACCATCCACCGCAACCCAGCTTACATCTTCCGTCGCTCCGGTGGGCGCTGCACCATTGGGTGAACTCGCACCGTTGGCCGAAACAGGCGTTACTGCCACGCCACGCCCGGACGACACCTGCACGTTCACCACCGCGGGCGCTTTAGGCACATTAAAGACCACGCCCGGCATCTTAATCTTCTGGATTCGAAGCACCGGAAGGTTCAGCGGAGCGAACGCAACCTGCGCTACGCTCACGAGATGGTTCGGCAGCGGGTTCTGTTCTTTGGCCTGATACTGTGCGACATAGTCAGGCATGCCGCCGGCGTTGTTCACATTAACCCGCGGCTGCGCCTTAATCACCGCTTTAAGTCGCTGTACCGAGGAGTCTATGGTTGGGCCAACATCAGAGGGAGCCACCGCCTGTTCCGGGCGGGTTGGGTTGGGCACCGCGTTGGGGTTTTTGACGAAATTGCCGTATGCAATCCACGCGACAAACACTGCGGCGACCGCCAGCGCGGCTTTTTCTATGTGCCGTTCCACCAAGCTGATGTTTTTTGACTTCATCGTTCAGGCTTCCCTGGCCGCCCGGGTACATGTCCCCGGCTACGACCATATTACTTCTGCGGCACCGTTATACCCAGCGCCGCACGATAATTTGCCGGCATGATAGCGGCATTCCACTTATTAAACAGCAACGCTTCAACAAGTACGTCAGCACGTACCACCGCGACTTTGCCATAGATGTAACCATTGCCCGCCGCTTGTATCGGACTGATAGAATGCAGGTGCACATCCACGACCGTATAACCATTGTTTTGGCGATATAGCTGCTCAATAAAGTCATTGAGCTTTGTCGGGTCAATCACTACACTGATGGCAATGTATGTCACCTGGTATATCTTATTGCCTGTGTGCCCCGTCAGCGTCGCAGGCCCTGCCGGAGCGCCGTTTGAATTGGGCTGCATCCCGGGCTGAGGCATAAACGGCATATTAGCCGGCGGTTGAAATCCACCCGGGCCACCCGGAAATTGCGGGCCAAATTGCGGCGGGCCACCTTGCGGTTGTCCCGAAACGACCTGACCAGCGCCAACAAATAAGTTGCCCGACGGCACCATCTCCCCGCCCGATGCCGGACCCGGAGCCGCTATACCCATTGCTGAAGCCGCGCTAGACCCAACCGTAATATGAATCAATCGCTTCACCGGAGAGTCGCCTACATTCAGGCTGCCTGTGTTGGTGGCTTCAATGGCCCGAACGACGTCATCCTGAAGCCAGCAATCCACAAATGCTTCATAAATCTGCGACGCACTGGGCACCACGCGAGAACTCTTGATAAAGTCCCGTTCCTGAAAACTCTGTGTGTCGGCATAGATGCGGCAGCGAGCAGCAGCATCGTATATGAGCGCTTTGGCTATCTGACGCTCAAGTTTTTTAGACTGCTCATCACCCTGCTGCTGAATCATGTTTTCAGGCATGTTCATGCGCATCTGAGCCAAACGCGACTTTACCTTCCGCGAAATCAATCCCAGCGACGGAGGCATACCGGCATCCAGCCGCACCAGCCAAGACTGGTTGCTGTGCCAGTTGGGGCGAAAAATTCGCCGGTAATCGCGCCTGAAATTGCCCGTGAGTACCAAACTCGCCCGCGTCACCGGCAACAAACCCCGTTCAGGCTTGCCTAACAACAGCGGTACCGGCGTGTTCCCAAGCCCTCGCGGAAATATAACCCGCCGGGCCGCATTCGCCTCTTCCACATATTCGCGAAGGCGACGTGCCTGCTCTTTCATGCGGCTTTGCACCAACTCATTAAGCTTGATCAGGTCGTTGTTAATTGGCCCGTAATGCGGCTTTTGCCCTGGTATGTCGGCTCGGTACACCAGCAGATTATGTACCTGCACCAAGTCATCGAGTTTGTTCGTCATGTGCGTGCGCAATTTCGCGGCCCATGCCCTTATGGGGTAAAAGAGCGAAATGACCGCAACAAGCGAAATCACACCAAGAATCAGCGGAATCAGATTGTTTTTAATGAACTTCATTAAAACCTCCAGCGGGGCAACAACGCCTTCTTCCTGGCATCGCTGCAGCCGCGGTCCATCGCCCCTGCCAGGTCGGGGCGTTTCAGGCCAAGCGACCGGCAAAGTCAATCTCCCCTCAACGCCTCGCCTCTAGCCCGCAGGGCGCGGGGCCTTGGGTGCAGCCTGACTCGCCGGCGCTGCGGGTTTTGGCGGCGCCTGGTTCAGGTACAAATTAAGCACCATGTAAAACGCCGTGGCATTCGCCAGCGACTGGTGCGTGTCCGGGTCTATGTACGTCAGATCCGACCCGTTGCCATTGCTGCTGTTACCGCCCTGATTAAGGCCGTTAAACCCGCCCGGAAGATTCGGTGGCGGCAAGCCGTTAAAGCCCGGTTGTCCCGGAATAAAGCCGTTCGGTTGAAACGGCACGGGCACGCCGTTACCACCATTAAAATTATTGACATTCGAGTTACTCGGCTTGGCTGGTTGTGTGCTCGGCGGCAGAAAGTGCGACATAAAAACATCGCCGAACGGGCCGATACCGCTGGCCCACGATTCGAATGACAAGCCCGAATTAGAGCTTGAACCAATGTTCGATATCCGACTGATCTGCACCACGTTACCCGGGGCAACAATCCAGAACGGGTACAGCTTTGCCTGCAACGAAGCCTGCTCAAGTCTGCGGCGGAAGTTATCGAGCAACCTGTAAGGTGATGCATAGGGCGTATAGCCACGCAGCGTTATGGTATAGCCCGCCCCACCTTTGGGCGCGGCCCCGGACCACATGGCTCCACCGGCACCCGCGGTCGGCGGAGCCAGCGATGGCGAATACTTTGCCGACACCGATTGCAACACAACCTTCCAATTTGCCCCATGAGCACTGCTGGCGGCGGCATCCGCCTGCGGCAACGAATTCATCAGAGCCGCAATAATTTCCGGCCACACCGGCTGCTGCCGGTTAATGCCCATGAGCGACTGTATCTCATGCAAATTGGGTTTGTAGGTGTCGCTGACGCTGTTAAAGCGATTCTGCATCGCAATGCTTTTCGCAATCACCTGCTGATCGGCCTGCAGCCGCGGGTTATCAACACCCGACTTAAAGCTGCTGGAATCCATGTAGTATCGCCCGCCAGCCAGCAATGAACCTGCTACAAACAAGCTCGCGGCCACCGCAAACCAGCCATACTTTTCACGCCATAGCATTTGCCGGGCAATCTCTATCGGCAGAAGATTCGTACTGATGGCCGCTAAACCTACGCCCTGCAACGCCAGACCGTAGGCCACCGGCATGCTTAAAATCTGATCGCTTAAGCCAGCGGCCAACCGTGCCTCAGCCTGCACCTTCGTAAGCCCATCGAGCCGATTGACTTCCATGCCCAGATATTGCGACAGGTACTTCTGCAGGTTGCTCAGCCGCAGCGGATTGCCCATGCCCACAATCTGCTCCAGCTTAGATTCCCGATGGCCGCTGTTGTAGTAGCCGATGGACCGCTGAATTTCCTGCACCATGTCCGCAAAGGTGGGCCGCATGGCCTGAAATATCTGCCGCGGGTATTTACTTGTGGGGGCGTTTTTCTTGAGTTCTTCAGCACGCCGAAACGACTGCAGAAAGCTCTTGGCCAACGCCTCGGTAAAGCTGTTGCCGCCAAGGTTGATCGTTCGCAGCCACAGCCGCCCCTGATCCATGATGATCAGGTCCGTATGATCGGCACCAATGTCCAGTACGATGGTGCCCTTGTCCTTGAGGCGGCCTTCATACACCATGGCGTTATAAACCGCCAAGGGTGAAATCTGCACGCCATGCACCGTCACGCCCGCCAACTGAAAATCGTTAAGCAATTGCGTAACAAGGTCTTTTTTGATCGCGAAGATGCCTATTTCAACATCGGGCGAGTCGGCGCTCTGAAAAGTCTGATAGTCCCAGTTAACCTGATCCAGTGGAAAGGGTATCTGCTGAATCGCTTCAAATTGAACAATATCCGGAATGCGCTTGGGATCCACCGGCGGCAGCTTGACGAAGCGAGAAAAACTCGTCGAACCCGGCGAGGAGACAAACACCTTTTCGCGATGCAAAATCGGATTGCGATCTAAAAACTTCCTAAGCGTCTGCCCCACCACTTCCTTGCGGTCAACATCCACCTCGGTAAGAAACCGTTCGTGGTCAATGACATCCATAGCCAGGAGTTCAAGCTTGTCGCCCTCGCGACGAAGCTTCATGGCTTTGAGGGCGGTGGTGCCTATGTCTATGCCCCATGCCACTTGTGTACCAGCCATACAAACCTCCGGTACGGCACGCCGCATGGCGGTGCCGAATGTTTTGCCATCGTCGCCGAAAATGCTCTCTCGCCCCGCTCTCCCTATTTTACCCGCCACTGCCTCTCCAACCGCAAACATGCTTGTTTGCGCTTGCATGCGGTTGCCACCACGCCACGATGCGAAGTCGCGCACCCCACTTTGCCGCGCTTCGGGAACCGGGCATTGGGTATAGAACCCCAAAATCACCATTACGTCAAGCGAAAAATGCCTCAAGTTCCAAAAATCCCGCCCTACGGGGCAAAATCCGGCCTCGCTCACCGCTTCCACTCCATACAAATACATCATTCGCTGTCGCGTTCAGCCCCGTCAGATAACCATGTGCACCGACAAACCGCCCGCACCATGTTCCTGTCTCGAATCCACCCATCATTTTTCCATCATGCCAACTTGCACTCCATTAGCAATGATCTTCCGCATAAGCTACCCGTGTTGTGGCCAGGCAACAGTTAACAATACGCCGGCCGCTATAGGCACAGCGTTCGGCGTGGTGCATAGGTTGCGACTCCTGCGATGCGCAACTCCGCTTAAAAATGTCGCAGGCCCCGCGTACGCGGCCTCAGCCGCGCTCCTGTGCGCCAAGGCCCGCATCGGATAATCTTTCTGATTATGTGGCTTACGCAGTGGCTCATGCAATGGAAAAAGAACTCGACGCCCGCCGCAAGACTCGGCCGCCGTGGCGAGCGCCTCGCCGCCAAACATCTGCGGCGTCATGTCGGCATAAAAATTCTCGCGCGCAACGTCCGCTGCCCCGGCGGGGAAATTGACCTTATCGGCCTGCACCATGAGGACCTTGTTTTTATTGAGGTGCGCACGCGCAGCAGCGAAGACTTCGGCCCACCCGAGCTTACCATTGGACACAACAAGCAAAGATTCCTGCGCCGCAGCGCACGCTGGTTTATTGCCCGTCGGCGGCTGGAAAGGCTTACGCCGCGATTTGATGTCGTCGCCATCGTCTGGCCGCCCGGCCAAAGGCCCGTCGTTCGGCATCATGTGAGCGTGTTTGCCATCCGCAACTAAAACGTGTGCGGGCATTTGCTTGGCGAGGTGTTTGGCACAGATCCACCCAGTCTCGCGTAGCGGGCCCGGTTGCAGCCCGGCGCTTAAGCCAAGAGCGTCTTTGCCTTTGCCGAGTTACGGTGCTGAACTCGCCCCGGCCCCGCGCCCGCGCTTTAACGGTATCCATTGGGATGGGCCTGAAACCAACGCCATGCCGAAGCTACGATTTCGTTAAGGTCTGTGATCTTCGCCTTCCAGCCAAGGTCGCCGGCGATTTTTCCGGCGTCAGCATATAGAGCCGGCGGGTCGCCCGGCCGGCGCTGCACCATTTGGGTCTTGATCTCGCGGCCGGTAACGTTGCGGCATGCGGCAATAATTTCCTGAACTGAATAGCCCCGGCCTACGCCCAAATTGTAAAAAAGTCCTTTGCCCGGCTGCAGATTCTCAAGCAATACCAGATGTGCCTCCACGAGATCCCAAACATGCACATAGTCGCGAATGCAGGTGCCGTCCGGCGTGGCATAATCAGTGCCATAAATATCTACATGAGTTCGCTGGCCCAGCGCCGCCTGCAGCACAATGGGTATCAAGTGCGTTTCAGGCCGATGGTCTTCACCAATCGAGCCATCCAAAGCCGACCCGGCAACGTTGAAGTACCGCGGGGCGGCAAAAGCCAGGCCCTCCGCGGCGGCCGTGTCAAGCAAAATCCGCTCCACCATCAACTTACTGTGCCCGTAGGGGCTTATGGGGTTCTGCGGAAACTGCTCGGTAATGGGCACCTTATGCGGTTCGCCATAGGTGGCGCACGTACTCGAAAATACCAGCTTTTTAACGCCCGCAAGCGCCATCGCGTCAAGCATGCTGACCGTATTGGCCACGTTGTTGCGGTAATACTTACGCGGGTCCTGCACACTTTCGCCAACGTAGGCGCTGGCCGCAAAGTGCATGACCGCATCAACTTTTTCCTTCTGAAAAATCGCAGCCAAAGCCGCTGTCGCTGCACAATCCACTGCGTAAAGTGTCGCCTTGGGGTGCACGGCCGCCCGATGGCCATTGGTAAGGTTATCGAGCGCTATCACCGAGTGCCCGCGTTCCACCAACAGTTTCACAGCATGCGAGCCGATATAACCCGCGCCACCAATCACCGCCACTTTCATGTTTGCTCCTTAGCAAAGTTACTCTGCAGGTGGCATAGCCTACCGGCCCCGCGTTACACTGTAAATTGTGTGGCCGCATGCGTCAGCCGCCACTGCACTCTTGGGAAAGGACTCCAGGTATGTTTGCACTTGATCATGTTGCCATTGAGGCATCCGATATCGCAGCCTCAGTACGGTTTTATAAAGATTCATTCGGAGCTTGCGTCCTGTATCAGGATGAAAGCTGGGCTTTTCTGCAGTTGGGGCAGGGCAAGTTGGCCCTCGTTAAGCCGGGGCAGCATCCACCGCATGTGGCGCTGCGCGTTGAACTCGCCGATCTTGAAGCCGCCGCCAAAAAAGCCGCAACCACCATCAATACGCACCGCGACGGCACGCGGGGCATTTATCTAAGCGATCCGCAGGGCAATACCATTGAACTTATCTGGTATCCGCCCACAAGCGCCGCGTCATAGCACACCCGCAGACTCCTCGCTTACTCCGGCCGTGTGGCATGGCTCCACCTCCAACGGCGGGGAGTTCCCAAACATATAATTTAATACATCCGCAGCGCGGTATACATCGGCCCCGGGCGGTAAATAGCGATGCAACTGCGCCACGTCATTGCCTGCCGTCACAATGGCCGCCTCAGCCAACCCGTCGGCATCGCACTGCGCCAGTCCGATGGTTGCAAAGAGCGCATTGCAAAGACATTTGCGACCCTGCGTTTCTTCGAGCAGGCCTCCTTTGGCCACATAATCATCTACGGGTTCGGCCGCACACCGGTATCCGAGCGTGCCGTCACTCCGCTGATAAATGCGCCGCAAATAGCCGAGGTCGCAGCGCCGCAGCCGATTGGCATATTGGCTCTCGTTTGAGATTGACTCATCCATGCTGACTACCTTAAACGGAAAGCCAGTTGGCGATGCCCGTGGATCGGTAAACACACGCACGGTACCGCTTCGCACCATAGCCATAACCCGCGCCTTGATCTCCGGCGTGATACCTGATTCCTGACAGAAGGCAAATGCGGTTCCCACCTGAACACCCGCCGCGCCAAGCCGCCGCGCCGCCGCCAACTTTGCCGGAGTGCCAAAACCGCCGGCCAAATAGAATGGCAGTCCAATTTCGGCAATCTTTTTAAAATCCGGATCGTCGCGCAGGCCGTAAATCGGTTCACCCTCGTCCGTCAGCGCCATGGCCCCGCGAGGCGGCGCATTATGTCCGCCCGCAATGGAGCCCTCCACAACAAAGCCATCCACCCGGCCATTCGACTTGCGCGCCAATGTTAACGCCAGCGTTGCCGACGATACAATCGCCAAAAACGCCGGACGCCGCAAGGCTGGCAATTCCGTCGTGCCCACGCTTGCGCTCGGCGAGGCAAACTGCGATGGATCAAACCGGTGCGTCACCATCTGCCCCGGCGGCAGGCCTTCAACGTCCAGTCGCAAATCAAACGCTTGCCATTGCGCCATCGCGTCCAGAGCGCCGGGGATGAATCGGGGAATGCCCGCTCCCATCAATACATAGTCTACCCCCGCCAGCATGGCCCCAAAAAGCGTTGGCAGCGTTGGCGGCTGAACTTTTTCCAACAGGTTAAGCCCAACGAGTCCGTTGTGGCCTTCCTTGGCCAAATATACCTCAATAAATGCCGCCAGAACGGTCAGTTCCGTCAGCGCCTGGTTGAATGGAACCATAGGCATCGGCGTGGATTTATAACCGCCCTCCGAGGGGCCTGCCCCGGCGACTAAATACCGATCCAGCACCCGCTTGGCCACATCCGCCTGTGGAAACGCCGCCGCCGCCCGCCGCATGTGCCCGTCCACGTCCCCGCAGCCCAGTCGCCGCGCCAGCACCGTCGCGATGCCCGTGCCCGATACCACACCCAACTGCCCATAGCCGCTCACCGCTCGGGCCAGTTTCCAGTCCGATACGCCAACGCCCATCCCGCCCTGAATAATGCTAAATTCCCGATTCATTGTCATGCTCCGTGGAGGCTTCCGCTCGGCTGCCAAAAATGTATTGTACTGCATCCTCTATTAATTAGATATGTTAGTCCACTTATTACATTGCCCACTTCGGCTTCGCGCCAACTTAGCCCCATCTTCATCAAATCTTTACCCCACGCCGCCATACTCTCTTGCGGCGTGGTTGCTGGCCGGTGGCTGGATTAATGACTTGGCTCCCCATGAGCCTGCCCGCGGCAAACGCCTCATTGGACACCCTCAATCAGGTGCAATGCCTGATTTTCTCACCGTCGCGTCGGCGCCCCCGCAGCCGACGCGATTTTTTTATCTACTGCATCTGGCCCCTGTTAAAACCAGCGGCCCTCACGCCGCGTGCCAGGCCTCAACAAAATACGCCCTCACAATCGAGTGGGAAAGATGTCTTCCACCACCAACGCCTGCGAACCGTAGCTGTCGGCACTTTTCAAGGGCGTCGTGCCCGAAAGACCATCACGCGGCGGAGTTTGCCAGGACTGCCGCAAACGCCTTCTCGCCAAAAAACGCCACCGCATTGCGCGTGGTTTGCCTCGCAAGCTCCATCTCATCAACGCCGCGCTCGGCGGCCACACGCTGCGCCACATGCGCAACAAATGCAGGCTCATTGATTTTGATTTTTCGCACCGGCTGCGGCGACAAATACGGAGCGTCGGTCTCTACCAGCAGGCGATCAGGCGGCACCAGCCGGGCGGCCGTTCGCACGTCCGGCGCATTTTTGTACGTCACACCGCCCGTTATTCCAATGTATGCCCCCAGCGCCAGCCAACTTTCGCACTCGTCAGGCGTACCCGTAAAGCAATGCACCACAAATTTTAAATCGGTAAAATCCCGCATCATGCCACACGCCTCTGCATGCGCATCGCGAACATGCAATATCACCGGCTTATTAAGCCGCCGCGCTATTTCAAGTTGCCGCACAAATACCGGCCGCTGCCGCGCACACTCCGCCGGCGGGTAAAAATGATAATCCAGCCCGCATTCGCCCACAGCCACCACGCGCGGGACCGCGGTAATTTGAGCCTCCAGCGCTTCGGCAAAGTCGTCCGATACCTCGCCGGCGTGATGCGGATGTACGCCCAATGCTCCGGCCACACAATCAAACCTTGCCAGCGTTTGCAGCACCAGCGCGTGGTCCGGCGGATGCGTACCGATGGTTACCATCGCACCCACGCCTGCGGCCTTGGCCCGCTGTACCACAGCGGCTTGCTGTTCAAGCAGGCCTGTATATGTCAGATGACAATGCGTATCAATAAGCGTCATGAGCAACTCCCGGCGCCACTGAGCTAACCCGACCTTCGGATTTCGGCCCTTAAAACCGCATTATTCTACAAATAAGGCCGAAAGTCTGCGCTATAAACCACCCTTAATTTAGCCCAACTTTCGCACTTTGCGGCTGATTTCCGGAGTTTTCACGATTTTTGGGGCCTTGGCCGCAAGCCAATGCGGTTTTGCCTCTGAAAACCTTGGTGGTGAAGGCCTACCCTCTTTTTTTTGTTGACGTGATTTGCGATAGTGCCGGGCATGTTCATTCGTTCGCACAAACGCTTCAAGAACGGCAAGTGGCATACTTATTAC
>JABEVB010000062.1 GCA_013044165.1 Phycisphaerales bacterium
ACCAATCCCACTGCTGCGGCCGCGGCATAAAGCCGGGAATTGCCGCCCGGCTCTGCATGAAGTGATACTTCGGATTTTCGCCGCCACCGATGTTGTAGCGGGCAATGTTGAAGCCCAGCCCGATTGCGGGATCAAATACTTTTTGCACAAGCTTATGCGAAACCTCTCGCCGCAGCCCGCCTACCACATGCGCCCACCACGCCAGGCTGACACCCCAGCCTTCAAAAACCGGATAAGACACATGCGGATCAATATGCACCGCAGCACCAGCCGAGGCCGCAGCGCGTAACCCGCCGCCTGAAAGCGCCGCAGCCACAGCCGCCAACAGGAGCTCTCGCCGCGGCATCGCGTGCGGGTTCCGATCAATCAACGAGGACATATGGGCATCGCTCCTGCAACTGGTATGAAACTATACCTTAGGGGGCTGATACCTGCACGTTGCCGAACATCTGGAGATTGAGGGTAACGGTTCGCCGCAGCGTGGTTTGAGGACGTGCGTTGATTGCGCTCAGGCTATCAGGTATGGCGGCTTGGAAGCCCTGGTGGGTGCAGCAGCGGCGACCGTAAAGGCAAGCCTTTTTGGTAAACTCCAAGCACGTTTGATCAGGTTAAGATCAGGCGAATAAGGGGGTGAAACATCAGAAAAAGCGACCGCATCTGAGCAATCCATCACGCGGACTTATATGCATGATCGTTTTGTTTGGAAGTCATGACGCAGAAGATTCAGTTGTTTACCGGCGGTAGTATCATTATTACCCTCGGTGATACCCTCGAATCTTCGCTGCTCGAACCTGGTTCATATACTCTGCGGCCAGTATTTGGAGCAGAATTGAGCCTTGCTAAATGGCAAGGGCTGGCCGGGGTACTGTGACAGTTTTGCGCGTTTTTTTCCTGGCCGGGGCCAAAATTTAGGCCGGTCAGTTGGGTCGGAGCCGCGGTTGCGGCAATTTTTTTGGGAGGCGCGCTGGGATCACGCCGATTTTATCGGCATGCCCAGCTGACTTTGCCGGGTACAGGGCGCTGGCTGCCTGCCTTGTTCTGAAGCGGAACGCAAGGTCCCGCACGCAGTCCGATGAAGACAAGATGTCTGCGTTACCGGCGCAGCCGGGTGACCGACCGCAAAAATTGCCAAACTCTCAAAAGACGCCGGTTCATCACCCGATGGGCAACTTATACAGCCTCACTGTTGGCCGGCCATGCGCTTACCGGCCCACTGCTGGCGGGTAACGATCGGCACATAGCCGATCGCCAAACCTTTGGGTGGTGTGACAACTTGCGCCGGGTCAAGGTCGGCCAGCGTGCCTTGCGTTGGCGGCGGCAGGTACTGACGATTTTTTGTCCAAAGACGCTGAATCATCTCGGCCCGCGTCTGCATTTTGTCGCGTTCGGCCTGACTAAGGTCGGCGTGGAGCAGCGCGGGCTGATCTTCAAAACGGTACCAATAATACGTAACCACAGAGCCGTCGCTTAAATGAGCATAAAACGGCCCAGCAGCCGGTCCGGGCTGCTTGAAAGAACTGTTCGGGCCATCTGGGGTGGTGTAGGGCTTGGGATGCCGCCACTTTCGCCCATAAAAGTTAATGGCCTTAAGCTTGGTTCCATCGGGAACTTGAGCCGAGTGCACCGCCTGCCATTTGGCCTGCTTGTTGGTATCTAGCAGCTTGTAAAACCGGGGCAACAACGCGCAGGTGCCATAAGGGCCGGTGCGCACCAACTGCTTATTCCAGATAAAGCCGTACGACGCCGGGTCCGGAAGAAAGGCTTGGGCAAAGTGCTGCCACGGCAGCCTCGCTCGCTGTGATTTTGGGATGCCGCGGGCATAGAGTTTCCAGGTAGACCACACCACCGGCGAAAAAGTCTGCTCAAACGCCTGCGACAAACCGAGTTTTCCGCTGACTGCAGGCCCGCCATTAAACCATATCTTTACAGGGCCCCAGAGTGCTTTGCGACTGTAGCACATGAGTCGGTTGAGCAGGACTGATCGGCCCTTGCTGTCGGCGGGGAAAGACACCTGCCCAAGGCGGGCATATGTGCCGTTGTTTATTTTACTTACGGCAGCCGGAAGATACTGCGTCTCCATTTGATAGGCCTTATTAGCAAGTGCCCAGCGCGAATCGAGCAGTTTGCCAACAAGGCGGGGACGTGTAGATGCGGAACGATTCCAAAAATACGGCGTAAAAAAGCAAACCGGCCCTTTGAAGTTTCGAGTGTTGATAAACAGAGTCCAGCAGTGATTGCCCATAGGGACGTGTTTGCCATTGGTGGTCGCCTGCGGGTCGGTAAGCGGCAAGGCCAAGTAACCATACCCGAATAGTTGGCCGTTGGTGCCCGGCTTCAAGGTCAGCCCATCAGGTGGAAATAACAACCATGGACTAAGCTGGGCTACACCATACCCGGCACGAGGATTGTGCTTCCAATCAGCACTATACGGAGCATCTATTATGCGATGCCAGTTATAAGCCACTCCGCCGAGATGAAACTTGGGTGCTGCCGTTGGAAATCGAGTTCCACGCCACCAGCCAAGCCCGCCTTCGATATCGGAGTATAAATTTTTCGGTCGCTTGCCTGCATGCTGCGCCGACATCCAAGTACCGCAAAGCCCCGATTGAAATTGATTCCCCGGATACCGCAGAAGCAGCGGCCAAGCCGCGGAATATATGGAGAAGCCGGCATCAAAGTTCCTGGGTACTCTTGGCCTCGTCGGAATAATCATATATCCGTCGGCCTGCCCGCCCGGAAGCACCTGAGCCTGTGCTGGCAAAGGCAGGGCTACGAATACTACACCGACAACGAGAGCAGCCAAACGTTTCATCTGCAGCTTTCCTTTATAACAGTGCCTGACGCGGACAGCTATACTCTCGAGGGCCCGCAAAATCAATCAACAGGCGGACCCAGGGTCGTGATGGTCATTGGCTCGAAGTTGTATTGCCGCAGCACGCCGGAAACTTCCGCCTGGTCAATTGCCTGCAGGCGAGCGAGGTCTTCCTCAAGTGTTTTATACTCGTTGTTGTAGATCCAACGGGCTATCATGTTGCGCATACGGCCCAGGGGCAGTTCTCCGCCAAGAACACTGCTGGTGGCAATTTTAGTTTTGCTGCGATGTATTTCATGCGTGGCAATGTCAGCGGTGACCTTTTTAAGCTCTGTTAAAACAATCGCCTCCACCTGTTCGCGCCGTGCCGGATCACACGACGCATAAACAAAAAAACTGCCGGCATGATCGTGCGGATAAAATGAAAAATCCACTTCGTCAGCCAAACCCGGGTCTACCAAGGCCCAGTACATCCGCGAACCATCATGATCGCCAATAACGTCGGCCAACACCTGCGCACCATAACGGTTGTCGTCCTGCGCGGTTGGTCCCGGGCACATCATCGCAATGTAATGGCGTTTAAGCTTTGGATCGGTTATGTGCCGCCTTCGCGGCGCTGCGATGGGCTGCTCATAACGGCGCTGTACATCAAGGTGCGTCCAGTGGCCGCAGGCTTTTTCCGCAAGGTCCATCAGTTGAGCAAAATCAATCTTTCCGGCCACCGCCAGCACCATATTTCCGGGGCCATAGCGAGCATCAAAGTACTGCCGCATCTGCGGCTGTGAAAGTGCCGAAATGGACTCATGCGTGCCCAACACCGACTTACCCAAAGCGTGTGGGCCAAAATAGTCCGCCATGACCGCTTCGTAAAGCACATGCGTGGGTTTATCCAGATATAAGGCGATTTCTTCGAGAATTACCTTTTTCTCCATGTCGAAATCTTCCGGTCTTAGCGAGGGACGCATCATGTCGGCAAGCAGATCGAGTGACTGCGGTAAAAATTCCGGCAGCACATGCGCCCAGTAACATGTGACCTCACTGCTGGTGAAGGCGTTATTGCGGGCTCCCATCGCGTCAAACTCGCGGTTGACATCAGCGGAACTGCGTCGGGCCGTACCCTTGAACATCATGTGTTCTAAAAAGTGCGAGACACCGGCAACTTCCGGCGTTTCATCGCGCGAACCGGTTTTGACCATAAAGCCAATGGCCGTAGTCTGCGCGGCGGAGTTCATCTCCGCTATCACGTCAAGGCCATTGCCCAACTGGGCATGCTTAAACTCTACCATAACTGCTCCTGTGCGTTGTCGGGCCGACGACTCCTGTCCGCCGACGAATACTACCTTTGCAAACTGACTTCCAGCGGCTGCGGGCCAATCGTAACGACGGTGGCCGGTTCAAAGCTTGTTTGTGCCAGCCAGACGTTAAGGCCATCGAGGTTGACGCCTTCAATTTGCCGGCGCAACTCATCCAACGTTCGCGGGCGACCATAGTGGTGATAATCGAATGCGATGGCTCCGGCGCGCGCCGCGGAGCTTTCGCCTTGCATAATCAAGCTGCTTTTCATACCAATTTGACACCGCTGGAGTTCGTCGCTGGCCACGCCCTGATGCAGCCGCCGCAATTCCACCAAAAATGAATCCAGCGTGCGCTGTGCCCGGTCTGGAGCAGTGCCTGCATAACCTATAAAGCACCCCAACTCCTTAAAGGCCTGATAACCGACATGTACGGAATAACAAAGACCCTGCTTTTCTCGAATTTCGGAGAATAATCGTGCGCCCATGCCTCCACTGAGTATTCCTCTTGCAGTCTTGGCCATAATGCTCTGCGGAGAGTTTTCTGGAACACTGTCCCAAGCCAAGCCTATTTGTACCTGATTGCTCTGCTGCTGATGATGCAGCACCCCCCGCTGCGGACCTTCGCATTTTGCGGGACTATCCCCGGGCGCCCCGCTTTTCCACGCACCAAAGGCCTTATCCACCCAATCGGCTGCGGTGGAAAATTCAATATTACCCGCAATTGAAATAATAGCGCCTTGCGGGACAAACCGTCGGTGATAATCCGCCCGCAATTTATCGGCGGTCAGCGCCTTGAGGTGCTCACGGCGCCCCACAACGTCCCGCCCCCAAGGCTCTGGCAAGTGCTGACGCCGCAAAAGCAGCGAAAGCTTTTGACTTGGTTCGTCTTCAATGGCGTCAAGCTGCTGGATGGACAGGTCAACAGCAGGTGCGAAACCGTCATCGGGCAACCGCGGACGCTGAACAATGTCCGCGAGCACGGGCAAAACCGTCGGCAACTGCTCGGAGAGCATCGAAGCCGACAGACGCATAAAAGTAGTTTCCGCAGCGCAGGTTCGCTGCACACCCAAGCTGTCGAGGTATTCAGTCAAGTGGCGGTTATCGCGGTCGCCGGCACCACGCATAAGCCAGTCCGCCAGCACCCCGGAACTGCCCAATGCATCGGCTGGATCGCTCATGCAGCCCGCAGGTGTCAGGACGCACACTGCCGCCGAGCGCACATTGGGCACGCGTTCCATCACAAGCGTAAGTCCATTGGATAACGAATGCACCGCCTGCATGGTCTGGTCCACAGATAAACTCACAATACACTCCTCGGCCTGTGCGGCCCATTCTTTGCTATCGAGCAGCCTTGCCACGGGGCAACATATCCGGTGGCGGCATTATTCGTGACGCGGGGCCACGTAGTTGCACCGCAATACAGCTTCATGCCAACGCTTCAAGCCCACTTTGGCCTTGGCATAAGTTCGCTTGGCAGGCAGCGGCCCTGCATGGTGCGATGATGCACGTCCGGCAATGCTTCCACCTGATCCCAAGGAGCGGGTGAAATGCGCCAATCCGCCGCCGCATAACAACCCAGTATAAACTCGGTTGTTCGAGCAATTTTATCAAATGCCGTTATCGGAGCCACGCCCGTGCGAATAGCCGCGGCAAAGCTGTTAAAAACGCGCGACGATCCATCAAATTCCCGGTTATCGTCGTTAAACTCCTCCAGTGGTTTGCCATCGGCAAAGAGGTAGCCTGTTCCATTCCACAACGCCCGCCCGCCCTCGCCGATGATGTCAATCGCGTGGCGCTCCGGCCGATAGCAGGTAGTCACCAGGGCAGTCATACGCGGTGAATCGGGCGTTTCAAGCGTGGCCGTGATAAAGGCGGCATCCTCCATTTCGAGCGCTGGCGTGTCATGAAAACGATAGAGCGCACAGTTTATGTTCCGAGCGGTCGCCACCGCGGGCAGATTTCCGGGAGCGGCAATAACCAGCATCTGGTTTATATAATGAATACCCTGATTCATCATAACGCCGTCCAGGTTCCATTGCCGGTTAATCATCTTCTTTCCGGCCCAGCCAACTCGCTCAAAGTACGCATTTTCGCGCCACCATAAACTGGTGAGAAAGATCTCGCGTATCCGACCAATTGTGCCCTCCTGCAGTCGCCTGCGCAAAGCCAGCATGGAATTGCGCCCTACATGCTGCATTTGCACCGCCCCAATAAGCCCCTTTGCCTGCTGGGCCTCCACCATCGCCCGACAGTCATCCGGATGGGTAGCCATTGGCTTTTCACACAAGACATGTTTACCGGCGGCAAAAGCATCGAGCGTAAGGGACTTATGGGTCACGTGCGGAGCTGCAATGACAACAGCTTCAACATTTGGGTCGCCAAGCAGGTCCTGATGAGTCGCATAAATCTTGCCGCCATGCGTTTCAACTCGATTGGCGTTTTCTTTGGCTCGCGGATCCAGCAGATTTGGGTCGCAACCGGCAACCACTCGGAAATTGACGTTGGCGAGCATTTCGTTCAGATGCGACCCCGCAATACCGCCGCCAAGGCCGATTTGCCCTATGCGAATCGGATTTTCCGCGGTGGTAAAGTTGGCCGGCAAGGCAGCCGTAAATGTCGCCGTCATGATGGCATAGCTCCGTGTCCAGGCCAGCACTGCAGCAGGCCACGCCGCATACTTTATGGGCAGATACCATGCGGGTAAAGCAGTGTCCTCAATCCGCGCAGACTCCCAAGGGACGCCAATGAATAATTAATTTTTACGCAGCGTGCAACCGGCCAACGCCAACCGATTATGTTTTTCAAGCCCTATGGCAGAAGCCCAAATATCCCGGCCCACCAAGAGGGCATCAGAGATGACCACCGTCAGCAGCCCGATTTGCGGGCTATACGGTAGTGAGGTTTACCCGGCAGAGTGCCCTTGGCCCAAAACCGCAGCAAATAGAATGCCCCCAACGAAGCTGCGGCATCACCCACGATCAGCCACGCATCCGACCATTGCTTGTTTGCCGCCAACACGGCAAAATCGTAAACGAAAAGCCAAAACAGCCCGAACAACATGATGCGGGCCCCGCGGACACGCGGTGGCAGGCATTGCCGAGTCATGATCCAGCCGCACAAAATCGCGAACATAAGTGCCGCTGCAGCTACCGCCAAAACCACGGGCACCTGTGGCCGCTCAAGCGTGTGCTTCCAAAGCATGGCTGCGATCAGCAGGCCGTCAATCGAGCCAATTCCCATCAACAGCAGCACAATATCGCTGGTGCGCAGGCGCGGGCGCTTTAGTTCCAGGTAATACGATACCGCACTTATCATCGCGATATGGGTAAAAAGCACCAGCGGCAGCAGCAGAAACCCAAAGGTAGGCCTTCCAATAAGGCAGTTAAGTCCACGCACCATTCCAAGTGTTATAAGGCCAACAGCGCCAAGGTATTTTGCCGCAGCATCATAAAATACAATAAACAGCGCTGTGGCCAAAGCCACAAATGTGGGCCACGGTATTTGTGAGCCTTTGGGTACAATACCCAAGAGCGTTGCCGCGAGCAGGGCAAGCATAAGCAAAATCATGCAGACGACCACGGCCGCCCACGGCGTAATGCGGCCACTGGGTATGGGCCGCCAGCGGGCAAAGATTTGGTCCCGCCGGGCATCGAGCAGGTCATTAAGGGCCATGCCGAATAAGTACAAAAACCCGGAAGCCAGCGCCGTAAGCAGCAGCTTTATACCGATGTCTGCCTGCGGAGGCTGGCCCGGAATTTTATAGAGCAGCAAAGCCCACGAGTCGGCCACGGCGGTAAACACCAGTGCCGCACGCGTTAACTGAAAAAAGGCGAGCAAACGTTGCATCATGGCCTTGAGCATACCATGAGTAACCGACGCGACGTAAGCGAGGGCTTTAACGGCCAAAGTCCGAATAGTAGTTTCATCTACTGCCAAGGAGCCAGCATGATTATGCGTTAAGCTGCCCCGGCAGAGCCAGGGCGAGTCGCCATCATCACCCGCGGAAAATAAGCAGCAAGATAATAATCACGGCGGCAACCTCCAGCAGAGCCAGCAGCGTCATGACCAGCGGATCAGAGAATTTTTGCACCACCGTGCGCGAGCCAAAATCTATGGTTTGCTCGCGGGCCGCTTCGACGAGGTCTACCTCACCGCCCGGTATCTCACGACCGGTCTTCTCCAGATCAGCGAGCGATGTCAGGTCGTAAGCCTTGCGGGCAAGTACGGGTGGCTCGCCCCGCGCGACGGCTTCAAGATCAGACAGCATATCTTTGGTGGAACTGTAGCGGCGTTTGGGGTCTTTTGCCATGGCCACTTCAATAATTTCGCTTACACCGGCCGAAAGCGTGGTGACAATATGGTCGGGGGGCACGAGTTCTTCCTTGAGGTGTTTGTGCATGACCGCCGCTGGAGAGGGTGCTTCAAATGGAACGCGGCCGGTGAGCATGTGATAAAAGGTGGCTCCAAGCGAATAAATATCCGCTCGAAAATCAATGTTCATTTCACCGCGAATTTGCTCGGGCGAAATGTAGTAGGGCGTGCCGTATGCTTTGCCCGCCTCAGCCAGGGCCGCGGCCTGATCGTCCTTTTCCCGGGCGAGGCCCATGTCCGCCAGCTTGGCGATCCCGCCGGGAGTGATCATGATGTTCTTCGGCTTAACGTCGCGGTGGATCAGGCCGTTTTCGTGGGCGTGCACCAAAGCCTTGCACACCTGAATGATGATGTCGAGGGCTTCCTTTTCTGGATAGGGTTTGCCGGCATCAAGCTGATCGAATACCGTTTGGCCCTCCACATACTCCATGACGAAGTAGTGGTAGCCGTTGGCTTCGCCGACATCAAAGGCTCCAACAATATTGGGATGATTAAGCTTGGCCGCCGCCCTACCCTCCTGATAAAAGCGGTCCACAAACTCCTTGTTGTCGCTCATGCGTTTGGGGAGCACTTTTATGGCAACCATGCGATCCAGCGAAAGCTGCCGAGCTTTAAACACTGTGGCCATGGCACCGGCACCAAGCTTGCTTAAAATTTGATAGCCTGGAATTTGTGCCATGCCGCGCTGTTCTTCTGCTGCGGCCCGGGCGCGATTAATTTGCGTTTGAGTAATGTAGCCGTTGGCCACTAGGATATCGGCAAGGCTACGCTGGTTGTTCTGGCGTTCCAGTTCTGTTTGCAGAGCGACACAATCGTTTAGTTCATCGCGCGTGCAAAAGCCCTGCTCGACCACCACCTTACCTAACAGAGTGTCTTGTCTGGCAGTACTTGCCGTGGTCATGGCATTAGCTTCCGATAAAACAGCGACCAACGCCCACTTGGCGAGGTTCGCAGAGTCCATCGTAGAGGACTCTACACTATATCGGCACATGGCCGGATTGTCTCTTTATATGAGTGTACGATAAAAGCAGCTTGCAAGACGAATTGAACAAAACAATTCACAAAGACGATGAATGGGGCAGCGAATCTTCAGTGGTCGTCAGACTTTGCGTCCACTTACATACCGTCGGCTGTTCTCGTGAATATCCACAAACCGCAACAGTCGCCGCGCCCAATGACCGGCATAGTCTACGCCAATGCGCGGCGTACGCCTTACTTTGGGCCGATGGGCAGCATCCCTCTGCAGAAATAATTCGTCACTGGCCAGCGACAGCCCGTTATGCTGCCGGTTGAGCATCAGTTCTCGTGCCAATCGGCCCGGCCCCGAAAGATTTGCCTCCCAGCCATCGAGTGGAGCCGCCGCACGAATCAACACCGCCTGCGGGTCGCCTATGTCGCCGGCAACGATATTCAACATGTAGTACATGCCATAAATAAAATACACATACACCCGCCCCGGAGGCCCAAACATTACATCATTGCGCGCGGTTCGGCCGCGTGCGGCGTGGCATGCCAAGTCGTGCGCACCAATATAGGCTTCGGTCTCAACAATACGGCACCGCAACAGGCAACCGCCAACGCGGCGCACCAATATGTTGCCCAGCAGCAGCGGAGCCAACTCTATTGCCGGGCGATGATAAAATGAGAGGCCAAGCCGATTCGCCGGCACAATCTTAACCGAATGGGCAACATCGGCCGGCGACGTCGCTAAAGATGCCATCATCCGCTCACTCCTGCTCCACCGCAACTTCGCAGCCATTAGCGGCGCTTTTATA
Organism: Phycisphaerales bacterium; assembly: GCA_013044165.1. GTDB lineage: Bacteria > Planctomycetota > Phycisphaerae > WQYP01 > WQYP01 > JABEVB01. The sequence goes on from JABEVB010000062.1 coordinate 10,254, forward strand.
TAGCGCCTCCATCAGCAGACAGTGCAACAGACCAAGCCGCGCCGGCGCACGCGGTGCCGCGAGGCCAAGCAAACTGTGCGCAAAGTTCTGCGGCGGCGTGTAATGCGTTGCTGTGATTTGGGGGTCAGGCAACTGACGGCCGTGCTGATCCCATACTTCAATGCGTCCACCATGAATGCCGGTATGAATGCGACCGCGCTCGCCGGCGAGCCAAATGCCCTCCTGCCAGCCCACGCTGTTGCCACATAAAACGGCGCTGGCCAGAACCCCGCCTTGATAGCGAATGTTAACCGCCCCATTTACCTCTACGGCAAGACCTTTGTTGCTGATCATGGCGTGCACGCTTGCCGCGGGCCGTCCAATCAAATAGTTCCAGGCATTCAGCAGGTGGGCGCCGCTGTCATAGATAAAACCGCCACCGGCGGCAGCCGGATCCTGTCGCCAAGTCCCATGCCCAGGGCGCCGCCAGTCTTGAAAGACAAACCCTCCCGCCGCCTGCAACTCGCCCAAGCCACCTCTGGCAATAAACTCGCGGATATGAACATGCTCGGCTGAAAACGGCGCCTGAAAGGCAACCTGCACCTGCAGAACCTTCTCTTGGGCCTTGTGAATAATTTGTCGCGCATGAGCACTGTTTGTCACCATCGGCTTTTCAACGAGCACATGCCAGCCCTGGTCCAGCGCGGCCATACACTGTTCATAATGCTGTGTGTGCGGTGTAGCAAATAGCACCCCCGCAATGCCTGCGGGCCGGCGCTTTAAAAGATCGCGCCAATCCTCAAAAATCGCGATCTGTGCATCATCTTTAAAGCGGTCACGGCGCAGCTTTTCAGCTGCGGCGCGGTCTGTGTCGCACAGCGCTGCCACTCGTATTTCGCTGGTGGAGTTTATCCAGGGAGCATGGGCGTTATACGTCATACTGCCGCAGCCCACAATCGCAAGATTTACCTGTTGACTCATGAGCGATTAGTCCTTTTGTTCCAAGCCATCGGCTGTTTCAGTGGCCCCGCGCGCTGGTGCCTCCTCGCCGGCATGTGTCCGGCGCGAACCCACGCGCGGTTCAGTGCCCGCAAGCAATCGTTTAATGTTGGCGCGGTGTTTTATCACAATAAGGAGGCCCACGATACATGCGGCAATGGTAAGTGTTCGTAGCTGGTTCCATGGCACTGGTTGCGCAACTCCCTGAATAACAGGCAGGCTGCGACCCACAACGGGTACCAGCACCATCAAACTTACGGCTGCACAGATAGATGCTATAGAAATAATACGATACGCTAAAAATACGATTGTAAAGACAACTGCGGCCAAAAACACGGCAATCGTAAACACCGGCCAGAGGCCCACCAACGCTCCAAAAGTTGTTGCGACGCCTTTACCGCCCTTGAACCTCAAATAGATCGGATAGACATGTCCCACAATCGCCGCAATAGCGGTGGTCATAGGAACCCAGTTTGGCCCCCACCAATGCTGTACCACGAGATCGCACGCCAAAACCGGCGCAAACCCCTTGAAAAAATCGAGAATGAAGGCATACCAGAAATATTTAAAACCCAGTACCCGGCCACAATTGGTAGCCCCCACGTTGCCGCTGCCTTGCTTACGAATGTCAACGCCTTTGGAAAATCCTATAAGCAATGCAAACGGTATGCTGCCCACAAGATAGCCGACTACCACGCCCAAACAGGTCAAAAGAATAATCTGCGTATGCGTCATTCATCCGCCACTCTTTGCTCAAACCACACCGCGGGTCTGCGCAAATGATCGTCACCGCGCTGCCGCCGCGCGTCAAGGGCAAAACACCTCAACATTGGCCATTGAACCGAATACTACGCGCGCCACACATTCCGCGGCCACGCCAGCCAAGTTTGCCGCGTAACAGCCCCATCAGCGTCGCGGCGAGCCGCCGCGCTTAACTTTTTTCTGCTGCGGCGTCATGGCCGGCTTGTTGGCCAACCGTCGCGAAAGCCCCTCGTCTATGGCGGCGGCCAAGGCTTCGTCACGCTGAGCGTTTTCCGCATCGAATAGATTTTGGCCTTTGTCGGTATCGCATGCAGGTTTTATTTCGTCGCGCAACTCTTTGATCTTGTCGCGCAGCGTGGCCGCACGCTCAAACTCCAGATTGTTGGCCGCAGTAAGCATTTCGTCTTCCAACATACGCAGCATTTCCTGCTGGTCGTACTGGGTGTCGGACGAAGCTACAATTTCGCGGGCAATGCGCCGCGCCTGCAACTCGGCATCTATCCCTTTGCGGATGGCCTTGCTGATGGTCTGCGGCGTAATACCATGATCCTCATTGTATTGTTGTTGCAACTGTCGCCGGCGCAACGTTTCATCCATTGCCCGTTTCATGGCGGCGGTCACATTGTCGGCATACAGAAACACCTGGGCATTGACGTTGCGGGCGCAGCGGCCAATCATTTGTATTAAGGACGTTTCGCTTCGCAAAAAGCCCTGTTTATCGGCATCCATAATGGCAACCATGGAAACTTCGGGCAGATCCAGGCCTTCGCGCAGCAGGTTAACGCCGACCAGACAATCGAAGGAGCCTTCGCGCAATTCACGAAGTATTTCCACCCGTTCAAAGGTTTGGATTTCACTGTGCAGATATTTGCAGCGCAGTCCCGCTTCGCCCAGGTAATGGGCCAAATCTTCGGCCAGCCGTTTGGTAAGCGTGGTCACCAGCGAACGCTCGGCTTTATCGGCTCGCAGTTTCACCTCCTTCAACAGGTCCGCCACCTGTCCCTGCGCGGGGCGCACCTCTATTTGCGGGTCCATCAGCCCAGTGGGCCTTATCACCTGTTCCACCACGGCCCCACCGGTAAGGGCCAGCTCAAACTTGCCCGGTGTCGCCGACACAAACAAGACCCGATCCCACATGGACCGAAACTCATCAAACGTCATAGGCCGATTGTCCAGGGCCGACGGCAGTCGAAAGCCATGCTCTACCAGCACCTGCTTGCGATTGCGGTCGCCGGCGTACATCGCATTGATCTGCGGAATAGTCACGTGTGATTCGTCAATAATCAGCAGGTACTGCTTGGGAAAGTAATCTATGAGTGTGCAGGGCTTGGCCCCCGGTGGCAACCCGCTGATGTGCCGCGAGTAATTTTCGATACCGCTGCAAAAGCCTGTCTCATGCAGCATTTCCAGATCATATTTGGTGCGGGCCAACAGACGCTGAGCTTCAAGCAACTTGCCCAGCGAGCGCAACTCCTTTACACGGGCGTCCATTTCAGCACGAATGTCGCGCACAGCGCGGGCCATGGTGTCGTCGTCGGCCACATAATGCTTGGCGGGGTAAATAAACGCCTGGCTTTCCTCGGTAAGCCGCTCGCCGCTGACGGGGTGAATATTCCAGAGAGCCTCCACGGTGTCGCCAAACATTTCTATTCGCAGAGCAGTGGTTTCATACGCAGGAAAAAGCTCGATCACATCGCCACGCACTCTAAACACGCCTCGCTTAAATTCAATATCGTTGCGGTCGTACTGCATGTCTACAAGCGAGCGCATCAGCTGTTCCCGCGGATAATCGGCGCCACGCTGAAGCGAAATCACCTTTTTTTTGTACTCATCCGGAGAACCCAACCCGAAGATGCAGCTTACCGAGGCAACGGTTAAAACATCGCGCCGGCCAATGAGATTGCTTGTGGTTGCCAGCCGCAGGCGGTCCAAGTCATCGTTGCGGGCCGCATCTTTTTCAATGTAAATGTCGCGCTGCGGTATGTACGCTTCCGGTTGATAGTAGTCGTAGTAACTTACGAAATAATTGACCGCATTGTGGGGCAACAGCTCGCGAAACTCCTCAAAGAGCTGCGCAGCGAGCGTTTTGTTGTGGCTGATGACCAGCGTCGGAAGCCCCAGCCGCATCGCCACATGGGCCATCGTAAATGTTTTTCCCGAACCGGTAACACCCATTAGTACCTGGTGTTTTTCACCGCGATTGAAACCCTCAACCAGCTTTTCAATGGCAGCAGGCTGGTCGCCCGCGGGCTCAAAGGGGCTTTCGATTTTAAACGCCGCCGACAGCGCCGGGTTAGGCGCAGAATGTTCAATGATGCTCATTCGGTTAATTATAGAATGAATCGCCGTGGCGACAAAACAGCCCCTCTCACCACCACCGTGCGGTAATTGCAAGCGGCTTACCGCCCGCGCGGCGTTGGAATAATTGGCGGCGATTTAAGATAATTGATTTGCACATAACCATCACCGATGAACGCGGCCTGGTGCAGCACCGATAGACCAAGCCGGAGCAGGCGCTCGTATGCGAGAAGCTCAAGCTGACACTTGTGGGCAGCGTCCGCCCAAACTTTACGTCAGCCAGTTGGCGGCTTTACAGGCGAATTCTGGCAATCCGTACCCCAGACGTAATGGGACTGTGTGGTGGAGACTTTCGGCCTTATTTGCAAAATAATGCAATTTTGAGGCCAAGGTGTGAAGGTCGGATTATACCCCCACGGTTCGCATGGCCGTTCAGAAGCATTGCCATGGCAATAGCAGGCTGAAGCTACGGTCAGGCACCCAACGCCCGGAATGACGCCAACAGAGGATATAAATTGCTCATCAGACATTTGGAGCCATTCGATACACCTGCTATTCTTTGAACCATGATGAGGCCCAAGGCTTTTGACCCTCAGCAAAATAGGAGCGCAGCTTTGCAGATTGAACAAAAAGTAGGCATGGTAATAGTAGATCACGGCAGCCGTTTTGCCGCCGCGAATGATATGCTTGTGGATGTCGCCGACATGTTCAAACGGGTATCAGGATACGCCATCGTAGAACCCGCTCATATGGAACTTGCCGAACCATCTATTCCGCAGGCGATTGCCGCTTGCGTGCGTCAGGGCGCAACTCAGGTCATCGTGCACCCCTATTTTTTATCGCCGGGGCGGCACAGCACCACCGACATCCCGCGTATTACAGCGGAAGCTGCGGCCGAGCATCCAGGCGTAACGTGTCATGTAACCGCACCCTTGGGGGTTGATGAGGGTATCGCCAAGGTCATGATGGAGCGCATTAAACATTGCATCGGCAACCAGTTTGACTGCGAATATTGCCATCACCGCGGGTGCTCCATGGCGGGAAAGCCTGCAGCAACAACAACCCATTAACGCGCCGCCGGCGGTACCACTGCACCGCTGCGACAACACCACGCAAGGGACCCGAGACGGTACGGGCATGCTTTATCGCTTGCTCCGAACGTGTATGAGGCATACCATACCATCATGCAATCAAGACCTGCCAATATGAGCCGATGGATTATCCCAGCAATTGCCCTGCTGGGCGTTGGAATGCTGCTTAATGCGGCTGCAATGTACTACAGCGCCCACAGCAGGCATCATAATGGGCTTTTTGACCCAGCGGCCAGTGCCTATGGCGCGGACCCGGTAACGTGGCCGGGCGGAGGGCACATTTATATGATGCCTGCACAGATTAATAGCAACGCTTGGGGGTTTATACTCCTCGATACCGCCTCCCATCGTGTTTGCGTGTATCGCATTCTGACCACCGCCTCGCGACTACGACTGATGGCTGTACGTGATTTTTCCGCCGACCTGAAGTTATCCGACTTTAACAACGCGGCCCCCACCCCGGAGCAGGTAAAAGCCATGCTGCGTATGGGTATCGGAGGCGGCAAGCCGGCCCCCGGAAGCCAGCCAGCCCGATAGCCGCCCGACAACGCTAAAGAACCGGCAAAAAACATTTGGCAAGTCGGTTCACGTCGGTTTACAATACCTTAATGGCGGGAAGTGAGTGGCAGGCAGTGGACGCAACTGCCGCCGCACCGTCAGCCTGTTGGTCATCGCTTGCGTCTTGACAAAGGAGTGTTGCTTCATGGGCAAAATGTTTTACAGTGCGGATGAAGCCGCGGCCAAACTCAGCGTAGCGCCGGATAAGCTCAAAGAGCTTGTGGAACAGAGCAAGCTCCGCGAGTTTCGCGATGGCAACAAAACGATGTTTAAGGTTGACCAAGTTGACCGGCTGGCCGGCGACATGAAGGTCGGCACGGGCACGGGGAGTGGGGTTATTGAACTCGCCCCCTCCGACACTTCGGGCATTGGCCTCGCAGGTGAGAGCCACGCAGGCAAGCCGGCCGGTGACACCCGACAGGGTACCGCCGCCGGAAAACCGGCGGGTGCCTCCGACGCTCGCGGCATGCGCGTGTTTGACGAACATGAAGTTAAAGCCACCGATGCCAGCGCACAGACACAGATATCTTCCCCCATTTACGATGCTATTTCCCCTTCCGGCCTTGATTCGGTCGGCAGCGGGTCCGGTCTTCTCGACCTCACCCGCGAAAGCGACAATACCAGTCTCGGCGCCGAGTTACTCGATGAAATCTACCCTGGCGAAGGCGGCGCGTCACAGGCAGGCATTGGCTCTTCTTCGGGCGTTTTTGATTCCAGCGGGCGCACGAGTGCCGGCGCGGCGATGGCTACGGGAGCCGGGTCCGCCGCCTTGGGTACGGAGTCCCCGGCGTCCATGTCGGGCCAAGTAACCTACGCCCCCGTTGTGGAAGCGGCTGACCCCACCGCCGGCCTGTTCGGCGGATTGGCGCTGGCTGCGGTGCTGGCCATGGTGCTGGTGTTTATTATCGCCAGTGCCGGCGTGGTTGGCTTTAGTCCCTCATGGTTGGGTATGCTGGCCAAGAATATATGGCTCTTCACCGGGCTTCTGGCTGTGGTTACGCTGCTGTTTGGTTTTGTTGGCTTCTTTGCCGGAAAAGCCGCGACGCGGTAAACGCGCCGTACCTTTTGGCCACGATGCGGGCTTCAAAGGGATCATCGGCTCTGCCAATATGGGGATTGTGAGGGCAAAGTTGGGGCCGCGAAGGTTGCGACAGCCCCTCGCTGTAACCGGCGCAATTACCGGGGATGCCAGTAAGCAGCGTGCCAGGTCATAGAGAGTTGTTTAAGGATAGCTTGCCGTGGGTTGCAGGCTGCGTTAGCACCGGCAGGCCGGTCGCTAAACAGTTTACTTTCGGCCCCGCGTGTGGGTTGCAGAAACCTAAATCCGCACGCCGCAAGAAAAATTGGCAACCATTTATACCGCTCGCTTAAGAGATCACTGGAACTTTTTTTGCCTAAACCTTACTATGGCACAAGTCAGCAGGTGGTTGGCCTGCAGGTGCTTTTTGGCCTTCAATGTATGGAGATGTGAAACATGGCTTGCTCAGCTTCAACTCGCGCGGCACGGATGATCGTTCTGGGTGCACTGGCGACGGCAACACTTGCCGTCGGTGGTTGCGTCTCGCAACAGAAATATCAACGTCTCTACGACGCTTACGATCAGGCCAAATCGCAGCTGGCCTCACAGGAAGAACAGCTTGCCAGCCTGCAAAGCCAGATCAAAACGCTTGAAGCGCAGCTTGCCGATAAGGACAAACTTCTCGCGGCTCAAGGCGGCGGCGTATCAGCCCTTATGGCGGAACGCGACGCGCTTAAGGCCCGGCTCGCCAAGCTGCAGGATGAATACAACAAACTCCTCGCTTTGGCGAACAGTGCTCCTAAGTTGCCGGCCTCGGTCAACAACGCGCTTGAACAGCTCGCCCAGCAATACCCCGACTTGCTGCAATACAACAAAGATCTCGGATTGATTCGCTTTAAGAGCGATTTGACCTTCGCACTCGGATCCACCGAAGTGCGGCAGGAAGCGCGCCAAGCGCTTGCCAAGTTTGCGCAGATTCTGGATATGTCGGCCATTGGTGCTAATGAAATTCGCATCGTCGGCAATACCGATGATGTGCCTATTCGCCGCAATCGCGCATCGGTGATGAATCCCACCAACTGGTATCTGTCCACCAACCGCGCTATTTCGGTGATGTACGTGCTGAAGCATTACGGCGTACTGCCACGGCGCATGCAGGTTGCGGGCTGGGGCAAAACCCATCCTATAGCGCCTAACGCTCCGCGGCATCGTGGCAGCGCCATGAACCGCCGCGTTGACATCTACATCTTACCGGTCAAGCTGAAGTACAACCCCTATGTTCCAGCCAGCGATCAACCGGCCTCTTCGGGCAACAACACCGGCATTGTTCCAGCTAATGGCCAAACCGTTCCGGTGCCGAGCGGAAACTCAAACTAAGGGGCCGCACATCCCAAAGCGGTGCCTGCACGACCCTTATTAAAGCATAGGCGGCTCATATTGAGCCGCCTATACTTTGCGCCCAACAATAGCGAGCTCCGCCAAACAGGGCGACCCTTGAGCTATAGGATGCACGCGAAAGTTTACGACCAGCGCCCTGGCAGGCGGCAGAGAAAAATGCAATGATCTGCGAGCCATGGCATAGGTGTCCATGTGTCGTTCGATCTCGAACCGCTCCCGCTGTGGCGTCCCATTAAACTTTGGCCGGCTCACCCAACTTAAACGCCGCATGTACGGCACGCAGCGCTTTGTCGGCATCATTGCGGGCCACGAGGCACGAAATGCGAATTTCGCTTGTTGAGATGTTGTCTATGTTCACCTGTTCGTCCGCGAGCGCTTTGAACATGGTGCTGGCCACACCTGTGCTCTGCTTCATGCCAACGCCCACAATGGATACCTTGGCCAAATCGCGGTCAAATCGAGCCGATCCACCCATTTCCGCAAGCAGTTTTTCGACCACCGGCTGCAGGTCGGCCAGGTCGCCGTGTTCGACGGTAAAGCTGATGTTGGCGGTGCGATCGTCAAGCACGTTTTGAATAATGTCGTCCACGACAATATTGCTCGCGGCGATGGCTGCAAAAATACGGGCCACCACGCCGGGCCGATCGGGAATGCCCTTGAGCGTGACACGGGTAAGGTCTTTTTTCAGGGCACAGCCCGACACGAGAATATGTTCCATAGCTTTGGTCTCCGCAACAATCCACGTTCCCGGGTGGTCGTTCCCGGCGTTTCGCACATGAATCGGCACATTGTATTTTTTGGCGAACTCCACCGCCCGCGTCTGGAGCACACCGGCGCCAACGCTCGATAGCTCAAGCATTTCGTCATAGCTGATGCGGTCAATTTTACGGGCGTCGGGCACCACGCGCGGGTCGGCGGTAAATACGCCGTCCACATCGGTAAAGTTTTCGCAGACGTCGGCCTGCAGCACGGCCCCCAGCGCCACCAGCGTGGCGTTGCTGCCGCCACGGCCCAGCGTTGTGACGGCCCCATCCTCGGTGACGCCCTGAAAGCCTGCGACAATTACAATGCGGCCCGCATCAAGTTCGCGGGTAATGCGATCATGGTCTATTTGCTGAATGCGGGCTTTGCTGTGCACGGCGTCGGTTACCAGGCCAATTTGGCCGCCGGTAAAGCTTATGGCCTGATGCCCCTGCGCGGCGATGGCCATTGCAATCAGGGCAATGGTCACCTGCTCGCCGGTTGCCAAGAGTTGATCAAGCTCGCGTTTGGGTGGGTTGGGCGCAACCTGACGGGCCAATTTAAGAAGTTCGTCGGTGGTGTGCCCCATGGCGGAGACCACAACAACAACTTGATGACCTGCCAGCTTGGCCGCAATGACTCTTTGCGCAGCTTTGTGAATTTTTTCGGCGGTGGCAACCGAGGTGCCACCGAATTTCTGTACAATAATGCCCATCAGCCATCATTTCCGTCATTTATGTCCAGCCCACAGGCCAAGCGATTCTTCCGCCAGTCCGGGGCGAAGCGATTAATGTAAGCCCAGTGGTGCTAAAAGGCAAAAAGCTACCCCCGCCATACCAGCGATGGCTATGCGTCCTGCAGCCAGAAGCCTGTTTGGGTAAAAGCCGCCACAAACGTCACTTTAATCGCGCCAAAAGATGGTCGCCGACGCGCAGGGCGTTGGCGATGGCCGTGAGCGACGGATTAACCGCCCCAATGCTTGGGAAAAAGCTCGTATCCACCACATACAGGTTATCCAACTCGTGGGCTTTGCAGTTTATGTCCAGCACGCTGGCCTTGGGGTCGCGGCCAAAACGCAGCGTACCGGCCTGATGCCCCACGCCGGCGATTGGGATTGTTTTGCCCAGGTAAAGATGATTTGGAATCAGGTGCGGGTGCATGTCGGCATGCTCCATAAGCTGCTGCAGCTTGCCTAGCAGCCGCTGCATCGGCACTTGATTGTTGAATGTATAGTTGAGTTGAATTTCGCCTTTGCTGTTTAAGCTCACGCGATTGTCGGCCATGGGCAGGTCTTCGGTGGTGAGCCAGAAGTCTATAGCATGCTTCGCAAGCTCATCAAGCGAAAAACCGGGGGCAAACTTTGGGGCATCGCCCTTGAACATCGGACCGAGAGACTTGCCGATCATCTGAATATTGCCCAGCGGGTAGTCGCAATCGTTGGCCTTGAAGTAAAAGTCGTTGAGTGAGAGCGTCTTTTGAAACACGGTGGTGTTTGGCTCGCGGGTGAGGGCCACCAAGGCGGCCGAATTATGAAACATGTAATGGCGCCCCACGATGTCGGAGCCATTGGCCAAACCTCGCGGATGTTTATCGTTGGCTGAGAGCAGCAGCAGGCGGGCGGAGTTTGCGGCTCCGGCCGAGACAACCACAATGCCCGCCGTAAAGGCCCGGTCCTGACCGCCGCAGTTGGCCCAAACGCGGGTCACCTCACGACCGGAAGGGCTGGTTTCGAGCTTGTGAACCTGGGCATTGGTAAGCAGCGTCACGTTGGGATATTTAAGGGCCGGACGCACGCAAATATGTTCTGCATCGCATTTGGCGCCCAGCAGGCATGGAAAGCCGTCGCAGGTGTTGCAACGAATGCAGCGGCCTTCGTGCTTTGCGGCCTCATTGAGCATGATGCCGGTTGGCGCGTGAAACGGATGATAGCCCGCTTTTTGCCAATGCTCGGCGATTTGCGCTATCACCGGCTCGTGGCTGATGGCCGGGTAGGCGTACGGCCCTGAGGATGGCCCTTCGGTAGGGTCTTCGCCACGCTGGCCATGGACCTGGTAAAGCCGCTCGGCCTGCAGGTAGTATGGCTCAAGTTCATCGTAGGAAATGGGCCAGGCCGGGGAGATGCCATCATGGTGGCGGATTTCGCCAAAATCTTCTTTACGCAGCCGAAACAGCGCCGCACCAAACATTTTGGTGGCTCCGCCTACAAAGTAATGGCTGCCGGGTTGAAACTTGTTGCCGTCCTTGTCGTACCAGTTATCTTGTGAGACATAACGGTTCTGCACAAACACGCTGGAGGCATCCCAGTTTTCTTTTTCGGCCGGCAGCCAACTGCCGCGTTCCAGCAGCAGAATTTTTTTTCCAGAGGGGGCCAGCTTATGGGCGAGTGTTCCACCACCGGCGCCGGTGCCGATAATGATGATGTCGTAATCGTTTGATGCAGGCATTGGGTTCCTTTCAGGTTGTGTAAGGCTTGCAACGTTATGCCGCGGCCTCCGTTTGTGCCAGGCAGTTGCATGCGTGAAGCGTAGGGGTTTTTGGACAATGATTCAATCGTAAACAGAGAAGGCGATGGTCCTGAACAATCTGCTTGTGCACTTCAACGCCTGTCAGCATTCCCAGGATGGGCGCGGAGAAGTAAATCCACCATGCCTGCCACACATCGGCGACCACCGCCGAG
>JABEVB010000063.1 GCA_013044165.1 Phycisphaerales bacterium
ACCGGCCATTGCGTGGTTGGTGCTCGGTCACCTGCCGTGGCAAAGCGTTTTTGTGGTGGCAGGCGCACTGGGTTTTCTGTGGTTGGCGTGGTGGCTGGTGCGGTACAAAGACCCTGAGAAAAATCCGCGGCTCTCACCGGAAGAATTGCAGTACATTCGCTCTGACACACCCGCAGCCCAAATGCATGTGCCTTGGAGTCGCCTGCTGTTGCATAAACAGACGTGGGCCTATGTGGTCGGCACCATGATGACCAGCCCGGTCTGGTGGTTTTTTTTGTTTTGGATTCCCGGATTTTTTCATGATAAGGAGCATGTGAACATCAAGCATATGCTGGCGCCCATGGTTATTATTTATGGTATGGCTGATCTGGGCAGCATTGGCGGCGGGGCGCTTTCGTCGTGGTTCTTGCGAAGCGGCTGGAGCCTCAACGCCGCCCGCAAAGTGGCCATGCTGATCTGCGCGTTGGTTGTTACGCCGGTGTTTTTTACCTCGCATGTGCACAACGTATATTTGGCTTCTATTTTGGTGGGAATGGCGTGCGCGGGGCACCAGGGTTTTTCGGCTAATCTGTTTACCATGGCCTCCGACACCATGCCCATGGGTGTGGTAGGGTCCCTGGTGGGGCTGGGCGGCTTGGTGGCGTCGGGCATCAGTATTTTTGTGTCGGTGGGAGTTGGCTGGCTTTTGCACGAAACCCACAACAGCTATTGGCTCATATTTGCCATTGCCAGCAGCGCGTACCTGATTGCGCTGCTGCTGATACACCTTATTAACCCGCAGTGGCAGCCGGCGCACGATGATTTTACCGAGGCCGGCAAACCGCCTGATACATCAAGCGGATTGGTGAGTTCGTAATATTGTGTCAAAGGAATAGCAGTGGCAGAAGAACGCATCGGCATTATTGGTGGATCGGGCCTGGGCGAGGCGCTGTTGCAGGGGCAAAGCGGCGAGAAGGCCAACGTGCCAACCCCTTTTGGCCCGCCAGCGGCCGCGCCCATCCTTGCCGAGTGGCATGGTGTTCCGGTGGCCATCCTCGCGCGCCATGGCGCGGGGCATTTACTCAATCCGGTGCAGGTGCCGTATCGGGCAAACATATATGCGCTCAAAGCGGTTGGCTGCCGCTGGATATTGGCGACCGGAGCGGTCGGATCGCTGCGAGAAGAGATTCAGCCTAGGCATCTGGTGCTGGTGGATCAGTCAATTGATAAAACCTATGGCCGACCGGCGAGCTTTTTTGAGGATGCCGCAGTGCATGTGGAGTTTGCCGAGCCAACGTGTCCCGTGCTGCGCGAACTTTTGTTCGAGACATGGCTGGAGCACGAAGCAGACCTGCGCGTGCATAAAACGGGCACTTACGTATGTATGCAGGGGCCGGCGTTTTCCACGCGTGCGGAGTCGCAGTTGCACCGCCGTTGGGGAGCCGACCTCATAGGCATGACGCTTATGCCCGAAGCTAAACTCGCTCGCGAGGCCGAAATGGCCTATGCCTCCATTGCTTTGGTTACCGACTACGACTGCTGGAAACCTCATCAACCCAACCAGACCAAGCTGGGACTTCTGGAAGAAATCATTGGGCACCTGCATGCGGCTACTGACAATGCACTCTCGCTGATTAAGGCGGCTTTACCGCGGATATGGGCCGCTCGCACCCGCGAGTTTGCGGCACACCGATCGCTGGAGTTGGCGATATGGTCCGACAAAAGCAAAATTCCGCATGCCGCCCGCGAGAAACTGCAGTTGATTTGGGGAAGATATTTTTAACGCAGGGGGGGGCGGCCATCTTGGCCGACAGGTATGGCTGCAGGAACAGTCGGGCGGGACGCCCGACACCCGTTGCGTTAAGCAGGCAAGATGCCCTCGCTACGAGCGGAGCCTGGGTTGCTTGGCGCGGGATATGCGCCATAGTATTCTCATCCTGTCGTGCTTTAAGCCGACTCTGATGAAAAAACATATTCTACACAGGAGCCGTATTCGTATGCTAAAAAGTGCATTGCTTAATTCGTTAATTGTTATTGGGCTTGGTGCGTTGTTGGCTGCGAGCGGCTGCCAAAGCACCAACGAAGCGTCCACTTCAGCAACGGCCCATGGCAATGTCATGTGTAACCATATGGGTATGGCGACCTGCGCGGATTCTGCGCCGCAACACTTTTTCCTGCATCCGGGCGACCGCGTTTGTTTTTATGGTGACAGCATCACCGAGCAGCGACTGTATACAACCTTTACTGAAAGCTACATCACAACGCGCTATCCAAACCTGAGGGTTAAATTTGTAGATGCCGGCGTCGGCGGAGACAAGGTGGGTGGTGGCTGGGCCGGGCCGATAGACCTGCGGCTTAAGCGCGACGTATTTCCATTTAAGCCTACGGTTGTCACCATTATGCTTGCCATGAACGATGCGAGCTATCACCCGTGGAGCAAGAGCATTTTTAATGTATATGCCAAAGGGTATGTACACATCATTAAGTCGCTCCAGGCGCATCTGCCCGGCGTGCGAATTGTTCTGATACAACCCTCGGCATTTGATGATGTAACTCAAAAGCCGGGTTTTCCACTGCACTTACCCTGGCTGCACCCAAAAACCAACAAGCTCGACGACAGCCATGGCGGCTACAACGATGTGCTTCTTCGCTACTCGGCATTTGTGCGCAAGCTGGCTGCGAAGTACCACTTGTTGTGCGTGGACTTCAATATGCCGTTGGTG
>JABEVB010000064.1 GCA_013044165.1 Phycisphaerales bacterium
AGCTTTTTGCAACTGTCAATCATTACGGGAAGTTTATGACCAACTCGGCCCTAACACGCCTCCGTCACCATCGCTGGTTATTAACATCTGCCGGAGGCGAGCAGTGCCCGGCCCGCGATGACAGAGGCCCGTGCGGCCGGCCAAAGGGCTGCGCCTAAGGCAAGAGCCAACGTCAGCACCACGGGAAACACCAAACCCGCGCCATTAATCATAAAATCGGACTCAAACCCCGCAAGTAGACGGTCTATATTCGTTGCCATCCATGCAAAATACAAGCCCTGCACCACGCCCAATCCACACGCAACCAGAGCCGCAAGGCTCGTTTCTGCCAGCACCAGCCGAACCAACTGTCCGCGCCCGGCCCCGCAGGCTCGCAGCACCCCAAACTCATAGCGGCGATGTCGAACCGAAGCCCCCATCATCGCTGCCACGCCCACGCTCGCGACAACCAGCACAAGCATTGCGATCAAGCTTAAAGCTCCCAGCACGCGGCGCACCAGATGGTCCAGACTTCGCTTCATTTGTTTGATAGATGTGCCATGCAGTCCACCGATGCCGGCCGAAAATAGTGATCCCAAAAAGCTCTTGGGGCGCCCTGACATATACTTTTTTGCCGCCTCCATGACGGGCATACCACGAATTCCCGGCTTGAGTGATATCATAACGGTATTAAGACCTGTAATGCCAAAATAACGTCGGGCATCGGCCGCAGTGCCTACCAAAGACATTCGCGCTACCTGCCCAAACAGCCGGCTGGAGCCAAAATAGTTTTTCAAAATGTTAATCCCAGGCGAGTTGGCAACGCCAGCAACCTTAAAACGCACCGCTCCCACCGGCGCATCAATGACGATGTGGCTCCCCGCCGAAAGCCCCTCCGCATGCTGTGCCTGCGATGCCACGATAACCGCTCGCCCCTTCAACAAAGCAGCAAATACCTGCTGCTCGTTGCCTTGCCTGAACTGCAGCGAAATCATTCTCTCAAAACTTTTGGGCTGTATTACAACAAACAGCATGTTTCGCCGCTTACCGCCCGGCGGCTTTGCTTTGACAAAAAACGCCGTGATCGCCGTGCTGTCCTTTATGCCCGGTACAACGCGCGGCAACGTTTTGAGCCGATTCGACGGCAATGGAGCAAATGGACTAAATACATATACGTCCGGAAGCCCCGCCGGAAAATCCCATGATTTAAGCAGGCCTTCGGCGCGACTCTCAACCGAAATGAAAAATGTGATTCCCACCAAAAGAGAGGCCACCATTGCACCTGTCCGCCACGGACTGCGCGACCAAGCCCCCAACAGCAACTCGCGTCGCAGGCCCCATATGAATGCCAAAACCCAAGCCGCCGGACGCTCCAACAAAACCACTACCAGCGGTGAAATTAACGCCACGCCAATAAACACCGCCGGATTTCCCACCAACGCATAGAGCCGAAAACGCCAGACTGGACTCGGTACCTGCCATAACGCGACTTGAAGTACAATCAGCAGTATCCCCCCCACCGCCACCAGAGCCACCCGTTTAATCGAAGGGGCTTGAGCCACGCTGGCCACCGCTCTTAGCGGCTGCACCCGCACCGCAAGCCACATGGGCAGCAATGCGCCAAAAACGGTCGCCAGCAGCCCAGTCAATGCCGCGGCCACCGGAATCAAATGGCCTACCCGATACACGCCCAACACCGATGCATAGTGCCGCACCAGCAACCACGAGCCACCCCAGCCCACCAGCATGCCGGCCGCAGTGCCAATGACTCCGGCCAGCAGCGCTTCCATCAGCACCATTTGCGTCAGTTGCCCGCGGCTGGCCCCCAAACAGCGTAAGTGTCCAAAGTGACGAACCCGTTCCTGCAACCCCACCGCCATAATGCCGCAGATCAGCACCGCGCCACAAAGACCGCTTAACAACGCTCCCAAAAGCAGCACGCGGCTAAACACGCCACCAAGTTGATTGAATGCGGCTCGCGCCGTGCCAGCTATTGCAACATGTGCGGCTGGCCCCAGCAACTTACCTATTCGCACTGCCCACTGCTTGGAAGCCAGACCGGCACGCAATTTAATATCAATGCCTGTCATGCCTCCTGGCCCGGCACATACCCGGGCCAGCACATGCCGGTCGAGGTAGCAAGTCGGCGGTTTTAGAAATCTCTGCACCGGCGTTTCTGTGACGATGCCGCAAACTCTAAGTCTCAAGACGTTTCCATGGCGTATGGCGATGGCCACATGGTTGCCTACGCGCAATTTAAAACGGCTCGCCAGCCGACTATCAACAACAATCTCATCAGGCCTACGGAGGCGTTGCCCGGCCACAAACGTCATGGGATGAAAGTCCCCGTCAAACGTCGGAGATATTCCCACCGCTCTGACCAAATTCTCTCTGCTGGTCACCTGAAGCAGCACATGACCCGACTGCCGTGCGGCGGCCATCCACACCTGTGGAATCGCCCGCACCCGCCCCAGCATGCCCGTCGGCAAAAAACCACCTTCAGCAGAGGCAAAGCCGGCTCGCTGCACGGCGGGTTCCACTCGCAGATCAGCCGAACCCAGCATAGCTGTAAGGCCGCTTTCCAATGAAGCCTTGCCCGAGTTCAGTCCGGCTCCACCGGCAAACACCAGCGCCACCCCTGCCATAATTACAATCGCGGTCAAAAGCGGCCGCAGCGGCCTATACCGCCAATGACTGATAGCGAGCCGCCAGGCTGCTGGCATCATCATTTTTCTCCACGTTAAACTCTCCTGCAACGCAACCATCGCGCAGCACCACCACTCTCCGCGACTGCAGCGCCGCAAGTGGTTCATGCGTTACCAGCACCACTGTCGTTTCCATTGCCGAAAGCGTATCTCGAAGCGCCTGCCAGAATTGTCCCGCATTCACCGAATCGAGGTTTCCTGTCGGTTCATCCGCCAACAGCAACGGCGGCCGCATCACCAGTGCGCGCGCAATGGCCACCCGTTGCTGTTCGCCTCCCGACAGCGCATCGGGCCTGTGCTCAACCCGATGGCTCAGTCGCAGCCGCTCCACCAGTTCCCGCATCCGCAGCCAAGCCGGACCTTCATCGTCGCCGGCCAATCGCACCGGGAGCATGATATTGTCTTTGACCGAAAGCGTTGGTATGAGGTTAAACTGCTGAAACACGATCCCCACGCCCCGCCGCCGAAACGTCGTCGCATCACGCTCGCCAAGGCGTCCGATGTCCCGCCCGGCAACGCATAACCGGCCTGAATCGGGTTTGTCCAGTGCAGCGCACAAATGCAAAAAAGTAGACTTGCCCGATCCGCTCGCCCCCATAATTGCAACAAACTCGCCGGCCGTAATTCTAAGCGTCAAACCTTTGAGTGCTGCGACGTTTCGAGATCCTTGTTTGTATCGCTTGCAAACATCCTCGGCAATCACTGCAGGAGCCGTCGCAGGTGTTGCGTCAATTACACGACTTTCAGGTTCCAATATCGTCATGGCTGCATCATAAACGAGTTGGGCGCCATTGTCCCAACGATGGCACCACCGTCAAACCCACAAATCTCACTGGCACAGCAGCCAAGCCAACGTTACCATGCGTCCTAGGCTTACCATGAGCCGCAATACTACCGGAGAACAGATGGTCAACGATACTTCCAGCACTCACCTATCCCCTAATGATCGCTGGCTTAGCGCCAATGTACTGCTCATCAGTTTTTCTGCGTGCTTTGCTGACCTCGGATATCAGGCTGTTTTGGCGGTATTCCCGCTGTTTCTGGTGAATCAACTGGCGGCTCCGGCTTATATGTTCGGCATTGCCACGGCTATCAGCTATGGTCCCGGGGCAGCATTTGGCCTCATCGGTGGGCGCATGGGCGATAAGTATGGGCATAAGAAAATGGCTCTGGCCGGCAACCTGCTGATCCCGCTTCTATCGCTTGCAGGACTCGCCACCAACGCCGCCGGGGCTATTTCGCTTTTCGCAGGGGGCTGGTGGGCACGCAACTTTCGCTCGCCACCGCGCCGCGCCATGCTTGCGGAAGTGGTCGTGCCGGCCAACCGAGCCAAAGCATTCGGATTCTTACACGCCCTGGATATCGGTGGTGGATTTCTGGCGGCAACAGCCGCGCTCCTACTGCTGTTGGCTCATGTTGCGCTCTGGAAGATTTTTCTCTTTACCATTGTGCCATTGCTCTGTTCATCGCTGGTATTGTCATTTGTGCGTGCCGGCCGTAGCGGTGCGGTCATACCGCAGACCACAGGCGCCAAAACCGCCGCTGAAGAACACAGTGATCGCAAGCTGTATCGCCGTCTGCTTTGGGCCACCGGGTTGTACGGGTTTAGTTCGTTTAGCTTTGGATTTCCGATTATCACGGTAGATCAGGCAACCCACAGTCCGGCGATGGCGGTCCTTTCTTATGTTGTTTTCTTTGGCATCTCGGCACTCGCAGGCCTTGCCACGGGGCATTTAGCTGGCCGCGGCGTGCGATTTTTGGCTATTGGTGGCTATGCCATCGGGGCGATTGGCACCGCAGGCATGGGCGTGGTGGGACTGCTGCACTGGCCCTATGCACTCTATTACCTGTGCGTGTCACTCATGGGGCTGGCGCTCGGCGTTATTGAAACCCTTGAGCCAGCCATTCTTTCCCGAATCATCCCTAAGGGATCAACCGGCGGTGGCATGGGGGCGCTTACCGCCACGCGAAGCCTTGGTTTGTTTGCCGCCAATATTGTTATGGGAGTGCTGTATCAGCATGGACCTATGTGGAGCTACGGCTACGCGGCAGTTTTGGCATTCGCTGCGGCTATCGTCATGCTCGCCGCTGAGTAACGTGGCGTCTTGCGTTAACTTCATTGCTTGGCCCGAGACATTATCTCACGGTTTGGAAAGCCGACCACACCATCCCTCAACTTTACTTGGCAAGAGCGGGGCTAACCACACCAGGTGCCGTCGGTAGTTCAACGTGGTGACGCTGCGCGTCGCTGATGCGCATGGCGCTGGCACAGAACACAACCAGCAGTGCCGTTATCGCTGCCACACCAAGCCATCGTCGCGACTGCCTGCGAAATATCTCAAACGATTTGGCCCGGCCCGCCAGCACCGACAACAAAAAGAAAAGTACAAAGGCCGCCAGCATTTTTACGCCCAACAACATCTGATATACGGGTGGTTGATGGGCGATATGCACTACCTCAAAAAGCCAATAAAATCCCGATACGATCTGCGTCAAAATAACCAACCCCAAAAACATCCGCCAGCCGCGCATGATGCGATTCTGCATGGCATCGCGAATGCCGGAATCTATCTGTGCCATCGCCGGTTCAAGAACCAGCCACATAAAAATCGGTGCCCCTACCAGTACGCACGCGCCAACAAGGTGCAACCATCGCATCGCAAGCATGACAACCTCATGAACATTCATCCGCAAGGACTCCTTAAATTTGGGGCGATGGGTATTGGTGCCGAAGCAAAAGTTCATAGCCCCGATCTGCTTTTACAGCCTTAATCGCGCGGGCGAAACTGATACAGCGTTTCAGGCTTCTCGGCATGCTGACGGGCAAGCTCGACATAATGAGCGTTATTCTTCTGCATATCGGCGAGCTCGGCCTCACGCACCGGCCGCACCACCTTGGCGGGCACGCCCATGACGACATGACCATCCGGCACAACGGCATTCGGCGACACCACCGCACCGGCGGCAACAATGCAATTCTTGCCCACCACCGCGCCGCCTAGCACGACCGACTTGATCCCGATAAGGCTTCCCGCTCCAACTTTCGCACAATGCACCACAGCGCCATGGCCAATGGTTACGCGCTCGCCGATTTCCAATGGCTTGCCGCTGTCGCAATGCAGCGTCGCACCTTCTTGCACATTGACGCGATCGCCAATGCTGATCGCTGCAACATCACCACGGAGGCAGGCATTAAACCAAATGCTGCAGTCATTGCCGATTGTAACATCGCCAGTGATAAGCGAAGTCGTTGCCTGCCAATGGTTGCCAATCCGCTCCATGCAACTGTTGCTTATAAATTTGCTTGTCATACGTGGCTGATAATAGTGTGCCCAGCGATGAAAATCCAGAGGCAATTCACCAAAAATATATATTAAATAATATTATATTCACTATATAAGCTTAGAATACCCTGTTTACGAATGTTTAAAAAAAACCTTTCATTGGTTAAATTATTTTGATATAGTCGTGCCAACACTTGGATGCACCAGTCGTAATTAACATATACGACGGCATGTGCATTCGTCATGTGAGCCGTAGCTTGACCGTATACGGCGGGCTAAAAACCTTGGTTTTTAAACGGGCGCAATGGCAGGCAATGGCTTGAGTTGAGTGAAAACGGAAGAGATTGTGAAAAAAAGGCACAAAGTAACGAAATCACATGCTTGGCGGAGCGGTAACGCAACCACAAAAACCACTTCCAAGCGTACAGGCGCGTCCAACGGAACTGGGCGTGCAGTTGCACCTATTGAAGGAGTTAAAATGAAACCCACGAAACCATCACCCACATCCACCCCGAGTAAGAAGCCGCGCAGTGCGGGCTTGTCCGTGCTTGTGTACGATCGCCCGCTGCACCCCGAACTGTTTGCCGTCGAGGCGAGGCGAGTGCGTTTTCTTGGTGAGTTTGAGGTGTCCATGTGGCTGCTCGCCAGCGGAGGCCACACGGTTACCATTTGCGGGGCCGGCACCGACACCATCACCGAACTGGCGTGCTTTCCAAATAAATCATTGCCAGACCGAGGCCTTATCGAGCGACTTCCCTGCAAAGGTGACAAGCAGTTTGATAAACCGCTCGGCGATAAACATCACTACTATTTGGCCATCAACGAGGAGCACATCACCGAGGCTCTCTATGAAAACTCAGTCATCGAGCTCCAGCGATTGGCTGCCGACCAGGATGGCCTGCTCGCCCAGCGAAAAGATGAAAACGGCCGCACCGATTGCATGTCCCTAGTGGTTGCCCAGTTGCATCGCCGTGCGGTGCACATTGAAGGCTTCCATCTGCTTGGCGAAGCCCGTGTGCTGGTACGAACACAGTCTATTATTGAGCCAATTCGCGGCTAAGCCGCGCCCACGGCTTACAGCTGCTGCCATCCCCTTTGGCCACGAAAGCTGGCTCATGGGCCAGTTGGTGTTCTTTGCCAGCCCACAGTGCTTCCGATAATGTAAACCTTTCTCAATCGCCGATGGTATAGTATAGGCACGGAAGGGACCGTGCCGTACGCCTGGGCTGAGGGCCTTGCCTTGAAAATAGATTCGCTAATGCGTTATTTTACTCCTCCAACAGATCGCCATGTCAAATTATTCGTGTCGCACCCACGACAGGCTGCAATGCTGGGGGAAATTTGTCATAATAGGGTTGTCGCGTAAGGCGCAGCGCCGGCCAGCGTTTGGCCGCACTGCAGCGCTTTGGAGACTTTTTGTGAGTACCGCCGAATTACCCCCTAAAATGGTTGACGCTGTCAATGGCTTGAACCCCGAATTTCTTCAACATCTTTATGACCAATGGAAACAGGATCCCCACACGGTTGACCCGCAATGGCAGTGGTTCTTTCGTGGCTTTGATTTATCGCAGCAGCAACCAACCTCTGAGCGAACCGAAACTTCAGTCGCCAGAGCGGATGATCGTGCAAGCGTAGTCGGCCGCGAGTCGCAGGCGCTCGATGTAATACACGCCTACCGCGAATTAGGGCACCTGATTGCCAACTTAAACCCCCTCGGCCACAACAGCTCCGAACACCCCTTACTCGCACTCAATGAGTTCGGCCTCACCGAAGCCGACCTCGACCGAAGCGTGGATTCCAGCAGCTTTGGTGGTCGCCGCACTATGCCACTGCGGCAACTCATCGCTCAACTGCGAACCACCTATTGCGGCACGTTCGCGGTTGAATATATGGATATCCGAGATCAATCACAGCGGGCCTTTTTACAAGAGCAAATGGAGCCAACGCTCAATCAGCCAAACCTCTCTACCGAAGAGCGAAAACATCTCATGTCGCGGTTGATCGCGGCGGAAGAATTCGAGCAATTTTTGCAGAGACGCCATCCCACGGTGAAACGCTTCTCGGTTGAAGGCGGGGAAAGTATCATCACCCTGCTGGATGAACTCATCGAAGAAGGCAGCGCTCTGGGAATGGATGAAATCATCATCGGCATGGCGCATCGGGGCCGCCTCAATGTGCTTGCACATATCCTCCAAAAACCATACGAAATGATTATGGCCGAAGTGCTCGATCGTCCGCAAAAGTTTACCGGCGACGGCGATGTTAAGTACCATCTTGGATATGCCTGTGAACACGTTACACGACATAACAAGCAGGTGCATCTCTCCCTTTCAGCCAACCCCAGCCACCTCGAGATTGTGGACCCTGTAGTGGAAGGCATTACCCGCGCCAAGCAAAATCGCAAGGGTGACGTTACGCGGCAGCGTGTGGTGCCGGTGCTCATTCACGGCGATGCGGCATTCACGGGTCAGGGCATTGTTGCCGAAACGCTGTACCTCTCAGAGCTTGAAGCCTATCGCACGGGTGGAACCATTCACGTCATTATTGATAATCAGATCGGCTTTACCACCAACCCCACCGATTCGCGGTTTACCCGTTACCCAAGCGATGTCGCCAAGGCAATACAAGCCCCCGTGTTTCACGTAAACGGCGATGATCCAGAGGCCGTAGTGCAGGCCTCTCGTGTGGCCGTGGCGTTTCGGCAGCGATTTAAGGCTGATGCCATCATTCACCTGGTGTGCTACCGCCGCCGCGGCCATAATGAAATTGACGATCCCACTATTACCCAGCCGGTGATGTACCGCGAAATTGCCAAACACCCAACCGTGCGCGAAATATATGCTAAGCGTCTACTGGACGGCGGCGTCATTTCTCAAACCGAATTGGACCAGATGGCGCAAGGTGTGCGCGAACGGCTTGACAAGGCCCAGGAATACGCCCAAACTTTCAAACCAGCCGATCAACCGCCGCCACCCCACGGCCCGTGGAAAGACCTCATTCATGTGCCCCGTCATATTAAAGATTGGGGCGCGGCCACCGGCGTCGCCCGCGAAGCACTGGTGAACATCGCCGATAAGGTATGCCGAACGCCCGAGGGTTTTCATGTGCATCCCAAAGTCGCGCAGATGCTCAAACATAGGCTCGACTGCGTAACCCGCGGCACTGATATTGACTGGGGATGTGGTGAAATGCTGGCCATCGGCTCGCTTCTCGATGAAGGCACTTGGGTGCGTCTCACCGGCCAGGATGTCTGCCGCGGCACCTTCGGTCATCGTAATGCGGTTATGTATGATGCGCAAACCGGGCGGTCATTTGTGCCGTTGGCTAATTTTGCCGAGGCCAAGTCTCGTTTTACCATTATTAACACCATGCTTTCTGAACTGGCTGTGGTCGGCTTTGAATATGGCTTTGCATCCGCCGATCCACACGCGCTGGTCATGTGGGAGGCTCAGTTTGGTGATTTTGTTAATATGTGCCAACCTATTATTGACCAATACCTTGTCAGCGCCGAGACCAAGTGGGGAAAATACAATGGCCTTGTGATGTTGCTGCCCCACGGCTACGAAGGCGCCGGCGCGGAACACTCTCATGCCCGACTGGAGCGTTTCCTGCAACTGGCTGCTGAAGACAACATTCAAGTTTGCAATCCAACAACCCCAGCCCAATATTTTCATCTGCTGCGACGACAGGTCAAACGCAGTTTCCGAAAGCCCTTGATCGTCATGGCACCTAAGTCCCTGCTGCGAAGCAAACTGGCGGTGTCTACACTCGACGATTTCACTGTTGGCGGCTTTCAGGAAATTCTCGACGAAACCCAGCCGCTCGATCGCAGCAAAGTGAAGCGCGTACTCATTTGCAGCGGCAAGGTTTATTACGAACTGCTCGCAGAACGTACACGTAATAAAATCAGCGATATCGCCATTCTACGACTGGAACAGATATACCCATTCCATGCCGAACGCCTTACCGAAATCGCCCGCACCTACCCACGCGGCGTGGAACTGGTATGGGTGCAGGAAGAGCCTCGCAACAACGGCGTTTATCCGTTTATCGGGGCCAAGATGCACTACCACTGGCCCGGTATGCAGAAACTCCTTTATTTAGGGCGCAAGCCATCCGCAAGCCCGGCGGCCGGTTCGCATGAACGCCACGTCATTGAACAGCAGGAAATCATCACCAAAGCTCTGGGGCTTGTGCCTTGGGAATATTCTCGTCCCATTATCGAAAGCCCCTCGCTGCCCGGCCCACGCAAAGCGGCCGTAAGTGAGGTGGAAGTTTCGGAAGCCGCTCCGGTTGGCAAGTGAGCCGCCGGGGCGCTATACTGCCCGGATGACGTATAAGAGTTTTACGCAAGGAATGCTATGTCAACAACGTTGCTCGATTTGCATGTGCCCGGCCTGGGCGAATCCATTACTGAAGCTCGAATTGCCAAATGGGTAAAGGCCGATGGCCAAATGGTTACCCCAGATGACGTCGTTGCTGAACTTGAAACCGACAAAGCCAGCGTGGAGTTGCCTGCAGGTGGCTCCGGCATTCTGCACATTGTCAAGGCCAAAGGGCAGACAGTTAACGTGGGCGATCTTATTGCCCAAATTGACACGTCCGCCAAAGCCGCCGCCACCTCCGCTCCAGCACCAGCAGAAGCCAAATCGGCTGTCAAAACTTCTGGTGTTTCTACAACGGCACCCAATGGGTCCAAGGATGATCGCCCGCTTAGCCCTTCGGTGCAGCGATTGACTGCGGAAAATGGAATTGACGTAACCCGCGTCCCGCCAACAGGCCCTGGCAATCGAATTACCAAAGGCGATGTGCTGCAATATATCGAATCAAACGCCGGCAGCCGCGGTGCTCCCGCCGCCGATGTGGCCGCCACGCAAACCTCACGGGAGTCGCGTGGTGCACCCGCTGCGGCAAGCCCGCGATCGTCGGCCGCTCCCGCTTTACCCGCCGATCTATCCGGTCAACCGGAAGAAACTCGCGTTGAAATGTCCAGACTGCGCGAAACCGTCGCCCGTAGACTCGTTGAGGCCCAGCATACCGCAGCCATCCTTACCACGTTCAACGAAATAGATATGTCCGCGGTCATGGCCCTGCGCGAAAAATACAAAGACCGGTTTGAAAAGCACCATGGCGTCGGCTTGGGTTTTATGTCCTTCTTTGCCCGCGCCGCTTGTGCAGCCATAAAGGCCGTGCCCGCGGTCAACGCCCAAATTCAAGATCGCACCATCGTTTATAAGAACAATGTTCATTTAAGCGTGGCCGTATCAACTGAAAAGGGTCTTATCGTTCCCGTGGTGCGCTACGCCAATCGGCTTTCCATGGCGCAAATCGAAAATGAAATAAAGCGGCTTGCTACGCGTGCCCGCGAAGGCAAGATTTCTCTTGAAGAACTTGGCGGCGGAACTTTTACCATCACCAACGGCGGCGTTTTTGGCTCACTACTATCCACTCCCATTCTAAACCCACCACAAAGCGCCATTTTAGGTTTGCATAAAATTGAAAAGCGAGCCGTCGTCGTCAATGATCAAATCGTCGTGCGTCCTATGATGTACGTGGCACTCTCTTATGATCATCGCCTCATTGATGGTCAACAAGCGGTGACTTTTCTGGTGCACGTTAAAGAATCATTAGAAGACCCG
Source organism: Phycisphaerales bacterium (assembly GCA_013044165.1). Taxonomy (GTDB): domain Bacteria; phylum Planctomycetota; class Phycisphaerae; order WQYP01; family WQYP01; genus JABEVB01. Next base: position 11,608 of record JABEVB010000064.1, read on the forward strand.
GCCCGCCTGCTGCTTGACGTTTAGGTCCAGTCCTGCGACACCAGTTCCTTTAAGCAGCTTTTATACCGGCAGTTGCGGCTGCTGCGCATAACAGCCTCTTATCTTACAGCGGCATAGCTTTGCCGCCACAATGCCCTGACTGCACAAATCCCTATCACCTGCCTGCCACAAGCAATCTGTATGTCGCTTAACACATACACACTCCGCCCAAGCTGCGATTTTGAAGTAAGCAGCCGGTGAAAGACGCTACATTTGCTAAGTTGCGCATAGGCTCGCCTCTGGCGTTAAAATACCTTCGATGAATAATCAATCGGAACTTACTTCTGGCTCACCGCCCCCCAGACTTGCTCATTGGTTCGTGCCAGCCTCAGTTGTGCTTGGCATGCTCGTACTGCCAGGCTTGATAACACTGATCTTGCTGCACGGGCAAATTGCCTCAACGGCTACCGCGCCGCTCGCATTAACTTCATGGCTGATGCTGATTTTACTGCTTACAACCTGGACTGCGGTGCTCGTGACGTTAAACGCCCGTCCCGGGAATCTTGCGGACCTTTCCTTGAGTACCATGTTGCTCTTGGCGGCTATTATCTTACTGCTGTTGGCCTTGCGATGGGCCGCGTGGCACAATTCAGGGCACGGATACCGCGCTGTCGCGGCCGTGCTGCTCTCATGGGCTTTACTCTGCGAGGGTGTAGTCGCCGGATGGCTGGCGGTATTTCCCCGATTTGGTATTTGGATAGGTTTGGCGGCGTTCATTGTGATGACGATGCTGCTTGGGGCCCCCATGACGCTTGAGCCAATTTTTGCTTTCCCCGGCAGCACACATCCTATGGTAGCCCAGTTGCTTATCAACACTTGTCCAACGCTCTGGTTGTTGGGTGCGGCCCAATCGCTCACACATTTTACATGGTTTGACTGGTTTCATTCCCGGCTGTTGTACCAATGGAATGTACTAGGCCAAAACATTCCCATGCCCAAGCTATTGCCTTGGCTTGCATGCTGTGCCACCGCTGCAGCCTTGGGAGTTGCCTGCGCGATCACCGGCTTCGTGAGTCAAATTCGCACTGCTTCATCAAATGACCAGTAAACCCAGAGGCTTCTCTCTCGGGGCGAGCCATTGGCTAAAGCTGCAGTTGCTTGTGCTCAAACCTCGCTTTCAAACGTGTAGCGCCCGGACGGCACGGAAAACCTTACTCGCTGCATGGCAGCGCCGAATGATTCACGCGAGGGCAGGAGCTTGGCGTGCTTGGCCCCTAGTGTCACAGTCACGGCTTTGTCCAAAGCTGTTGGCACATATACGGTCGCTGTCGTATTCGGCGGAACGACAACTTCCAGCATCAGTCGCCGGCCGGTGCGCTTCCAGGAGCTTTCAATGGCACCGCGAACGGAGTCGTAGCTGCATTTCGCCCAGAACAAACCCTTACCCGGAGTAGGCCGAATGTTGATCTGTTTATAGCCCGCACCATCGGTCGTAATGCCTCCTATATTTTGATACAGGTACTGCCCCACCGAGCCAAACGCATAATGGTTAAACGAGTTCATACCGATGCTTTCGAAGCCTTTGTTGGGTGTCCAACCATCCCATCGCTCCCACATGGTGGTTGAGTGGCCAGTTTTTACCTGAAACAGCCACGATGGATACGCCAACTGCAATAGAAGCTTGTACGCGGCATCATCGCGGTTGGCCAGCCCCAATGCCGGCAGCAGTCGTGGGGTACCAATAAAACCGGTTGCCAAATGCCAATTCCGTCTCTGAATGTCGGCCACAAACTGATCGGCTGCTTTTTTCTTCATACCCCCGGGAATACAACCTGTGGTAAAGGCCAGCGCGAAACCAGTTTGGCTCGAATTAAGTATCGTGCCATCAGGCCTCAGTAGCTTTTTTGCAAAGGCCGCCTTTAGTGCGTGGCTCTTCGCATATAACTGCTCCGCCTCGGCCTCGCGACCGATTGCAGTAGCCATTTCAGCAACCATTTCCGACAGCATGGCATAGTACGTGGTGCCGATCACCTGCCAACTCGCGCTGCCGCCAAGGTTAAGCCAGTCACCAAAACCCGTGGCCGTCATAATGTCGTTATGTGTTAGACTTTCCGGATATTTAAAGTAGCGCATCATGGCGTCAAAGTGTTGCTCAATAATGCGTGTATCGCCAAATGTCTTATAAATATGATACGGACAAATAAGTGCGGCATCTCCCCAAGCGGTTACACCATTCTTACCCATTACGGCCGGTGCCACATTCGCAAAGGACCCATTTTGACTCTGACTGTCTTCGCACATCGTCATGAGCCAGTTGGAAAAAAAGGCCGCGATATCAAAGTTCATTACGCCGGTCGGAATAAAGAACTGCGTATCGCCGGTCCAGCCGAGGCGCTCATCACGTTGCGGGCAATCGGTGGGTATCCAGATGTGATTTCCTTTTTGACCCCAGACGATATTTTCGTAGAGCTTGTTAACCATCGGACTTGAACAACTGAAATCGCCGGTGCGGTGAATATCGCTGTGCACTACCAAGCCGGTAACATCGCCAAGCTCTGGCTGATAGTTGAGGCCGCGAACTTCAACATGCTGAAATCCGTGGAACGTGAACATCGGCTCAATCGTCTCTTCGCCGCCCTTGAGGTAATAAACATCCGTGGACATGGCGCTGCGCACGTTGGCGGCATAAAGCGTTCCATCAGGATTTTGCATTTCACCGTGTCGCACTACGATTTTTTGGCCTGGTTTACCGCGAACTTTCAGTCGGACCCAGCCCACGATATTTTGGCCAAGATCGAAGGTCCATTGCCCTGGCTTGGGCTGCGTAAGTTTTTTAGCCGCAACTTCCTGAGTGATTCGCGCTGGCTCATTGGGCAGAGCCTCAATGAGCGGATTAACCGGTCGCCGGGATTTTCCAATGCCCATGTTCACATTGTGCCAGCTTGAGTCGTCAAATGCCGCGGTATCCCAACCAGAAATTTCCTTCCGCGAATCGCGGCCACAACCCGCATAGATATCCTGCATATACACAGGCCCCGTTCCGGCTCGCCAGTGCTCATCGGTCGCTATCGTATCCATCGTTCCATCAGCGTAATGAATATCAAGTTGCGCTAAAAGCCGTGGTGGTCCGCCATACTTGCGACGTCCAAACCATGCAATATTGCCTGAAAACCAGCCATCGCCAAGAATCACACCCAACGCATTGTCGCCCGGTTTAATTTGGCTGGTCACATCATATGTAACGTAGTGAACACGCTTATGAAAATCGGTCCATCCCGGACACAGGTAGTCGCGACCAATACGCTGGCCGTTCAGGCTGGGCTCAAAGAGGCCCAGTGCCGTAATAGAGAGCGTCGCCCTCTGCACAGGTTTGCTCGCCGAGAACTTGCGACGAAGATGCCGCGCCGGCGGGTAAACTTCCGCCGCCACGCAACCAGTGCCCCACAGCGGTTTTTTTTCCGCCTGCGCCATGGCCCAATGCCCATCGGACAAACCTTTGGCCATCCAACCACTGTCATGTTGTTCTGTAACGCGCCATGTGCGGTCAAAGGGAACTTCTTGTTCGTGTCCGTCTGCATAGATTAACAGCACACGTCCAATTGCCGAAGGCGAATAACCGTCCTGTTGAGCAATGCTCATCGCCACGACATTATCACCATCAGTTACAGCTCGCGTGATGTCCAAAAGAGCTGCAGGCTCCCAACGCGATGCCTCACCCACCTGTTGGCCATTGACAAAAAACATCGCGGCATCGTCCGGGCTTGCTACAATGACCGCTCGCTTGAGCGACTTACCCGGCAGGGTGGCAAATTTTTTGCGAAATAATACGGTACCGGGCCGCACACCCTCTACGCCCGGAGCAATGCGGTGTGATCGGCTCCATAATGCGTTCGGCAGGCGAATCCATTTACCGGCTCCAAAGCCGACCAACGGCGCGTCGGCTGCGGACCTAAACCCTACCTGTTCATTGGCATCGTAGCCAATCCAATCGCCTTGCCAATCGTCACGCTTCAGCAGCCCCATAGTCCAGAAGGCAACGTCCGAGTAGTCACTTGCCGCATCATTCTGATCCCATACGCGCACACGCCAAAAGCATTGATCGCGGCTTGTAAGCGGCTTGCCAGCATACGCAATTTGTATTGTTTCGTCCGAAATAACCTTGCCCGAATCCCACAAGTCGCCCTGCCCGGCCATCGCCGCAACCCGTGATGATGCAACGATAATCTGATAGGCGTGCTGCCTGAGTGCATAGATCTCCGCTCCGGAGGGCACAAGCTCCCAAAATAGTCGCGGCGATTTGGCATCTAAGCCAAGTGGATTTGTCATATATTCACAGCGAAGCTTGGCTGGCCGAAGCGAAGCTGCTCCAACGCTGGGAGCCCCCAACGCAGTTGACGTCGCCGAGGAGCCTAAGGCCCCCGCCGTCGCAATAGCAAACGCTTTAAGCACATCGCGGCGTGACACAGCTTCTACCAGGCTGCAGTCCCGCGTTACAGCATTCGTCGCAAAGCTACAGTTTTTTGAAATACCGCCCATGTGTTATTCTCCAGAATGTTGAGGCAAAACAACGCTATCTATGAAGGATAAGCCTCCTTTTTAACGGAGTCAACACCGCATCAAGATTTGTCGTATTTTATTTTCTTTTTATCGAGATTGATCCGGCAAACTTTACGAGCCTGTCGCATTAAGTTTGCGAAGCCTGCAACTTTCGATATCGGAGTGCTTCGACGGCATTGTTGTACAGACTGTTTTTCTGTCGCTTGAGAAGCATGCCCACATCATATGCGCTTAGCCTATAACGAGTTCCAATGCTATTGAACAACCGTAACTCTTCGCCAGTAACATCGCCGCCCGCCAATGCAGCAGTCATCATCTCGCCCAGCCATTGCTCGGCCTGCTGCGCATCCATCGGCTCGCGCGTGGCCAGGCGGCCATTTTGCGCTGCATCCAGCATGCGACGAAGTTGCTCACTAGATATATTGCATCGCTGTGCCACCGCCTGCAACATCTGCATTTCCGAAGCGTCAAGGCCGCTGCTGCTACCGGAAGTCACCGACTGTACCGCCCAGGCCAGAAGCGTCACGGGTTCTGGAATGACTTTGGCCGGTACACCAACAGGCGTCGCAACCATGCCTGCGGCTCCCAAGGTGGCCGGTGTTGCGGGAACCGGCGGTGTCTGCATCGCGAGTTTCATCAAAAGATCCCGCGCCTTGGCGTCCGTCATCGGCAAAATCTGCTCCAACACCCAGCCACGCGTACCGTCGTTCAACACCGTGCCGCAAAAACGGCAGGCATCAGAGGAATCGTCGCTGATTGGAGCGCCGCAGTTCGGGCAGTGCGCCGACGATATCCCGCCACCTGCATTCGTCTTAACGCCCGCCGTTCGCACCAAAACGTATAAATGCCGTGCCACATTGCCATAGGTGCTGCGGACTGGCGTCTTTGGCGGGCTGGCCTGAAACATCAAGCCTGACCAGCGAACTTCCACCAAGGCTCGATCCATTGGCTCGCCGCGAATAACCCCGTGTGTTTCCAGCCCACCTACAGCGCAGTCACCCCAAAAGCTTCTTGGCCCATGAGGTGCGCCATCCGGGCCGCTCGTCGGCAGCAACAACTTCGAGTAGAAATCACAAAAATTCGCAGTGGCAACTTTCCGAAGCGGATCTATCTTGCCCAGGCGATCCGCCCGGCACTTACGCCAAAACATCACCGATACGCGATCTTCAAGATCCGCAATATCAAAATCCGGATCGTTTAGCTGCAGTTCTGCTACACCGGGCAACGCATGCGGATACTCCGGCCGCCACTCCGACTCCTGCGATATTTCAACCAATACCCAATCGTACTGCCCACTCCGCAAAAGCGCATGGCAACTCGAACATTGCGCCCCGGCGTTAAGTTCAATCGCGGCACCGCAGTTGGGACAGTTGCCTTCAATTAATCCGTCTTTATCAGTGGTTTTAGCTCCACGACGACGCAAAAACGTCCAGTACTCTGCAAACGGTCCCGGAGCGTCAGCTCCGGGCATATCGTGCCCGTCGGCCAGAGAAATGTGCCGATCGGTGCTCGTGGCATCAATGCGTACCGTTGCCGCATCAAATACGCTTTCAGAAGTAAGCTGAGCCATCTGCACCGAATTGATTGCCAAGTCGTCCATCTGATCGTGATACCCTTCTTCCTTTTGTTCGGAAAATTGCAAAGAAAACCGCTCATGTACGCCATCCGAAACAAACGGACGTACCGGTGTCAGGTTCTGCTTGCACCAGGCGTCCTGCACCTTAACGAACGCAGTCTGTACCCTGGCATAAAATCGGTCAACTGAAAACTCTGTATCTCGCTGCTGCAGTGCCGCAATTGCTTCCGCCTCACGGTTGGCATCAATCGCCACCAGCCCTCGCTGCGTCCGCTGCCCGCGAACGTACCCCTTCACTGACGTATGGGTAAAATAATACCCAATGCCAATGACTATAACTGTCGGAATCCCAATCGCCGGATGGTCCACAAGCAACCAAATGATCAGATACACCAATCCGGAATTATTACCTCCGCCCCCA
>JABEVB010000007.1 GCA_013044165.1 Phycisphaerales bacterium
AAAAACCCAACGTTTTGCCACTTTCCCAAAAACCGATCTTGGCATCCTTCAGGGGAACACCAATGATTTGCCATTTTTAACTTGGCATCCTTCAAAACCATCCAATATCCATGGATGTTTGCTCACACCCCAAATCCGCCCCTCAGCCGCGTGGCCTGAAGGTCAAAAGCATGCATAAGCTGCCACAGGCCCCACAGGCGATGGGGCAAGGCTTGCGTGCTTAAAGGGTGTGCATTATTGTTCAGGTGTTGCTACTATGGTGTCAGAGGCTTCGACGTGTCGGGGTGGTTTGGCAGACTTTTTAGGAATAGCCCATGATTGAACTATACAAAGACAAGGTCATTCTTGTGGTGGATGACGATCCGGATGTGCTTACCACCATTACCACGGCTCTTTCCACCACCGGAGCCAAGGTGCTTTCGGCGAGTGATGGCAATACGGCCGTGGAAATTGCTGAACGCGACAACCCTGACGTTATTATCCTGGATATGATGCTACCCAAGCGCAGCGGCTTTCTGGTGATGGACCGGGTGAAGGCCAAGAAACCGCGCGGCGGCAAGCCCCACGTCATTATGATTACCGGCAACCTGGGCACCCGGCATAAAACGTATGCCGAATCGCTCGGCGTGGAAGAGTATCTCAACAAGCCCTTCCGCATGGACCGCTTGGTAAGTGCCATCGAAAAGGCGCTGGGCGCTCCAGCGCCCGTCAAAGAATAACCCCCCTGCGGCGGCGCTAAGGTTTGTTTCGCTAACGGCGGCATAGACCGCACAAGGCCTGCGTCATGCCCGAACTGCCAGAAGTTGAACAGGTACGGCGCGGGATAGAGCCCATTTTGCGTGGGCAAAGGGTCGTGGCCGTGCGCCTGCTGCGGAGCGACTATCTTGAGCCGATGGGCGCAGATGCACGGCAAATTGAGGGTACATATTGCGTTAAAACGCATCGGCACGGCAAGCGCCTGTTCTGTGAGTTTTCGGCGGGGGTGACGTTACGCTTTCACTTGGGCATGAGCGGGCGGATTTATGCCGCCGGCAGCGGCGAACCGCTAAGCCCGCACACGCATTTTGTCATAAAGCTGGAGTCGGGAAGGGAGCTTCGAATGAGCGATCCACGGCGTTTTGGCGGCATTGCGTTGTATTCGTCGGTTGCGAGCGCCGTTGCAGCGGAAATAACCGGCAAAGTGGGCGTGGACGCCCTGAAGCTCAAACCCGTCGATCTGACGGTCTGGCGAAGCCTTAAAAGCTCGGTAAAGATGCGGCTGCTCTCGCAGCGCGAAGTTGCCGGCCTTGGCAACATCTATATTGATGAGGCCCTATGGCAGGCGGGCATTCATCCGCTTACTCACGTAAATCGCATTGCCCCGGCGCAACTGGCGTCGCTGGTGGGCGCTGTTAAGAAATTGCTGCGGCGATCCATCAGCATGGGCGGCACCACGCTGCGCGATTATCGCAATGTGCAGCGGCAGCCTGGACGCTTTGCGCAAATGCTTCAGGTGTATGGCCGCGCGGGCGAGCCTTGCCGGCGCTGTGGCTGCGAACTTAAAGGCATTCGCGTTTGTGCGCGGGCGACGGTGTTGTGCCCGCAATGCCAGCCGAAGCATAAAGGCAGGCAATCTTAGCGCATTATCTGTGGATAAAGCAGGCGAGAGCGGCTAGTATCCACTCATTAGCTTGGAGACGACTCGTGTTATGCTGACATCGGTTTTACGCTATTTGCTGCTGCATTTTACCTACTATGCGCTGGGACTGATTTTGGTTGCCGGCGGACTGGGCCTGCCCATTCCAGAGGATGTTCCGCTCATATTTTCGGGCTATTTGTGCAACCCGGTGGAAAGCCCGCTGGCGCCGGCCAATGCGGCGGCGCAGCATCACGCAGCGTATGCCGCGGTGCCCAACGCCTGGATGATGTTTTTGGCGGGCATGATCGGCATGCTGTGCGGCGATACTATTTTGTATTTTGTCGGCCGCAACGGCATAGACAGTAAAAATTTTATCGCCGGCCATGTGCGTAAGGTGCTGCACTCCAAGCGCCGCGAAAAGGTTGAGAAATACTTCGCACGCCACGGCAATTTGACGCTTTTTATCGGCCGGTTTGTGCCGGGCGTGCGGGCATTGGTGTTTGCTTTGTGCGGCATATCGAAAATGCCCTATCTGCAGTTTGTGGCGGTGGATGGGCTGGCCGGGCTTATCAGTGTGCCGACGTTTATTTTTATCGGGTACCACTTCGCTCACAGCATCAACGCGGTTTTTGCCCGCCTGGCCGAGGTCAAACACTATATTTATCTGGCAGCCATTGCCGCGGCGCTGGTGGGGATGGTCATTTTCTTACTGCGCAAGCGCTGGCTGCGGCAAAAGGCTGCGGGGGCGCAGGGCAAGACTCCTGCAGAGCAAAATCACATCGGATAACAGGAATTGCCCCGGGGTAATGCACGCAGGCAATCGGTTGCTATCGAGCAGACATCGTGAGATGGTTATAGGATGGGCTTTACCGGGCCTAATTTTCGCACATACAAATAACTTTTGGCGGTCATGGCGGTTCGCCCGGTAACTTTTGGTATAGTAGAGCGGTAAAACGCCCGATATTTTGTTGGGTATTGTACGGGCTTTGCAAGGTGACAGCAGATGTGTGGAATTGTAGCGTATGTTGGGAACAAGGATATTTGCCCACTGCTGTTGGAGGGCTTAAAACGTTTAGAATACCGGGGGTATGACTCGGCGGGCTTATGCGTTGGCACCAAGGCGGGTTTTTATGTCAAACGCGCTGCCGGACGCATCAGCGTACTGGAAGCCGCCATTGATGACAAAATGCACGGCGACAAAGCTCTTGTGGGCAATATCGGCATGGCCCACACGCGATGGGCCACACACGGCCCGCCGACCGAGTGCAATGCTCACCCGCACATGGACGACCAGCAGCGCGTGGCGCTGGTGCACAATGGCATTATTGAAAATTTTGCTTCGCTTAAACAGTTTCTCACCGAAAAAGGCCATCACTTTTCGAGCGAGACCGACACAGAAGTATTGGCCGTATTGATTGGCCATTTCTACCAAGGCGACCTGGCCAAAGCCGTGCAGCTTGCCCTGCGCGAAGTTCGCGGCACGTATGGCCTTGCCGCCATGGCTGTGAGTGAGCCGGATACGCTGGTAGTGGCCCGCCGTGGATCGCCGCTGATTATTGGCGTTGGCAAGGACGAGTACATTGTCGCTTCGGATGCCGCCGCCATCGTAGAACATACCACGCAGGTGGTTTATTTAAACGATAATGAAATGGCCGTCATCCGGCCCGGTGGCTTTAAAACCATGACCACGGACGATATTCCCGTGACCAAAGCCATCAATGAAGTTGAGTTCTCGCTGCAGCAAATTGAACTTGGCGGTTACGAACACTTCATGCTCAAGGAAATTTTTGAACAGCCCGAAGCCATTGCCAACTGTCTGCGGGGCCGGGTGGATTTGCATGAGGGGCGCGTGGTTCTCGGTGGCATTGGGGCGTACAGCCGCGATGTGGTGCGGGCGCGGCGGATAATTATTACCGCGTGCGGCACTGCGTGGCATGCGGGCCTGGTTGGCGAATTTTTGTTTGAAGACCTGGCGAAAATACCCACCGAGGTGGAGTACGCCAGTGAGTTCCGCTATCGCAACCCGATCATTGAAGAAGGCACCATGGTACTGGCGATAAGCCAATCGGGCGAAACCGCCGATACGCTTGCGGCCCTCCGCGAAGCCAAAGACCGCGGAGCACTGAGCCTGGGTATTGTCAATGCGGTGGGCAGCACCATTGCCCGCGAAACCGACGCCGGCATTTATCTGCATGTGGGGCCTGAAATTGGCGTGGCGAGCACCAAAGCTTTTTGCGGCCAAATTGTGGTTGAGTCGCTGCTGGCGCTGAGCATTGCCCGTCGCAAGTACATGAGCCAGAATGTGCTTAACGAGTTCTTGCAGGCCATTATCAAAATACCCGATCAGATGCGCAAAGTGCTTGAACAAAGCAGCTCCATTCGCGATGTAACAGCCCAGTACATACACCGCGAAAACTGGCTGTTTTTGGGCCGCGGTTATAATTATCCCGTTGCGCTGGAAGGCGCTCTAAAGCTCAAAGAAATCAGCTATATTCATGCTGAGGGCCTGCCCGCCGCCGAAATGAAACACGGCCCAATTGCCCTGATCAACCCCGGTATGCCGGTGGTGTTTGTGGCAACCCGTGGCAGCCAGTATGAAAAGCTGCTGGGTAATATTCAGGAAGTAAAAGCCCGCGGCGGCAAGATTATTGCCGTGGCAAGCGAAGGCGATGACTACATCCATCGCGTTGCCGATCATGTGTTTACCGTACCCGAAACCATCGAGCCGCTTCAGCCGCTGCTGACCGTGCTGCCACTGCAACTGCTGGCCTACCATGCGGCGGTGCTTCGCAACTGCAATGTGGACAAGCCGCGCAATCTCGCCAAGAGCGTCACGGTAGAATAAGTTTGCCCTGCTGGCTGGCTCGTACGCTCGCGCATGCGTTTAAAGCGAAATCTTGCACAATAGTTTGTGGGTGCTGGCTGCATTTTGAATGCCGGGCCAGGGACATACAGGCCATGCCTGCGAGGACTATTATTTGGCCCCTTGCGCATGACGCCACGGGCGGATAAAATGCCCCTGCTGCAACGGTGCAGCGGGCGAATGTCGGCCGGTGGTTATTATGCGTCAATCATTTCAACACAAACCGCCTCTGCGTATTTGCACCACAACCCTGTGGGAATACCCCTCGCAGGATTACGGCCGCGAACCCCACGGCGACAAAGACTATGTCGGGGCGACACCGGCCTGGGTCATTTGGAACCTCCTGCAGCGGTATACGCGCACCGGCGATGTTATTTTAGACCCGATGTGCGGTAGCGGCACCACCATGGATGTCGCACGCGAACTGGGACGCACCGCACTGGGCTTTGACCTTGCGCCACGGCGAGCCGACATCAAACCGGCCGACGCACGGCATATTCCACTGGCAAACGCTTCGGTTGATTTTGTTTTTGTTGACCCGCCCTACTCCACCCATGTTGATTATTCGGATGACCCGCGCTGCATTGGCAAATTAAGCGCTGTGCCTGATCCGCAGCAGCCCGAGAACGCTTATTATCAAGCCATGGAACAGGTTTTTAAGCAGTGCCATCGGGTGCTTAAAAGCCGCCGATACATGGCGGTATACGTGAGCGACTCGTTTAAGAAGGGGCGTGCGTTTATGCCCATTGGCTTTGAACTTTTCGGCATTTTGCGGACGATGTTCGAACCGGTGGACATCATTGCGGTGGTGCGGCACAACCAAAAGCTCGGCCGCGGAAACTGGCACAAGGCGGCTGAAGAAGGCAACTACTTTTTACGCGGGTTTAACTATCTGTTAATTTTTAAGAAGTATGATACTGACCCGTCGGCAGAGCGCGGCGTTAAGCGCCCGCCCGCGGCGGAACATCAGAGAAAGGATGCACGGCCCCGTGGCAGACAGCAACGCTAAAATCGAGCTTCGTTCGTGTATGCTTCAGTCCATCGGTCAGTCGGCCGAGGTGATTGCAGCGCTTAAAGAACAGATCGAAACGATTGACCTTATTGCTCAATGCATTACCGAGCGGCTGCTGGCAGGGTATAAGCTGCTTACCGCCGGCAATGGCGGTTCGGCCGCCGAAGCCATGCACCTGGCGCAGGAAATTACCGGCAAATACAGCCGGGCAGATCGCAAGCCGCTGCCAGCCATTTGCTTAAGCGCTGACGCGTCTGCGCTTACATGTATCGGCAACGATTGGGATTTTGCCAGCGTGTTTTCCAGGCAGGTTGAGGCACTGGCTAAACCGGGCGACATGCTGGTGGTATTTTCGTCCAGCGGCAACAGCGAGAATTTAATTCGAGCGTGCGCGGCCATCAAAGCGGCCGGTGGCCTGGCCATCGGGCTTTTAGGCAAGGGCGGCGGGCGTAATTTACCGCTGTGCGATATGGCACTGGTGGTTCCGAGCCAACGCACCGCCTGCATTCAAGAGGCGCAGCAGGTGGTGCTGCATCTTATTCTGGAATACATAGACCGCCTTTGCCCATGAGGCCAAAAAAAAGCGGGCCAAAAGGCAATTGACCCACCAGGAGCACACCGATGGCCAAAGGCCGCTGCAGTTTGGACAAGAGTTTCTGGCTTGCCGGCGTATCGCTTGGTGTGCTGCTTGCCGCACTTGCAATCCAGTGGCAATCCAAACATGTCAAGGCGGCGCAAGCTGATCCTATTGGCCTGTTGCCCAGTGGTCGCAGGGTAACGCCGGTAGGCCGTTGCGTTGTGGCGCCAAACTTTGTGATCAATCTGTGCCCATCAGGCAACAGCGTATTGGCGCTTGCGGCAGGCGCCGCTTCGGCACAAAGCGTCATTGTATTAAGCGGCGATCGCCTTGCTCCGCAAGGCAGTCTGGTTTGCATGCGCAGTGGCCACTGGACCGATCGGTTTGATGGCAGCCACATATTAACCAGTCAGAGCCTGTTTCAGGGTATTGCTTCAGGCCCTGGCGACACGATCTACGCGGCTGGTGGGTACTCCAACAATGTACTGGTGCTAAAACGTACCGATCGTTCGTTAAAGCTGCTGCAACAATTTTTGCTGCGGGGTCAGGGCTTTCCGGCCAGTCAATACCCGTATCAATATCAAGGCTTTGGAAAGGGTCACCCGCTGTTTTATCCGGATGCGGTGGCACCATCGGCTTCAGGCCTGCATTTATTTGCTACAGGCTTGCTCGCTAACTCGTTGGCGCGAATTAACACGCGCACGGGGCACGTTGTTTATGCCAATGCCGGCGCTGTGCCCTACAGTGTGGCGATTGCCGGCGTCGGCGGCCATCGGTATGTGGTGGTAAGTGATTGGGGAGCTGATGAGGTGCGCGTGTTTGATGCGGCCACGATGAAAAAGCTGGGCATTGTGCGCGTCGGCCCACCCACGGGTCCGCAGAACCATCTGCCGGGCGTGCATCCAACAGCGCTTGGCGTTGTGCCCGGCAGTTCAAAGGTATGGGTTGCGTGCAGCAACAATGATCGGCTGGTGCTGGTTAACGCGGCATCGCTGCGTATTGTTCGCAGCATCAGGGATGAGCCTTATTGGCACGCGCCGGCTGGGACGTACCCCGATGGCTTGGCGGTTTGGCACGCCATGCTCTTTGCCGCCAATGCCGGTAATGATGATGTTGCGGTATTCAATCGCCATACCGGCAAACTTCTGGGACTGATTCCGACCGGCTGGTACCCAACCGCAGTGTGCGCGCATGGCGACGCAGTTTATATTGCCAGCGCTAAAGGGCTGGGGTCAGGCCCAAACCTGCGCGGCCAATGGGTGGGCAATTCAATGCAGTCTCTGGTGCAGCGGGTTGATTTAAAAGACCTGGCGGCACATTTGCCTCAGTGGACGCGCCAAGCATTGGCGGACAACCACTTTTTAGCGCGGCAGCGGCACCAACTGCTGCAGGCCAACGCGGCGGCGACAACATTTTTGCGTAAGCACATTCAATATGCCGTGCTCATTTTGCGCGAGAATAAGACATTTGATGAAGATTTTGGCGCTTATGCGCGGGCCGGCGCCTGGGCCGACCCGCACCTCGACCTGTATAACCAGCGCGAGCTGCCCAACTTGTACGCATTGGCAGACCGCTATGCACTGATGGTTAATTACAAAGTGGATGGCGAGGTAACCGCTCAAGGGCACCAATGGACGACCGCCGCCAGCGATTCAGATTATGTACAGCGCACGTGGCCCATGTATTACTCCGGACGGGGACTGGCGCCCAATCCGGGATGGACGCAAAATCTTGGTCCCGCAACCGCCCCGCCACTGGGCCGGCCCGTCGGGTTTAACGGCGAAGATAATCCAAAATCGGATTATGAGGACCTCTCCAAGCTGGGACATTGGTCAAACCCGTGGATCAGTTACCCCGACGGACTTTTTTTGTTCGATAACCTGGCTGCACACCATGTGCCATTTCTGGATTTCGGAGAGTTTGCTTCCCGCGATCAAGCGGGTGATATATCGCCGGCGGTCAAAAAGAGCCTGGTGTTTTCATTTCCGGGATGGAACAGGTACATACCGGATACGGCCAGGGCCAGGTACGTTCGTGAGGAATTGACCAGCCGCAAGGATGATTTTCCGCGATTCTGTTATATCTGGCTGCCCGACGATCATACTGCAGGAAGGGCATCAGGTTTTTACACGCCCGATGCGTACGTGAGCAATAACGATGCTGCCACCGGCGAAATTGTGCAGTACCTTACGCACACACCGCAATGGAAGCACATGGCCATTTTTATTACCGAAGATGACGCCCAAAGCGGCGCCGACCACCTGGATGCCCATCGCTCGCTGGCGCTGGTGTTAAGCCCGTGGATTAAGCCCGGCCATCTTGTGAAGCAGTCCTATTCGCAGGTGGATTTGCTGCGCACCATCGAAGCCATCTGCAATATTCCAAGTATGTCGCAGTGGGATGACAATGCGCGGGTGCTTGCGGGCATTTGGGCCGATGAGCCGCACAACGCCCCCTACCAGGCCATACCTATGCAAGTTCCTATGACGCTTAACGCAGGGCCGGTGACAGCCTTGCAGAAACTGCGGTTGGCCGCCGGCCAGGATGGCCATTGGCTTTCGCCGGCATGGGTGAAAGCCCACGCGCAGCAGATCCGACAAATTGAAAAGCATCCCGTTGAGTGGTACTCGCCCACAAGCCTGCTCAAGGTTCCTGGCCCGGAACAAATGCGCCAGGAATGGATTGCCAGCAAGGGCAGGGCCTCATGGCGGCATGTTCAGCAATATATTCAAGCCATGGCTCAAAGGCGTCATGTGCCAATATCAGCTATTGTGGCCAGCGATGATGACGATGGCGGCGAATAACCGGCTTACACGCCAAGGAACTTATGAGTGAGCTACTGACCCGGCTGGATAATGCCCGCATGACACCGCTGCACCGCCGTTTGGCGTGGTCGGCGGGATTGGGTATATTTCTCGATGGCTACGATCTAAGCATTATCGCCGTTGTACAAAAAGCGCTTGGCCAAACCTGGAAGCTTACTTCCTATGAACTTGGCGCTATTGCGGCAGCATCGCTCGCCGGAGCATTTTTTGGCGCTATGATCGGCGGCCGCATCGCGGACCGCTGGGGCCGCAAGGCCATTTATCTAATTGACCTGCTGACATTTTTGGTTGGGGCCATCCTGTGCTCTGTGGCATGGGACCCGTGGTCGCTGGCCATCTTTCGCTTTGTGCTGGGCGTGGGCATTGGCGCGGACTATCCGCTTAGTGCCACCTACATGAGCGAATTCATGCCCGTTAAAAAACGCGGAGCGGTCATTACCTGGTCCTTTGGACTTTGGATTGCCGGGGCATTTGCCTCCAAATTTGTGGGGCTGACGCTCCTGCATTTACCGCCGCATATTTCCTGGCGGCTCATGTTTTTAAGCGGAGCTTTTCCGGCGGCGGCGGTGGTTTGGCTGCGCAACAGCTTGCCGGAGTCGCCGCGCTGGTACTTGCGCAATGGCCAACCACAAAAAGCAATGCAGGTTCTTCAGCAGATTGACCCGACGATTACCACCAACGAAGCAAGCGCCATGCTCGAGCAGCAAATGCAGACGGCACAAACGCCCCGGCTGCATTGGAGCGTGTTGTTTTCGAGGCGATATTTGCGTGTGACGTTATTCTGCTCGTTGCCCTGGTTCATGATGGACATCATGGCCTACCCCATCGGCAACTATGAGCCTGCGTTGATTCATTCGCTGGGAGTACATTCTTACACAGCTTCGGTGCTTGCCGCCATGGCGTTGGACCTGGTTTTTTTGCTGGGCTATGTGCCTTTGGCGTTGACGGTGGATCGTACCGGCCGCGTGTTTCCACAGACGGTGGGGTTTGTGGGCAACGCCATTGGCTTGGGCCTCATCGGCTTTTTCGCGCTGCGCCATCCTGCGGCAGCGCCGCCCATGATGGTGCTGGCCATCGGCCTATTTGTGTTTCAGGTAGCCAACAGCTACGGCCCCGGCAGCACAACCTACCTGATTCCGGCGGAGGCGTATCCAACTGATTTGCGAGCCAGCGGACATGGGTTTGCCACGGCGTTTTCGCGCATTGGCGCGGTAACGGGTACGTTTTTGCTGCCCGAAGTTCAAAAACTTGTCGGCGATGGCTGGCTTATGATGATGATGGCAGTCATCGGCGTGCTGGGCGCGGCTTTGACCGCAGGCCTGGCCGTTGAAACCGGAGGTAAACCGCTCGTGGAGGCTACGGGCAACACCCATGCCACCGCCCTGAACGCAGCAGCGTCGGCCGCGTCGTAAACCGCAGGCCTGCAGTTAGAAACAGCCGACTATCAGCCCGCCTGCAGAGTTTGTTGGGCCAAGTCATATACTGCCTGGGTTGAGGTCAGAATGGATTGCATTGTATCGCCTTCCTGGGGAAAATCTGGAAAGGACCTATTAAAACTCTCCACTTCCGGCACGGTCTTTGGACACGTACTCATGATATCTTTCAGTTGTGACATCTCTTGCTTCGACAGGCCTCGTCGCATGACCGCAGACGTATGACGCAATAGAGAAATAACTATCGGATTTGCCGACTGCCCGATGGATATCACAAGCGAGGTGTGGTGCCCGGCACCATCATCAAACGCGGTCAAACATCATATAAATCATCCGCCAAGGGCGGAGATTGGGCTACTTCACCACGGCTGCAGGCCCCAGTTGTTTGCGTTCGTGGGTGATAATGGCGAAGCGAAAGCGGCCAAGATCGCTGGCGTAAAAAGCGAACAGCAGTTCGGCCGGCAGATTATGCTCGAGTCCAGGATCGCCCGGCTTGAGTTTTGCCAAGGCGATGGCAATGGCTTTCTGTTCGGGCGTAATAAGCTCGATGCGACCCATCATGACTCGCGTTATGCGGGCGGGTGGGACAATCTGGAGCGGCAAATAATGGTTGGTCCATGCCCGTGGTACGATAAAAAACAGACGCTCGCCGTATGCTTTAAAATACGACCTTTTCCAGGTGTTCAGCATCGCGGTGGCTTCATCAGGGTATAGCCCATCGGCAACGAGCGCAGCGTGCATGCTGGCGCGGAGCATCTGGAGGTTGGCAAATGAATAGTCTCGCGGGGAAAAATCATCGCTAAAGCTTGCTAAACGGCCATCGCCGTGCCCTACTGGACTGACATTGCCAAGCGATCGAAACGCCACGGCCCCGTCACCGCGGAAATCGCACAGCCACATGCGACGTATGTGCCGCACAAGCCTCATTTGTTCGTAGCGGGCAGCCACCCGCACGGTAAGGTCAGCGCCGAGGCCATGGTTGCTCCGCACCACGCTCAGAGGCGAGCTGACATGGCCCACGCCGCGGTAAAATAAGAATCGCTCGACCTCGCCGTCGGCCGCTCGCACATAAGCGGCATGCACTTGCCGTGGGCATGTCCATACCGGATCGTTGGTAAGCGGCCCGCCAGGCGGCACGCCCACGAGCACATTCTTCCAGGTAAGCGAGCCAATGGTATGCGACGTGAGTTGTCCAATCACAGGAATATAATTCTTGTAGAACGACACACCCGGTGCTACCGCAATGGCGCCAGGATAATACTGGGAAAGCCAGCCGCCGATAAATTTGACCGAAACATTTTCAACTTCTGGCTGCGAGTGGGCGGGCGGGTAAAAATAAAGCACGGGCGTTTCAAGCCGCATAGTTGCGGCGGCAAGCTCGGGCGGCAGTCCCTTCCAGCGGATCAACCCCGGAATTAAATCATGCACAAAGGGCGGCACAGGTTCATCGTCGCTGTTGATGCCACCGATATCTTGCCCGCCGGCGTCCTGACACGAGGTAAAGGTGCCCCACTCGTGCACTGTCATTTCAGAGGCATGTGAACGCAGCGACTTGGTTGGGGAGACATCCTTGGCGGCTATCAGGCCGGCGGCGAGCGCGGCGGTAATCGCCAAAATGGTCATGTGTACTTTCATGGGCGTGCCTCGCCTAAAAAATGGCTACAAGCAAAGTATAAATCTTTGTCAAACCTCATACAAATGATGAGCCTTCATTTCCACAGTTGCCACATTGCAATTGCCACAACACCGTGGGGCGAGAAACGAGTCGGGGGGCCTGGTAGTCCCAAACTGAGTCTACACCTGCACCGCCTGTACATGCCTTGCGGTTAAAAAGATGAGCGAGCCGCCGGTGATGGGAATATTAAGTATTTCACGCACCGCGCGGGCATAGTAGCAAAGCTGTCGCTGGTACATTTCAAGTCGGGCATCAACATATTCTGGAGCATCGGTTTTGTAATCAATAATATGCCCCTGGCGAGCGGACGGGCCGATGGCGTTGGGTGGCCCATCTTCCAACAACAACACATCAATAACGCCGCGTACCAGCGGGCGATCAGCGGGATTGCTTAGATCCACGCCTGTGGGATCGTCGGCTCCAAGCTCGGTTACCGGCACGCTCCACAAAAATGGGAGTTCACGTAAAAGATTTTCGGGTTGGACTGCAGCCTTACGCAGCTTGATGCCTAAAGGGGTGCTGAAGAGCCACACGATGGCTGAGGCATCCACCACCTGCGCTTCGGCGGCGGTAAATTCGCCCTGCGCCACCAGTTGTGCCAGATGCCCGCTGAGGGCATCGGCGGTATCGGTAAATCTGAAATCAATGAGTTGCAGCAGCTTATGCACAGCCAGACCACGTGCAATGGCTTTGTTACCGGAAGGCTCGGGCAGGCGGTCTTGAATGATCGGGAGTGGGTGCTCTTCATCTACGGGCCATTGGCGATGTGCGTCATCTTCCGCCGAGGAGGCAATATATCCTTGTGACTTGAGTCGCGTTACGCTGGTGGCGGCGGGCAGACCAACAAGCGATTGAAAGGCATACGGGTCGCTGATGCGCTTTATAATTACTTCGGCCGTGCTCGCCGACGCTTGTTGGGTGCCCAAGTCGTCTGGAATGCCAACCGCCCCGGCGTGGCTGAGCTTATGCGCCAAAGCGAGGTCAGGGTCGCTGGGCACATCAGCAGCCGGTGCGAGGGCTTGGGATGGGTGCTCACTGGCAACGCTGCCAACAGCGAAATCGGTTACCCGAATCAGTTTTTGGACATCGGCAGCGTTCGCAGGATCTTGGAGGCCCCCGGCAATCCATTGAAGCGGACTGGGTCCAGGGCTTTTAACATTGTTCACGCCAATAAGAATCAACCACTCGCGGGCACGCGTCATCGCCACATACAGCAGTCGCGCCTCTTCTTCGATGCGGCGTTTTCTTAATACGGACTTAATCGTTTGATGCGCAAGTGTACCCGTCTTGCGTTTGCCATCGCTCGATATAAGCTTCAGGCCCAAGCCCAATGCACGATCCACCACAAATAGACTTTGCGTATCGCGCATATTCACTTGCGCGCCAAGCCCGGCTAAAACAACAACTGGAAACTCCAGACCCTTGCTGGCATGAATGGACATGATGCGCACGGCATTATTTCCAGGGGCCACGGGCACGGCGGCACCCAGGTCAATATCGCTTTGGCCCAGGCGGCGCAAGAACTCCAGAAAACGGAACAAACCCTGCTGGTTGAACCCCGCAAATTCCATCGCCCGCTGCCGCAACATGTTCAAATTTGCCACGCATTGGGTCCCGCCGGGCAGGCCGGCGGAATACACCAGCAAGCCAGTTTCATCGAAAATGCGAGCCAGTGCGTCCGGCAGGCCTAAAGTGCGAATATCCTGTCGCCATTGATCGAGCCGAGCGAACAGCGCACGCAAACGAAGCGGCACATCCTTCAAATAAGTCTCAATGATTCCTGTTGAATCTAAATTTGCAAGGTGAAATACAATCTCATGAAAGGCCGCACGCAACTGATAAGATCGAGCATATTCCCGCATGATCGCCAATTCATCATGCGTGAAGCGGCCTACGGGCCCAGTCAGCAGTGCCGCCAGCGGAATGTCTTGATTGGGATTATCGAGCACCTCTAAAAGCGCCAGCGCCTGTTGAATTTCAACCGACTCCAGGTAGCCGGTGCGTAAATCCGCCACGGCTGGGATACCCGCGTTGAGGAGTGCCTTGACGATGACATCCGCGCGGCCACGCGGGCTGCGCAGCAAAATGGCGATGTCGCCCCAAACCAGCCGCCGAAATGTTTTTTTGTCCTTATCAAAGATGATGGGCTTTGTGGCTACGAGTTGTGTCAACCGCTCAGCTATGTGCTTTGCTTCCAGCTCAACGACGGTTAAATCATCCTCGCCTCCAGAATCACCGCCATCATCTTGTTCGTCGTTATTGCTCTCATCAGCACCCTGTTGGTCGTTGCCGCGGTTTGCGTCTGGTGGCGTTAACACCACAAGTTCCGCGCGGATGTCATCAGGTTCACAGGGCGCGTGCTTCGTGGCGTCTGCAGGCTTGTCGGTACGGCCGGCCCGCAATTTCCCGTAGTTGAAGGCAGCTTCGTTGGGCAGATTGGGCCCGAGGCTGCTACAAATTAGATTGATGGCTTGAATCAGAGAGGGGTGTGTCCGGAAATTTTCGGCCATTTCGATGACGCCATCGGGAGACTCGGCTGCCAGCCGAGACGCACGATTTTCGAAGAGCGACGGCTCACTGCCACGAAAGCCATAAATACTCTGTTGCACATCACCAACGGTAAAGAAACTTGCAGCGCCGCAGCGCAGCGTACCCAGCAATATTTCCTGCAGAGGATTGGTGTCCTGATATTCGTCAATCATGATGTGCTTGAAGCGACTTTTCAGCTCGCGCGCGGCCCGACTGTCGGCATTGCATAACACCTTTAGTGCGTAGCTTTCCAAATCATTAAAATCAAGCTTGTTGAGGTTTTGCTTGGCAATTGAATAGCGAGTTTCCAGCTCTGCGGTAAAGTCAATGATTGATCGCAGATGGCGGGCAATACTCTGCTCGTTGGCAATGAGGTCATTGCGGGTTATCGCGAAACACATTTGCCAATCTTTCACCTGCTCCTTGGCTGGCTCGTAAAATGCTTTCTTGTCGCGCTCTGCCTGCGGAGCGTTCGCTTGCACCCTTTTTGGCTGGTCAGATTGCAATTGGTTCAGAGCACTTGCCATTTGATCCCATATGGCGGGATCATCCATAAGAAGCTTGCTGTGCGCAGCGGCGAATTGCCGCACTTTTGCAAGCCATGCATACATCTCCGCCTCTGTTTTGGTGGCGTCGGCCGGTGGTTCGCCAACCTTGGCGAGCGATGTTGCAAGCTCATTCATTTCTTTGGCATAAATACCAGCGAGGCCGGCGACAATTTGCGCGGGCGATTTTTCCAATTCCGAGCGCACTTTGGTCAGCCAGCCAGCCGAGTCGGATTCGGTGGCAAGCAGCATGCGCAGCTTTTTAATTGTGGTTTGCAGCCATTCGGATTTTCCATTGGCATAGACATCAAAAAGCTTCTGGAACTCCTTGCCCTTATCATCAGTGCGCTTAAGCCAATGCGCAAGCGCCTGCGAATATATCTCATCAAACAGCAGCAGAGCCTCATGTTCGCCAAGCACGGAAAACGAAGGATCAAGGCCGCTGTCGTCAAAATAGGTCCGAATAACCCAGGCGCAAAAGCCATGAATCGTGCTGATGCGGGCCTGATCTACCAGCATGGCTTGCCGCCGCAGCCGCGGGCTATTTGTGGCTTTCGCCTTTTCCCGAATCGCAGTGGCTATGCGGCTGCGCATTTCGTTGGCAGCTTCTTCCGTGAAAGTTACCACCAGCAACTGGCTCACGTCGCAGGGGTTATCGTCGGCGGTTACCAGTGCGCAGCAGCGCTGGGCCAGAACGGCGGTTTTGCCCGAACCAGCACCTGCTTTTACCAACAAATCATTTTGATAATGACCTATCGCCTTCTCTTGTGCTTGCGTCCAGTCAGGCATGCGGCACCTCCATCGCTTTATCACCGACGGTCAGGCGGCTGAGTATTTCTTTGCGTTTTCCTCCCGGCAACCGCCTAAAAGTGCCACGAATACGATCGAATGGGCATATCGCGGTAAAGCTGCAGTGGCTGCACGCTTTGTAAGTGCCGCTCCGGACTGGCGCAGGTTGAATGTTGTGTTGGGCGATACTGTTGCCTAAGCTGGCGAGATGCTTCTGTGTATATCGCAATATTGCGGCAAACTGCTCGCTGGTGACGGCATCAGATGAGCGGCCGTCCGGTGCCCCGTCCTTTTTCAGCCTATGCATAAAATATACTGCCGCCTCACCTGGGGCGACCGGTGCGAGCAGGTCAGCCTTATCCAGATTGAAAAACCCGCGCATTTTTGGTGGCTGGGGTTCCTCTCCATCCTTAGCCACCGGACTTTCAATGCTTGTAAGGAGACCGGCCATCGGGTACAGCTTGTGATCGTCAACCGTAAAATTTGCCGCCGCCAGCATATATGCGGGCAATTGTAAATTGGTTCCACCTTCAAAGGCGGCAAAGTCAAACTTCTGTGTTGAAGTTTTATAGTCCAGAACAGCCGTGTTACCATCAGCATCAGCATCTATGCGGTCAATTTTACCGATAATCTGCAAGGTACCGCCAGAACTTAATGGAATGTTTAAAGCGGGCGTGGCGTCATCAGTCCCAAACTTTACTTCCGCCTTGACCGGTCGCAGTTCACCCTGGCATGCGGCATTCCGGTGGTTGGTGAGAGCAGTGAGCAAATGGCGATGCATAGGGATGCGTAGAAAGAGTACTTCCGCGTCGGCTTGCAGTACCGCCTCAGCTACATCATTAAATACGTCGTCGAGCGCACGGCGCAGTGCGTCCTCAATTTGCTGGTCAGTTGCCTCCGGCCAGGGCAAGGTTCCGGCGATGACCTCCTTAAACACGTGCTCCAGCGCCTGGTGGTAAAGCAACCCGCGCGATGTTTCATCAACCATGGGCCGATCACGCTCGGTCAACCGCAGGTGATATTTATAGAAATGTTGCAATGGACATGTGGCATAGGTTTCCAGCTCGCTGAGACTGGCGCGAATCGTTTGGGGCGCTTTCGCGTTACTGATCGGCTGCCACTGTTGCGGAATGGCCCGCGGCGTAAGTGCGGTCCAGGCCAGGCGTGCGGCCTGCTGCACAGGCTCCGCCGCCTGCGCATAAAGCCAGCGTGCCAGGCTTGCTATGGTATCAGCGGAGAGTTCCGTCGCAGTCGGCGCCATGCGAGCCGCCCGTTGCGGCTGACTTTGCGAATGCAAACGCGTCCACGCCAAAACCGCCGCCGTGGCATCGCCGGCGCAGGCCAACGCTTTGGGCTCGGCGGCGGGGGGCACACCCACCACACTGTCACCAAACGTCTGCTTAAATCGGTCTATGTAACCTGAAGGCTTAACTTCATTGCCAGCCGTATCAGCCAATGGCCAAGAAACAATGAGTCTTTGGGCCGCCCGGGTAAAGGCCACATAATCAAAGAATGGTGCCTCCAGCAGCGAATCGCGAGCACCGGGGTTGATTGGCCCTGCGCCAAGCGTGTTGAATTCGCTCCGCTCCTGATCGTTGAACATGGGGTCTTCTGAGGTGACCTGTGGCATCTGCGTTTCGACAGCGCCCAACACAATCACGGTTTGCAATTCGGGATGGCGCGACCGATGCACCGAACTGATGAGCACCTGATCAATTGCCGGCGGCACCAATCCAAGTGTAAGTGTTTCCACCTGCCAGGCAAAATTGCGTTGAAACGCGGCAAGTGTCACTGGATGCTCGGCAAGCCTTAAGCCAAGTTCGTCGAGCAGTGTGCAAAGTTGAACCCACGCCTGCTGATGTATAAGAACAGATTCCTGGTCGCCCCGCTGCGCAGCTTCGATTATCCATGAGTCTAATTTTTCTTTCACCCGCAAATGCGCAAGCAATGCGCCCAGAGTTTTAGCCAACTGGCCGCCGTCATATTTTAAGTCTCCGGCGGCAGAAGCACCCTCTGGCGAATCAGCAAAGATGTTAAACCAATGGCTGAACTGGGTACGAAACCTGAGCCGCAGGCTGTTGATATGCGCTAGCGCTTCGTTTGGCAGGCTGTCAGCCGCCGCCGCTGAGCCGGCACTGTGCGCGCCGGCCGACCAATTCCATTGTCTGGAAAAGTTATCGCCATCAATACCATGCGCCAGCATGTAGTTTTCAAGCTCGTTGACCTCTCCGTCGCACAGGCCGGCAAGACCTGTTTTAAGCAATACGAGCGTATCGCCCCTACGATAGCCGCCGGATACTACCGCCAACGCTCCGGCAATAAGTTCGACCACCGGGTGATACTTAAGCGGACGACGACGATCTATAAAATGCGGAATGTTGTGGGCCTGCATCGTGCGGCTGAGCGCATCCTGATAGCCTTCCAAATCAGAAACAATGATGCCGATGTCACGATACCGGGCTTTACCGCCTGTGACCGCGTCGCGAACGTAGCGTGCGGCCGAGAGCGCCTCGGCCTGGGGATTATCACATGGCCATAGTGTAATGGCACTTGCGGCCTGGGTTTGCGGGGTGGATGCATTCTCGATGATGGCTCCGGCGGCATCTTGAACCAGTATCTGTTCCAGGTGCTGAAGCACAGGCGAAGTCGCGAGCCTGTGTTGCATGCGCAAAGCCATTGGTGGCTTAACGGACACACCGCCAAGCTCAAACGCATGGAGTAAACGCCGGTACATCGTTTCGGTACGTGCAAAAAGGCCCGATGGTGGTTGCTGTGCAGATTTCATCGCGGTACTGTCGGGATCGAGCAATAACGTGATTTGCACGCTCTCGGCAGCCCTGCCAAGAGCAGTCAGCAGCGAAAGCTCCACACGATTAAATGCAGAGAAAGCATCCACCCAAAACCTGGCACCTTTTATGACGGTCGGTTTGTCGGCCAGCTTTTCAGCTATGATTTGCGGAAGTTTGTCGGCATCCTGCAGCGACTTTGTGGCCTCCTGCCAGGCCGCGAGCAGTCGCGACAGATCATGCAATTTGGATGCCAACCCCAGCGCACTGCTGCCGCCGTTGACAACTTTAGCATGCAAGGCCGCCAACGATTGAGCTGTGTGTCCGTTCTGCACCAGTTCGCGAAGTGTGGCATCCAGCGTGCGGACAAAGCCCGGCTGGTTCGCTGCCGCTTTGAAAATAGTAAGTTTTTCCCGGCATGAATCCACCACATCGGCCAAAACGATGGTTCGCTGCAGCGGGGTCAGAGCTGCGGCTATGTCAATGCCCAACTCCTCCGCCAGCACGCGCACCAGACCACGAAAGCCCAGCACTTTAATGCGAAACGACCCGGCCAAACGCCCATCGGCCAACAGCAGCCGCTCACACATAAATGTCGCCTGCTCAGGGACAAGCCAATACAGAGGAGGTCCCAACGGCTGCCGTTGGGACTCTAAGATAAGCTCGTCAAGACACAGCCGTGTTTTGCCCGTGCCTGCGCAACCTAAAACAAACTGCACCGCCATGCGTCGGCTCCCCGGCGCGAGATCACACCGCTAGTGGCCGAATCCCGTGCGGAATAAACAGTACCCGACATCGAATGTCTTTGCAAGGAGCACAATTTTCAATGACATATCATCGCAATAGCCCATGAAAAGCCATTACGTCCGCAGGGCGCTAAACGAACCGTAGCCAAATGTCGGTTGCCAGGGAACACTTAGAGCCTGTTTGAAAACTCCGGCGGGATCGTCTTGCGGCCCAGGGCGGCCGTCTGCTGCGTTCTCGCTCCTCGCCATATTTTCGAATATGCCTC
>JABEVB010000065.1 GCA_013044165.1 Phycisphaerales bacterium
CGCCAGCACGCCATGCCGCGCCGCCCCCACCGCCGCCATGCTGCAAGCCCTGCTGCTCCTTTTTGAGCGCGGCAATTATTTCGTGAAGCCGATTAAGAACCGATTCCTGCGCAAGCGCCAGCGGTTCATCTACATGGGCGGCAATCATAAGATTTTGCGCAGCGTTCATGTCGGAGGCAATCTGCGAGTTGATCCAATACAAAATGGGGGCTTTGCTTTTTACCCGCTCGCTGATGGCGCCGAGCTGTTCGATCAGTTTACCCTGATTAGCCGCATCGGTCATGAGTTGCAATTGATCTGACCGCATAAGCTCACCCCGAGCGGCCTTGCGTTGGGCGATGCCCAGGGTATCGCTTTGCACGCCGGTTTGCTCCACGGCAATACGCTCGTAGCGGCGACGCAGCGCCGCAAGCGTTTGCTCCTTGAGTTTCTTATCTACGCTGTGCATTTGCGACTCTACTGATTTAAGCGCGGCCCGAAGGTGCACCAGCGCATCGTGCTGGCGGGCAAGGGCATTGGGCTTGCGGTCGGCCAATAAGGCCCCCGTTGCCTGCCCCATGTTGTTAGCTGCAAGCGTCAGAGCATCCGACGCCTGATAGGTCTGGCTCATGCTGCCGGCCTCCTGTGCGACTTTCACGGTGGAAAGCTGCAATCGGCTTTGCGGATCAGCCCATCGCGCCAACACATTTTCATGGGCCTGCGGCGGCTGCGCTTCCACCGAGCCACGCGTGAGCAACTGCTGCTTAATTAAGTGTTGAATCACAGCCTGCAAATCCAGCATCTGCTGGGCAAGCTGCCGCAGTGCGGCGCGGTTTTCGCGATTAAGTGCCCGCAGCATGGCCTCAAGTCCGGCAATGGCTTTACCCTGATTACCGGAGGCAGAAAGCATCTGATTCTTACCCGCGTCCTGCGAAGCCGCCGCCATTGAGCCGCTTACCTGGTATTGTTGCGCCAGCGCCGCGGCTTTGGCCAGAGCCTTGCTGATGGCCGGGTTGGTTTTGGTAAATCGCTGGGCGGCGTCGCCAAGCTGGCCTGTCACGCGGATGGCACTCTGCGAAAGCTGCATTTGGTCGCCGGCAAGCTTCTGCAACTGCTGCTGCGAGCCGCTGGGGAGCTGCGAAAACTCCTGCCCGATGGTTTGCCGGGCCACGGTATGCAATTCGGTGGCCAGGCCCTTCTGCTGCGTCAGCAGCTTGACGACCTCCTGCGTCAAACGCTGAAACTCACTGTTCGCGCCAAGCTTATGCAGGGCGTGCTGCATCATGGCCAGGGCATGCTGTTGCTGCGCGGCCGCCTTGGCGGCCGCAGCAGCGGTTTGGCTCATGGCCTTGCTGGAACTGGAGGCAGACGCCTGGTGCGCCTGGCTAAGCGAGTTGCCCGCCTGGGGCATAACTTGTTTGGCAAGTTCCCGCATGGTGCTGCGCACCGATTTTGCCAGCTTGCCCAGCGGCGAGTGCTCCAGCTTGTTGCGACTGGCAATGCGCTGCACATGATTGACCGCTTGGGAAATTGCCGCCGCTCGCCGCGCCAACGTCATCTGCTGCTGGGCAAGCTGCGCCAAGGCGGCACGCTGCTGGGGCGTTATTTTGCCCGCTCGCTTGACAGATTCTTCAATCGCCTGAGTCTGCGCCAACACTTGTTGCTGCTGCTGCGCCAGCATACGAATGGCATGCCGCACCGCGGCAAGATCGCTTCGCATTTTTTTTTCGATGGCGGCCTTGCTCCGAATATCAATAAGCAGATAACCTGAATGCACCCACGGGTGCCGCTGCACCTTGCCACCCGGCTGAGCATGGCGATAGTTGTCGCGCACCTGCGCAAAGGCCGTAAGCCGGTCACCGGGTTTAAGCGCCATGGCGGAAAGCGGCCACGCAAATACCGCGTTGGCTGTCGCCGAGCCAGTAGCCGGGTCGTAGTTTTGGGTGTCCCAAGCCACGCGCTGGCGCAGCAGTGGCGGGGCCGAAGCTGTGGCGGCAAAGCGCCGCGCGACAAACTCCAGGCCGCTCAAACCCAAATCGTCCTCCGCGGCAATGTGAATGTTGACGGTCGCGTCGGGTGTAAGCTCCACCACCTGTTTAGGCCGTGTGATACGCACATGGGGCAGCGCATCGGGAGCGACCCGCAAATCAACCAACCCACCTGTACGGTTGGCAAAGCCGTCGGTATCCGTCACGCGAAGCCGCAGGCGCCGCGACTGGTCTGCCGGCACGATAAGAACGGCCTGCTGTGGCTTCAGGAGCTTCATGGCAACAGCCGCTGCAATGGGCTTGCCGGTGTTAAGGCTTATAAAACTGATGCGTGGCTGGCCGGCTTTGTTGGTGGCGATAGGCTCACTGGCGGTGAGGTTAATTGTTAAGGTCGAACCCGCCACCGCCGTCACCGCGCCGGTTTGCAAGTTTACCTCTCGGCTGGGCACATTGGGGGCGTAGGCGGGTGCGGCAACAAGGGCGGACAGCTCTGTGATGGTCGGACGCGGAACCACCCTGATGGATATGTATTTTTCTTTGAGGTCGTCGCCGGCCAACACCTTGATGGCAAATGCGCGACCTTCCGGCTGAATAACACGGGCAAAAACACCGCGTCCGCCGGGCAGGGAGTGCTGCAAAGTCATGAGCTGCGGTGAGAATCGCCGATGACCGGCCCGGCTTACCAACCACACATGCATCGTCGGCGTAAAGCCTTTGTCCACCACGGCCTGAACGGTAAGCGGTTCGCCCCGCGGCCAAAGGCGTGGAGGACTTTTCTGCGGCCACAAGAACGCCACGTGCGTTGAACGCGGCCAGGGGTTGTGCGCCAGCGGCGTTAGCCAACGATCTAGCGACAACCGGGCCGCCAGCGGGTTGGCCGCAACCATGCCCAGCAATACCAGCAAAGCCAACCCGGCCAGAACCATGGCTCGCCATACGAGGCGGCCGTCGGCCACCCGCGAAAAATCCAGCCCGGCGGCCAATGCCTCGGCCTGTGCCACCGACAACTTGGCCAAAGCATTATTGCGAGCCGACTGGTTTTCCAAAAAGCCGACCGCAGACATCAGTTCGTCGTGGGCAAGCGGGTTGGCGTCTTCTACGCGGGCGGCCAAAAAGGTATTGCCCAGTGGGCTTTGTAGTGGCCTGGCGATAAATCGCCATACACCACCTGCCACTGCACCCAACACCACAAGAGCCAGCACCAATCGCAGTACGCCCGCAAAGTGCAGCCAATAGTCCAGCAGGCTTAGCACCACCGCTGCCACCAGGAACGCAGCGAGTACCAGCGCCACGCCATGCGCCAGAGTCAGGCGGCGCACTTTGCCTCGCAGCCGGCTGATGCGATCCAGCAGAGGTTGGCCTGTGCCTGCGGTCGTCATACAAAACTCCATCGGCGGCACTCTTGGGTGCCACCCTTTCCTTAAAATATCGCAGCCCTTAGGCTGTCACCATTTTCCCCAGGTCGCGGGCCGCGAGGTTTGCGTCAGGCGAGTTAAACTAAACCCGAACGCTTTCGCAGTATCCATTCTACCGTCAGCAGTAACACCACCAACAGCAGGGCTATGGGCTTATTCCACATTTGCCGCGACTGCGTAAGGAGCGTTTCAACACTTCGATCGGGCACCAGGTGAGCCAGTTGCGACGCCTGCGGCAGTGGCAGTAGTTTACCACCGGTGCCCGCGACCAAGCGTGTCAGCCCTTGTGGATCAGCCGTGGGGTTGGCAAACTCGCGGTTGGGCAATGCAGCCGTCAGATGGATGGCCGGCACCGACTTGGGTAATTCGCCCGCCGGGGCAGCCAGCTGATAATCGCCCGATCGCCACAATGTAACAGTGCCTTCATACTTACCACCCCCCGAGTCAACACGCGATAGCATCACCGGCTCCATAATCGCACCGGCGGCATTAACGAGATTCAGCCGCACCTGCGGCGGCATTTGGCTTTGCAAAATGGGGTCCCGCACCTGCAGCGATACCGTCACCGGCAAACCAGCCTCCACATGCCGCGAGGGCACCGTCATAGACATGGAAGAAGCCTGGCCAAATGCCCTCGATCGATCCAGCAGACGCACCATTTCTAGCCAATAGCTCTTATACAAAGGCGAGTCGTGGTAATAGCGCCAGCGCCAGGTGTCGGCAATGGCCGAGAACATGGTGCGGCCGGCTCCATAGCGGCCCAGCACGAGCAGCGGCATGGGACGACCATTGATGGTGCGACTGGGCAAATCGGCGAGCATCGTGGCGCTGGCTTGCAGCCCCAGCACAGGCTGATACCAATACAGTGGAGGCAGATTGGCTACCTGCTTGAGATTGGCCTTTTCGCTGCTGAAAAACTGAAATACCGTGCTATTACGGCCCGCATCGGTCAGGTGCAATTCAAAGGGTTGATTCGGCGGCGGTTGTAAAGCAGGGTTGGAAGCATCGTCGGGCACAATGGGCAGCAACTGCGCCAATGGCGTGCTTCGGTAGGCATTGGGTGCGTAATACGGCCCGGCTATCATGCCAAAACCACCGCCGTGACGAGCTACAAAATGCAGGATCAAGTCCTGCTGTTTGGCGGAAAAATAGTCGGGATCTACATCGCCCAACAGCAGCACGTCGTAGCGATCCATCTCTTTTTGTGTATCGGGAAAGCGATTGATCGGCAGGTTGCCTTCCTGGGCAAACGCGTTGTCCGCCGAGAGCAGCAGGCAACTTAGCTGCACGGTTTTTTCGCGTAACAGATCATTTTTAAGATAGCGATATTCCCATCGCGGGTAGCCATCAACATACAAAACTTTTATCTTAGCCTGCACCACATCAGTGGATATACCACTGGCCACATCGCCGCGCCGCGTAAGTTGCCCCGGAACAGGCGTTATGCCCAGCATAAACTGGTAATGCCCCGGCTCGTTTGGATGAAACACCAATTGCACCGGCGTAACCGCCTGACTCGGCGAGAGCAGCACGCTCTTACTGGCCAATACCGCGCCGCGGCTGCCATTGGCGTTCTGCCGATATAAATGCAGGCGTACCGTCAATGGTTGCGTTGCGCCGCTTAACCGCACCGCGGCCCTTATGGCCACCGGGTCCTGCACAAACGCATGTCGCGGCGCCTGCACCTGCTGAAGTTGCACGTTAAAGGGTTGATGGCGTCGGCCAATGGCAACGCCAAATATGGGTGAAGCGTGGTCGCGGGCGAGCGCCTGCACGGGTGCGATAGCGCCTCCCGGCGTGGAGCGTCCATCGGTAAGCAAAATAATGCCGCCAATAGGCCGCCCCTGAAGTTGCTGAAATATTCCCGCGACAATGCCAGGCACATCGGTGCTGCGATGAACCGGCTGCTTATGCGCAAGGCGATCCATTAGGCCAGCCAGTTCCTTTGCGTTGTGCGCGGTCCCCACAAGCGTTGGCGAAGAGCCACCGGTAAAAATGGCCACTTCCTGCCGCTGCACAAGTCTTTGCAACCAATGGCCCGCGGAACCGGTCAAGCTCCAACGCGCCAGTGCAAAGCGGCTGGGCCGCCGCACAAAATCGCCTGCTTGCCGCACGGCCGGGCCCGGTGATGTCGGCACATGCGTTGCACCGTGCATTTCTACCTGTTGCACCATTACATGCATGGGCGAGCCAACGGGGTACCGATCGCGCAGTGACATCGAGGCGCTCGTGTCTACCCATACCGCCACCACCGACCGCGTGCGAAGTGTCTGGCTTACCACCAGCATGGGCCGGCAGAACATAAGCAGCACCAGCAGCAGCACCAAGCCACGCAGCGCACCCATAATCCAGCGGAGTTTGGGGACCACGCTCTGCGCGCGGTAACTCCAAATGCCGACCACCGTAATCGCCACTAGCCCCAGCACCGCCAGCCATGGGTGCGAAATACCCAGCGAAAAGTGCACTGAAGTAGCACTTCGACCGGGGCCTGTCCCGCCGCCCCATAAAAGATGGATAAGTTTGCCCATCATCTGTGCGTCTGTTTCCTTCACTAACAATGCGGTCGTCGCAACAGGCAACTAAATGCCGCCAGCACACCATGGCAAGCGTTACGTCGGCACCGACCCGGCTTTACCTGTCGGCTCGGCATGGCGATAACGCGAAAAGGCCCGGGCCAACAGTGCCTCGGCCAGCAGCGCCAGCAAGGCAGCCATAAGCAAGTTATGCCCCGCGTTACCTGCCGCCGCACTACCACGCGCATGCGGCAGCGAAAGCGACTGCGGATTCTCCACGATGTCCGTCGGCGGCAATCCGAGCAACATCGCCTGCCGCCGGGCTGAAACGTGCCTCACTTCGGCATCCGCAGGGTCTACATTTACAGTAACAGCGGGCACATCAGCACCCATGTGCGGACCATACAAGCCGGCATGCCACAGCGGCGGGCTTGACCATGTCAACCCTTGTGCGCCGACCCGCGCCGTAATCGCCGGATTGCTGCCCGGCGGACCGAACCAGCTCACCGCCGACACGCCCATATTGACCAACGCCTGAGACACCGGCAGATGCAGTCGTTGACCTACCTGCACATTGCGGTAGGCATCGCTCGGCGGCAATGCATAATCAAGTATTTGGTAGATGAATGGAAGCCACGACGGTTGGGCGGCAAAATCACTCCAGCGCGTGTCGGCGGTGATGGCCCACTGCACAACCGCACCTTTGCCGATGCGGCGAAGCACCACAGCCGGGCTACCACCGGCAAAACGCAGCACCACCGCACTGGCGTTATCGGTTGGCACAGCAAGCTTAACATAATGAGTGTTGCGAACGCCAGCCAAGCCTACGTGTCGGCCGCCGCGCTGAGCGGCTATAAACGGCTCTGTAATCGGGTTTTCGCTGCCGGCTAAGTCAAAATTAACATAGTGCTTGCCAGTACCGGCACGGGCAGAAACGACCGGTCCCATGGCTGCCGCCAGCAGCCCACTCGGAGCCA
Source organism: Phycisphaerales bacterium (assembly GCA_013044165.1). Lineage (GTDB taxonomy): Bacteria > Planctomycetota > Phycisphaerae > WQYP01 > WQYP01 > JABEVB01. Next base: position 6,873 of record JABEVB010000065.1, read on the forward strand.
CGCCGAGCGACTGCGTCCAGGAGGGACCATTGGTGCGTGGCCCTGGAAAAATGATTAACGTGCCGCCGCCTGCGACAAATTTGCGCAGCCGAGCCGCCTGCGCTGCATCGGGCGTGGGCGTATCGCTGAGCACCACCCCGACATAGCGCCGCAGTGATGTGGTGGACAGTTCAACCTCGCTTATGACACGCGGCTTGTAAATGTTGTTGTGCCGCAGTGGTGCCAGGGCTGCGGCAAGCCATGCTGTGCCCGCAAGCGTTTGTGTGGCTGAGTCGCCGGGGTCGCCATCCACCAGCAGCATCTGCACATGCCGTACAGCCTTTACCACGAGCCGCCGCACGTTATCCACCGGCAAAAAGTCCGGCGGAATTTTCGCCGTGATGACATGCAACCCTCTGGAATGAATGCTTTGCGTAAGCAGCGCCGTTATTGCCTGACTCTGCCCGGGATTGATGCGACCGATGATTTGCTGCCCCGCCGGCACGCCATCAAGATAAAAACTCACGGGCACATTGGCCTGCGGCTCGTTGGAAGCGTTGTACACGCGGCATGAAAGCTGCAGCGGCTGATCAACCAGCGCTATAGGCCGCAGTGTTGCAAGTTGCGTAATCGCCAAGTTGGATTGCCGCGATCGGCCAACGTCCGCAACCATAACATGACAGCCCGCCGCGCGAAGCTTGGCCATGTAACGAGCGAGTTGGCGGGCGGTTGCGTCGCTGTCGGCGGCCGCATTGCTGGTCATGCCAAAATTGCAACGGGCGCCATCCGTGAGCACAATAACGCGGATGTGCGAGGCCCGCCCCTGCAACTTATGTACCTCATGCAGCGCTTGGGCCAAAGCCCGAGGCAGGTCTACCGCGGCATCGGTGACGTCTTTGCTTAAAACCAAACGGCGCAGCAGCGCATGATCGAGCGTTGGCCGTGGCTCCAGAGATGCATCGTTTTGTGAAGCCGGCATAATGGCCACGCGTACATCGCCCGAAAGTCCCTCGAGCCAGCCCGCGAGCAGTCGCTGGGATCGGGCAAAGTTGGATCGTCGCCCCGGGGCGGCATAACCCATGGGGTAGGCGTCATCCCATACCACAATGGCGGCCCGGCGACTCGATCCGAGCATTCGGTTAAGCAGCGTCGAACCAAAGGTAAATTGCGCCACCGCCGCCGCCAGAAGCAAAAGGGCCAGGCAACGCAGCAAAAGCAAAAGCCACCGCTGAAACTTCAGCCGACGGGCGTTACGCCGATGCGCCGCGAGCAAAAACTCCATCGCAGCCCACCGCTGAATGCGAAAGCGACGCCGGTTAAGCAGATGAATTACAATGGGTATACTAAGGGCACCTGCCCCGGCAAAAAATACCCACGGCGTAACGAAGGGCAAAACTCCCAGCGGTATGCTCGGCAGGTGCAAGTTACAACTCCATAAGCCGCTTTATTTTATGCGAGCGGCCCGCGTGGCTAAAAAGCCCGGCAGCGAGACGTCCAGCGGTTGGCTGGTATCTATCTGCACATAGTCCACATGCAACGCGTGGCATTGCTGCCGCACCGACTCCCGGTGCTGCGCCAACTCACGAAGATACGCCTCGCGAATAGCCTGTGGTTCCACCACCACCTGGCTTGGCTCTTCCATGCCTTCGAACAGGGTGGTCGCTTCAAACGGAAACGTCAGTTCGTCATGATCCAGCGTTTGCAGCACGATCAGGTCGTGCCGACGGTAACGCAAATGCCTAATCCCCTTGGCAATGGCGGCGGGGTCATCAAATAAATCGCTGATAAGCACAATAAGGCTGCGGTGGCGCAATTCTTCGGCTATTTCATCGAGTGCATGGCTGATGGTGGTTTTTTTGTCGCGCGGCGTGGTGGTCAACTCATCAATAATGGTGCGCCATTGCCGCGGATTGTTGCTGGGACGTATCAGTCGCCGCACCTTGGAGTCAAACACGGCAAGACCGGCGGAATCCTGCTGATGCAGCGCCACGTACGCCAGCGACGCGGCAATACTGATGGCGCAGTCAAACTTGCGCCAATCGGGCGTGGCCCGGCCCGCATACGCCATAGATTCTGACGCGTCCACCACCAGCATTACCTGCAGATTGGTTTCTTCCTCGTATTGCTTGATGTAGTGGCGGTCGGTGCGGCCAAATACTTTCCAGTCTATATATTTTATGTCGTCGCCGGTGGTGTAGGGCCGGTGCTGGGCAAACTCCACCGAAAAGCCCTTGTAAGGGGAGCGATGCATGCCTGTGACAAAGCCTTCGACAATCAGCCGGGCGCGCAAATCAAGCGCGCCGATCTTGGCCAATGTTTTTGGCTCAAGATATTTTCGGTAATCAACAGGTTCGGCCAGTTGCGACATGCCGGTTAATCCTCTCCAGATGCCGGGCCATTATGCCTTCGATTGCGCAAAAACCCTGGGTAGCGCCGCCGCCTGCCGGGACTCGTCGCCCTCACGCGGCGTTTGCTCAATGAGCATACGAATGATGTCGTCGGGCCGTATGCCTTCCGCCTCGGCATTAAAGTTGGTAAGCACCCGATGCCGGAGCGTTGGGTAGGCCACCGCCTTGATATCGTCGGTGCTGACATGGTACCGCCCCTGCAGCAAAGCCCGCGCCTTGCCCGCAAGCACCAGGTACTGCGATGCCCGCGGTCCGGCGCCCCACGAGACATAATCTTTAATGAACTTGGGCGTGTCGGGCTGATTCAGCCGCGTTTGGCGCGTAAGTTTAAGCGCATAGCGAATGACATAATCCGCTACCGGCACTTTGCGAACCAGTTCCTGCAGCGTAAGCACTTCTTCTGCGGTCAGGATCTGCTTAAGGTCCACCTGCCGCGGGGCCGTGGTCAGCCGCACGATGTCAAACTCTTCCTGTTCGGTGGGGTAGCTTACCAGCACGTTGAACATGAACCGATCCAACTGCGCCTCGGGCAGAGGATAAGTCCCCTCCTGTTCAATGGGATTTTGCGTGGCCATCACCATAAACGGCTCCGGCAGGCGCCGCTGGACGCCACCGGCGGTTACCTGATGTTCCTGCATGGCTTCGAGCAGGGCGGCTTGGGTTTTGGGCGGCGTACGATTGATTTCGTCGGCGAGAATGGCATTGGCAAAAACCGGCCCCTTAACATAGCGCAGCGATCGCTGGCCTGTGGTTTTGTCTTCTTCAATGACCTCGGTGCCGGTAATATCCGACGGCATGAGGTCCGGCGTAAATTGAATGCGGTTAAACGTCAGGTTAAGCGTGCGAGCAAGGGTGGACACCAGCAGCGTTTTGGCCAGCCCCGGCACGCCAACGAGCAGGCAATGTCCGCGGCAAAACAGCACAATCAGCAGTTCCTCCATAACCTGCGACTGACCGACGATAATTTTGCCCAGTTCGTGCTTAAGCCCCGCATAGCTTTCCTGGAGCTTTTTCACAACCACAAGCTCTTCCTGGGTGATTTCAGAAAGCGCAGAGGCGGACGGTTCCGTGACCATGGGGTTCTCCTATGCTGATGGTGCGCACAACTCCAGTTGCTGCCGCAGTACAAAGGCGCAAATATACTCGCCTACCGCAGCGATAATAGCATACCGCATAACGTTGCCACGGGCACAAATATTTTTAAAAAATGATGGAATGTTGCGCTGCCCCTGCACAGCCAAAAGCCTCCGGCCGACACCCCCGGCGTGCACCACGCAGCAGGTTGGCAACCTCGCCGTCGCCTTGCTGGTCATAAGCCCGCACAAGCCTTAATACTACAGCGCTACTCTACTTTACGTTCATGTCGTTTTCGTGACATGATGGCGGCTCGATTTCGCCATTGGTGGTAACGGATAATAGCGGCGGTGC
>JABEVB010000066.1 GCA_013044165.1 Phycisphaerales bacterium
AAATCAATCTTATGCGCACCGACTTGTACACCGCCGACGAATGTTTTCTTACCGGCACCGGCGCGGAAATCATTCCCGTCAACGCCATAGACCGCCGCACCATCGGCAACGGCACCGTCGGGCCAATCACCAAAAAACTGATGGATGCCTTTCATCAATGTGTTAATGGCAAATAGCATTTCGCATCCCATCAGCCCATACAGCAAACGCCGCGGCAATTTGACATGCTTGGGCAAGTCCTCAAACGGGCGCCACACGCAAACTTGACAACCGGCGTAATCGTAAAACGCGGCTCCTGCTCGCCCTTGGACATCGAGTGAAATATCACCGCACATCGCGGGCGCGGCTACCTTTGCAGGCTTCGGCAGCAACCAAAAGTTGGCAAAAAAACAGGGCGCCGGCTTGCGCCGACACCCTGCTGATGCGATAGGATTCACTGCACCTGAAACCAGGCAATACCAATCGGTGGTATTACTTAAGTTCCACGGTGGCGCCTTCGGCTTCAAGCTCTTTCTTGAGCTTTTCAGCCTCAGCCTTGTCCACACCGGCCTTGACGACCTTGGGTGCGCCTTCAACCAGATCCTTGGCTTCTTTGAGGCCAAGGTTGGTGGCGGTGCGAACCACTTTAATAACCTGAATCTTCTTCTCGCCGGCCGCTTTCAGCACCACGTCAAACGTGGTCTGTTCAGCGGCGGGAGCGGCTGCAGCACCGGCTCCGGCGGCACCACCCGCGGCGGCGGCCATTACCACCGCGCCACCAGCGGCGGCTTCAATGCCGTGCTTTTCTTTGAGGTAATCACTTAGCTGACGAGCCTGCAGCAGCGACAGGGCGACAATCTTATCGCCCAATTCCACGATTTCAGCAGCAAATTCTGCCATGGTACAACCAACCTTTCAAAAATCCGCCGTCACCAGCCAGGACACCGTGCCCCGTTTTAACTGCTCAAGGCAGGCTGCACAACGCGCGAAAACGAAACTTAAACTTATTACCGACAGCTTCAAGCCGCCGCCGGCGATTCCTTTTCCTTCTTTTCAATCAAGGCCTTAATCTGGCCGGCAATGGTGCGACCGGGGCCAACAATCTGACCGGCAAGCTTGCGACCAGGCCCGGTAATTTGTCCGACAACCATGGACTGCAATTCCTTCTTGCTGGGCATCTTGGCCAACGCTTCGGTAGCGCCCTTATCGAGCAACTGCCCCTCGACGACCGAGCCTTTAATACGCAGCTTCGCGATTTCCTTAGCCTGCTCGACCAATTCCTTCACGACGTCCACCACCGACTCGCCGCCGTACACGAGTGCATTGGTGCCGGAAAGAATCTTTTCCGCACCCTTGAGGCCAACGCGGTCCAGCGCACGCGAACCTTGCGCATTGGGAATAACCGTCATGCGAACCTTTTTGGCCCGCAATTTTGAACGCAGCCGATTGGTGTCGTTGGCGCTGATGCCTATATAATCAACCACCACCACGCTGTCAGCGCCCTTAAGGCGCTTTTCAATTTCGCTGGAGACCAGATTTTTAATTCGTTTACTCATAGTGTCACCTTTGCTTTTTGCGACTTTTTTGCGACTTTTCTATGTTTACCTGCAGGACTGTTGCAGCCGCTATGGCCCTTGCTTAGGCCTCCACCGTTTCCGCATCAAGATGCGAGGTATCCAACTGCAGTCCCGGACTCATCGTGCTATGCAGCGTTACCTTCTTAATGTACAGCCCCTTGGCCGTCGGTGGCTTGAGCCGCCGTATCGTTTCCAAAAACGCATGAACATTGGCGGCCAAATCGCCCTCGGCAAAGCTGGCCTTTCCTACGACGGCATGAATATTGCCACCCGCATCGTTGCGAAACTCCACCTTTCCAGCGATGTATTCACGAACCGCAGTGGCCACATCGGCGGTAACGGTGCCGGCCTTGGGGCTGGGCATCTTACCTTGCGGGCCAAGAACCTTGCCCAATCGGCTCACCTTGGTCATCATATCCGGTGTTGCAATCGCAACATCAAAATCAAGCCAGCCATCGCTGACCTTCTTAATCAGGTCTTCAGCACCGGCTTCAGCCGCGCCGGCATTTTTAGCCAAATCAACGTTGGCCCCCTGCACAAACGCGATCACCTTGCGGGTCTTGCCGATGCCTTTGGGCAGACTCACCGAGCCACGCACCATCTGGTCAGCCTGTTTGGGGTCAATGCCCAGATGCACCACCAAGTTCACGCTTTCATCGAACTTGGTCTTTTTAAAACCTTTGAGAACAGGAATCGCCTTTTCAACGGTTAACGCACCGGTCGGAACCAGCTTGGCGTTTTCCTTGTAGCGCTTGCCACGAAACTTTACCGCCATGAACTATACTCCATCATGTCGCCCGCCATCGGCACATTAACGAACCGCTTGGCCAGCTTGGTTGTTCATCAGCTTGTTGATCAGAAAACGTCAAAAGGCGGGAACACAAGCCTGACCCGTTGCATCGTTACGCAACCGCCAGGGGATTACCCCTGAAGGCTCTGTGTTTCGCCCGACGTTTCCGTCATAAGCTACCACTATCGCGGCCCGTGGTCCGGCCATAGACCAAGAATAATACGTATAAGCCATCGTCATGTCAAATGCTTGTTAAACGCCATGCCATTGCCGTAAGATACAAAAGTATGAAGCCGAGTGGTCCGAAGGCTTGGGCTGCCAGATGTCCAGCGGTTCTATAGTACCGCTGATGCCGCCGGGCGGCGTTCGCACGGCAGCCCAGGGTATGAGTGGCTCGCCATTTTATTCCCGGACGCGGCCAAGCCGTCAAGCCACGCCCCAGCAACGTACCGACGGCATACCCAGTAGCGTTATGGAGTCAGCTTGTGAGTGAAAACCCTCCCATCAGAAAAAACCTTTTAAAGTTTGACCTCATCGAGCCAGTTGGCAAGCGAGTCGTCATTCGCAAAGACGACAACCGCCGCGAGACCAAAAGCGGCATTGTGCTACCGGGCAATCATGAGATTCCAACGCTCACAGGCCGCGTCATCGCCATTTCAAAACTTATCGAAAATGACGAAGACTTTCCAATTCGCCAGTATGACAAAGTACTCTTCGACCCCCGCGAAGCAATACCCGTCGAGTTCGACCCTGACAACAAACTTTTTGTGGTGCCACTGGATAAAGTGCTGGCCATTTTTCGCAAGTCGCCTGTCAACAACGCCCTCGCCGATGATGAGGCCCCTGCCGACAGCGACTGAAGTTGCTCCGCCAACGAGGGTCATACCGTGCAAAAAGCGACCATTATTGTTTGCCCCGATGTCACCACGCTATCGCGTAAAGCAGCCGAGCGCTTCATCGCCATCGGCAAAAGTGCCATTGCGGCCCGCGGACAATTTTCCGTTGCCCTCGCCGGCGGCTCCACGCCTGAGACAATGTACGCCAACCTCGCCTCGCCTGAAATGCTGCAGCAGCTGGATTGGACCAAAACCTTTATTTTTATGAGCGACGAGCGCCATGTGCTGCCATCCGATCCGCGCAGCAACTATGGCATGGCGCTTCGCACGCTGCTTTGCAAAATCTCACCCGACAAACGCCATGTATTTCCGGTACCAACCCAACACCCTACCGCGGCCGAGGCCGCCGCTGCTTACCAGCGCGATCTGACCAACTTTTTCTCGGCAAGCCCGGATATTCGCTTCGACCTTATCTTGCTTGGCCTTGGCAGCGATGGGCACACAGCCTCGCTGTTTCCACATTCAGCGGCGCTTAACGAAAAAACCCGGCTTGTCGCAGATTCTCCCCCCGGCACGTTGCCTCCGCCCGTTGAGCGCATTACCTTCACGTATCCGCTGCTTAACGCAGCACGCGAAATACTGGTGCGTGTGGCCGGCGAAGCCAAAGCAGCCCCGCTGCGCCGCATTCTCGTAGATGGCGTCGGACGGGAGGAGTGTCCTGCAGCAGGCCTGCACCCAAGCAATGGAACCCTTTCCTATTTTATTGACACCGCAGCCGCCGCCATGTTGCCTTCGACCATGCTGACTAAACTTTGACCTTGGATAATCAAGCCTGCCCCACCTTAGCCGATTGGATGCCCCCGATGCCGCGAGCCGACGATAAGGCCTGTATGCAAAGCACACCAGTAGAACCATTTAACCGTCTCGCCTCGTCAATCATGGCGAGTACTGCAAACGATGGTGCCACTCTTCGCCCCTTGGTATGGCTCGCCGTGCTTGTCTTGCTCGTTGCCCTGCCAAACATTTGCCCCGCCGCCCGCCCCACCGAAAACACAGCCCTGCGACCTTCGCTGGCGACCGGCTCGCTCCCCGCTGCCGACGGCTGGGCTATTGTTCGCATTGCTCTGCCACCCGATGCAGCCGATCACTACATGCAAATCAGCATTCGCGACGGCCGTGGCGGCCCTCGATGGGTACGCACCATCACTCCGCCGGCCACCTCCGCACTTATATCACTCCCTTACGTTCAGCCCAGCACACTGCCCCCGGCTCAATGGCCCGTCACAATCGGCTTTCGTCGCCTGGGCGATCCTTGGACGCTAAAGGCCGCGGCCATACCACTCCCACAAACCTCCAGCACGAGCACCTTTATTATTGCGATGCCGAATCAGTTGCAGCGGCACCTGCCCGCCATCGCGGCATGGCTGCAGAGGTTGCAGCCCGCAAACGCCATGGCTATGCCACTTATGCTCTCAAGGCAGCACCTGTACAGTGCGTCGCCTCTTTTGCTTGCCGGATGTAACGCCGTTGTAATAACACGCCGCATCGCACACGATTTGTCACCCAGACGTTTGGCGGCCATGCTCTGCGCTGATGTGCATTTATATTACTGGGGCCGCAA
>JABEVB010000067.1 GCA_013044165.1 Phycisphaerales bacterium
AAACATGGTTGCCAGCGTGGGCGATTGCCCTGAAAATGCCCGCATGATGACTCACAGCGTCCCCACATTACCAACCGGTCCTTCGTCGCTCGTAAATACACAGACGGCCTTTGACAGTTTATGCGCGGAGCTTAGGACGGCCGGCTCCTTTGGCTTCGATACGGAGTTTATTGGCGAAACCTCGTTTCATCCCATTTTGTGCCTGGTACAGGTTACCACCGACACGCACGTGGCTCTGATTGATCCATTTGCCATCGGCAACATGCAACCCCTGTGGGATTTAATTGCCGATGCCGGCGTTGGCAAAATTTGCCATGCCGGAGCGCAGGATGTCGCCATCGCCGCCCAGCAGGGTGGCAAAAATCCAATCAACATCATGGACACTCAGGTAATGGCCGGCATGATTGGTCTGGGCTATCCACTCTCGTACGCCAAACTCGTGGAATTGTATGCCGATGTCAAACTCGACAAAGCCCATACCTACAGTGCCTGGGATCGCCGCCCGCTCAAGGCCGAGCAGTTTGACTACGCCGTAGATGATGTGCGCTATCTCATGCTGATTTATCAAAAGCTGCTCGATCAATTGGCCAACCTCAAGCGCACCGCATGGGGGCAAGCCGCATGCGAGGAGCTTTGCCACGATCTGCTTAAACCACCTGATCCGCGGGAAGTGTACAAAAAAATAAAATTCCCCAAGTCGTTTAAGCCGCTGAACATTGCCATTTTACGGGAACTTGCCGCCTGGCGTGAGCAGGCTGCTTTTGAACATAACATGCCGCCGCGCACTTTTATGGCCGATGAAGTCTTGCGCGACATCGCCCGAAACCCGCCGGCAAAGCTGGCCACGCTGGGCCGTATCGAAAACTTTCCGGCGACGGAGTTGAATACTTACGGCCCGTTTATTCTGGAACTGGTGCGCACCCTGCGCGAAACACCTGAAAGCGAACTGCCCACCCCACCGCCCAACAACGAACAATCGCCCCGGCACCGCCTGCTCATAGATACTCTTTGGGCTGGAGCCCAAATGATTTGCCTCGGCCAAAGCATCTCAACCGCGGTGGTTACCTCGCAGGCCGAAATTGCCGCGCTGGCCGACCTGCTCCTGGGAAATATTTCCCTGGCAGATCATCCGCTTATGCAAGGCTGGCGTGCCGAGTGCCTGGGCAAGCCTCTGCTCGATTTTATAAATGGCCGGCAGGTGCTCGACGCTGCCTGCAACCAGAAAATGCTAAGCGTGGTACTCAAACCCGCGCGCTAATGTCCGCGATTACTAGCGCGGCAACTGAGGCGAAAAATATTTTTCGCGTCTTACAAGAGGTTGTCATACTGCATGTGCGGCATTGCCGGCCTAATTACTTTTTCCAATGCCGACGGCCCCCACGATCCGGCCGCAACGCAGCGGGCAGCGATCCAATGCTCAGCCGCCCTGGCCCATCGCGGGCCAGATGGCGAAGGCCGCTGGCAGCATCCCACCAATGGTAGCATTCTGATTCACCGGCGGCTGGCTATTATTGACCTTAACGGCGGCCGGCAACCCATGACCAACGAAAACGGCCAGGTGGTGGTCATTTTTAACGGCGAAATATACAACCACATGCAACTCCGCCGACAACTGCAAGGCCTCGGGCACAGCTTTGCCTCCGACCATAGCGATACCGAAGTGCTTGTTCATGGCTGGGAAGCATGGGGCGAAGAACTACCCCAAAAATTACTCGGCATGTTTGCGTTTGCCGTTTACGACCGCCAAACCGAAACGCTGTTTTTAGCCCGCGACCGCATGGGCCAAAAGCCATTGTACGTTTCGCTTACAGGCGGGGCCGCCATTTTTGCCAGCGAATTGCCGGCGATTCTCACTCTGCTTGCCGCAAAGCCATCGGCAAGCCTGCGCACCATTGGGCGCTATCTGCAGTTGGGATACCTGCCCCCCAGCGAAAGCATTTACCAGGGCATCGAAGCGCTTCCGCCGGCGAGTTGGCTGCGCGTATCGCCCGACGGTGTAAAGCGCAGCGTGTATTGGCCCACGGCCACCGCCAACCACGCCGCAACTGGCGCAGCCTTTGGCGACCCACATGAGCCAGCCACCGACGCCCACGCACCAGCCGCCATTCGCACCCTGATGACCTCCGCGGTGCAGTCGCAGCTTATGAGCGATGTCCCGCTGGCGTGTTTTTTTTCCGGTGGAATAGATTCGTCCATTGTTGCCGCCTTGTTGCAACAGCAGCGTACAGCCTTGGGCCAAGACCGCCTGCAGACGCTCTGCGCCGTTTTTGACGAACCGCAGTTTGATGAAGCGCCCTTTGCCCGCGCCGTGGCCAAACATATTGGCACGCGGCATTTAGAATTAAATATCTCGGCAAGGAGGCAAGTTGCCTCCTTGCTGCACCAACTGATGCGGCAATCGTTGGGCCAGCCGTTTGGCGATTCGTCCATCTTACCAACCGCCCTTATTGCCCAGGCCGCCCGTGGCATAGCGCCGGTCGCGCTAAGCGGCGACGGGGCAGACGAACTCTTTGGCGGCTACGACCGCTACCGCGGGCTGGCCCTGGTGCAGCGCTTTGGCCATCTGCTTCGCCCACTGCTGCCGCTGCTGCCGGATGGCGGTCGCGATGCCCGCAATCGCCTTAAGCGAGCCTGCAGCCAGCGGCAAATTGGCCGACAATACGCCGGCTTTACGCAGATTTTTTCTGATGATGATATTGCCAAGCTCGGCATCAATGCCCCGCCGCTACCGTCATCCATGACCGACGATCAGCTCGCGGGCCAATCCGCCCTGCGCTGGGCAATGGCCTGCGACCGGCGGCTGTATCTGCCGGGCGATGTGCTTTACAAGGTGGACACCGCTTCAATGGCGTACGGGCTGGAAGTTCGCGCACCATTTTTAGACCATCGCGTCGCCGAATTTGCCGCCAGCCTGCAGGATACCCGGCTTTTTGGCGGCAATCGGGGCAAACTATTATTGCGACAGGCATTCGGTCATATGCTGCCGCCAGAAATCATGCAGCGCAAAAAGCACGGCTTTGGCCTGCCGATCGGCCAATGGTTTCGCGGGCCGCTACGCGGCGATCTGGCCGACCGGCTTACCGATAGCAAAGCATTCGCGCGGCGCTACCTTCGTGCCGCCGCCGTAGACGAGCTGCTGCGCCAGCACATAACCGGCGAACACGACCACACCCACCGCTTGTTTACTCTGCTGATGCTGGAAATATGGTACGCCGAGTTTTCGCCGACAATAGCCGATGTTTAAGTGCCGCCATGAGCCGCTATCCGTCTACCGGCTGGAGCACCGCCGGCGGCATGATCAGTGTTTTGATGCCAAAGCCGGTGAAATTGACAACCGCACGCGTCGTGTCTCCATGCTTGGTCATCTGCTCCACCCGCCCGAGGCCAAACTTGCCGTGCCGCACCAACGCACCGCGCTTAAATGGAAGCGGCTCCAGCGGCACTTCTTCCTCGGACGAAGCCTTCTTCGGCCCCGCCGGCGGCCGATTAAAGTACATTCGGTCGCGAAAACCTAACGAACCACGCTGCTGGGGCTGCGGCGCCTGGCCGATAACCTCCAAGACATCTCGCGGCAACTCGTCTAAAAATTGTGATGGCTGGCGCGAATCTGAAATGCCCATCAACATGCGCCATTGAGCACAGGCCAAAACCAGATGGCTCATCGCGCGCGTAATGCCCACAAAAGCCAGCCGCCGCTCTTCTTCCATTTCATCGGAACCATCACCCGCCTCCACCGCTCGCTGGTGCGGCAAGCAACCGCGCTCCATACCCACCATGGCCACCACCGGAAACTCCAGCCCTTTGGCGGTATGCAGCGTCATAAGCGTTACAGCGCCGGTGGTGTCTTGGATGCGATCGGCATCCGACACAAGACTTACCTGCTCCAGGTAATCAAACAGGGTGCCCTGCTCGTTGCGCTCGTCAAATTCAGCCGCCACTGAAATCAGTTCATCAATGTTGCTGTTGCGCTGCAGGCTCTCTTCGGTGCGGTCCCCTTCCTTGCCGCGCAAGCCAGATTCTTCAATAACCACTTCCATGAGATCTTTTATGCTTACGTGCGGCATGGCGCTTTCCGCAGCGGCGAGAGCCACGGTGTCGGCATCGCCAACTGCAAGCTCATCGGCTAGCGGCTCGGCCGCAAGCTGCGCGTCAAATAGCGGATCGTCCGGCGGGTCCTCAAAGGTTTGATTCACTGAAGATTCGACGTCGCGGTCGCCAGCCACATCGGCGGTTGGCTCCCCGGGATTTTCAAATGCGACAGCCCCCGCTTGCTGGCCGCCTGCACCCGCCGCCGCCGGCTCCAAACCAAACCGCTGTCGCCACGCGGTTATTTTTCGCGCCAGCGACGTACATGCCTCTATGGCCCGCCGCTGCAACCCTGCAACCTCCGCCGCCCGCAGACACGTCTCGCACATGCTAAGCCGGTATTGGGCCGCAAATGCCTCCAGCCGAGAAATACTCGTTTCGCCCACGCCGCGCGGCGGCACGTTGATGATCCGGTTAAAGCTGATGTCATCATTCGCATTGGCCAGCACACGCAGGTAGGCAAGCACATCTTTAACTTCTTTGCGGCCGTAAAACTCCACGCCGCGGGCAATCTGGTACGGCACACCCTCACGCATGAGGGTGCCCTCAAGCACGCGCGACAAGGAGTTCATGCGATAGAAAATCGCCATCTTTTCCCAGCCTATCTGCAGCCGCTCATGGTAATCTTTCAGCAGGCCCACCACGCGCGAGGCTTCATCGTGCTCGTCGGCGGCATATACCACACGAATGCGGCTCCCCTGCTGATTTTCAGTCCAGAGAGATTTTTCCTTGCGCTGCCTGTTGCAGCCAATAAGGGCTGAAGCCGCCTTAAGAATATTTTTGGTGCTGCGGTAATTTTGCTCCAGCTTAACGACCTTGGCGCCGGGAAAAAACTTTTCAAAATCCATGATATTGCCGAGGTTGGCGCCGCGCCAGCCATAAATAGATTGGTCCGGATCGCCGGTTGCGCAGATATTACGGTGGTTCTGCGCCAAGAGCTTGGCTATGACAAACTGCACATGGTTGGTGTCCTGGTATTCGTCTATGAGTATGTAACGGTAGGTGTCTTCGGCCATTTGCCGTACATCTTCATGATCGCGCAGCAGTTTGGCGGTTTCGAGCAGCAGGTCGTCAAAATCGAGCATGCCCGATGCGCGAAGCAGTTCCTCATAACAGGTATACACCCGCGCCACATTGCGTTCAAAAAAGTCCTTGGCCTGTTTGGCAAAAGCCTCGGCGTCCATCAGGGCGTTTTTGGCCTTGCTGATGCGACTGTGCACCGCCTGCGGCGAAAAATTGGTCAGAGAAATGCCTACCTTTTCTATGGCCTGCTTAATAAGACGCTGCTGATCGGCCGAATCCATAATGTTAAAGTTGGCGTTGAGGCCCGCCGCCTGGGCGTATTGCCGCAAAAATTTGACGCAAAAGCTGTGAAATGTCGCCACCGTTACCGAATTCGCCTGCCGCGGCGGCAGGCCGCGAAGGAGCTTGAACATGCGCTCTCGCATTTCGCCGGCGGCTTTGTTGGTAAAAGTGAGTGCCACGATATTCATGGGCGGCACACCATGGGCAATAAGGTACGCCATACGATGGGTAATGGTGCGGGTTTTGCCTGAGCCAGCCCCCGCCAGCACCAACAGCGGACCGTCAATATGCTCAACCGCCTGCCGCTGCGGCTCTGTCAACCCTGCGAGTATTTCGTGAGTATTCATGCTTTCAACCGCCAAAACGAGGTTCCGCCGCTCCAAATGCCCGCATACATAGCAGCCCACGCCGCAACACAGCGCGCAACTGGAGTTTATAACACAACCCGCGCGGTACGTGCCAGCGCCCTGCATGATGCTGGCTTTTGCCAAAACCCAAAACATTCCAATCTATAATAAAATAGCATGAAATTGGAACAGAGCATGCTTTACGCGATTTGGTATGAACTTGCTGCCGCGTGCTCTACTCTCACCTCACCACAAACTCTTATCTGAACGATGTTCCGCCTACAACGTCCTCGGCAGCAAATTGTTTGTTTGCCAAAAGCTGACCGCCAGGCGGATCGCTCTTTGACAAGTAAATAAAACCACCCCAAAAACCCAGCGCCCAAACTGCGCGCTCTACTTTCTACTCACTCAAAACTCTTTTCTCGGCGGCTGCGCCGCCGCCCCCCCCCCTAACTTGGCCATCTTGGCCACCTTGCCCAAAACCCCAATAAAAGCATCGTTTTTCAAGGTGGCCAACCATACGATAACTTGGCCACCTTGCTTTTCGTCACCCGCCGTTGCAGCATGGACGCTGAAATCCCGATGTGGCATGGAGCCACCTATCGGGAAGCCTTGGAGGGCGA
>JABEVB010000068.1 GCA_013044165.1 Phycisphaerales bacterium
GGCGGCCGGTATTAAGCCTCAGGCTTAGCTGCTGGGACAGTTCGGGGGAAAGATCGCTATGGGCTAACAGGTCCAAGGGTTGAGACACGCGCGACGAGGGGGTGCTGGGCGGCTTCATAACGGCATAACTCCATGACTCACGAGCGGCCATCCATGGCCAGCTCAAATCTTACAGCACTGCTGGTTTAACACCAAACTCCCCTGCCTCATTACGAAAACGCATTGCGGGCGTTCAGACGAATTTCAACATTTCCGCAATGCCGGTGCCGCAATAAACTTAAGGCACCAAACACCAACCAAACACGCCATGACTTACTGCAATACAGCCAAAACCATGGGCGGTTCATTGCCTGATTTATATGTTATCGGCACCTGCTGAAAATTCGGCCACAATTATTTAGTTTGCCCTGCGGCACGCCGGCTCAATGAAACACGGCCGCGGCATACTGCGGTGCGCTGTCGGTTGGTCCGGCGCCTACATAAGCCCACGTCAAACGAACTGTCGGGGCGCAGGTCAGGAATGATCCCGTTGTGTGGCTGGCAACGTGCCGTGGTGTCGGTGATGCCAATACGCTTCAATCTGCTCGAGGGTTTTGCCTTTGGTTTCGGGTAATACCAGCAGCACAAACAGAAAGCTAATGAGCGAGCAGCCCGAGTAAATAAAGTAAGTAATTGTCAGCCCGGCGTGCGCCTTGAGCCACGGAAACGTCTGGGCCACAACGTAGATGGCGATCCAAAGGGTAAACACGCCTACCGATGCGGCTCGACCACGAATACGAGCCGGAAATATTTCAGAGATAATGATCCAGGGCATCGGCCCCATGGCCATGGCAAAAGCCGCGATGAAAGTAAGTACGCTGGCTATCAATATATGCACCTGGGCCGGGCTGAAGTGAATGGAAGTGTGGCTGACGCTGTGACCATGCACCATCACGATTACGGTGATGCGATTGGCCAAGGCGAAAATAAGCCCGACGCAAAACAGCGACACCACCTGTATAGCAGTACCGATAGACAGCAACAGTTTGCGACCGGCTTTATCAACAAAGCCAACGGCAATAAAGGTGAAGAGCAGATTGACCATGCCGACCAGTGCCGTCGAGCCAAAGGCGTTGGAGGTTTTCATGCCTGCGGCCTCAAACACGCGCGGGGCATAATAAATAATGGAGTTAATGCCGCTGAACTGCGAAAAAATCGCCAAAAAAAGGGCAATTATCAACGGCAGACGGTAGCGCGGGGCAAAAAGCTCTGAAAGGCGACCTTCTTCCTGGGCGGCAACTTCCTTGACGGCGGCAATTTCGCGATCGGCTCCGCTGGAGCCAACAAAACGCGTCAGAATTTCGCGGCCTTTTTGTTCCTGGTCATTGATGACCAGCCAGCGCGGACTTTCAGGCACGAAAACCACCATAAGCAGGAAGATGATTGCTGGGAGCGTTTCGGAGCCGAGCATCCAGCGCCATCCCATGGTGGCATTCCAGTTGGCAACATTTGCCAAATGAGCACCGGCATTGATATGGTTGCCAGCGTTAAGAATGAAATAATTAACCCAATAAACCAGTGCAATGCCAACCACAATGCCAAGCTGAAAGAGCGAGCCTAAGCGTCCGCGATGGCGTTCGGGAGCAATTTCGGCAATGTATACAGGGGCAATCATGGATGAAGCGCCGATCGCCAGCCCACCTATCACGCGTGCCAAGACAAGCTCGGTCAATGAGCGCGGAATTGCGGACAGCACGCCCGATATGGCAAACAAAATAGCGCACAGGATCAGCAGTCGCTTGCGACCAAAGCGGTCGGCCAGCGAGCCGGCGAACATAGCCCCTGGCACACAACCGAGCTCCAGGCTGGCAATGGCGAAGCCGAGTTCTTTGTTACTGAGATGGAAATATTGTTGGAGGTAGCCCTGTATGCCCGCAGCCACGCCCGTATCGTAGCCGAACAGCAGGCCAGCCAGCGCAGCGGCAGCCACACAAAATACTATCGTTGCCATGCTACCGCCCTGGCTGGCCGGGCGCTCGTAAGAATCGGACACGAATAACTCCTTCGCCTGTACCACTAAACTCCTGCGACCACCCGGAGATTCCGGACATGCAGACCCGATAAGTTAAAGCTGCCCGGCATCATAGGGCCTCGCCGGCGCATCTGCCACTGTTTGCCGTAGTTCTTGGAAGGCCTACATTACCAGCCCGGAGGGTGGCCGGTCGGCCTTGGCCGAGGCCCATTCTTTATTGGGCTTTTTGCCCATACGGAACAGCAATTCGCCGCCGGCGGCTATGTCGTGATGCGTCATCCACGACTTGGCAAGTTCCTTGCCGTTAAGTTCTACCGATTGAATGTACATGTTGGCATCGCTGTTGTCGGCGGCAATAATCGCAAACGGTTTGCCGGTGTGCGGGTTATGAATCGTCGCTCGCTGCACCAGCGGACTGCCCAGCACATACACCCCGGTCGCTTCATTGACCGGGTAA
This sequence comes from Phycisphaerales bacterium, assembly GCA_013044165.1. Taxonomy (GTDB): domain Bacteria; phylum Planctomycetota; class Phycisphaerae; order WQYP01; family WQYP01; genus JABEVB01. The sequence continues at coordinate 2,469 of JABEVB010000068.1, forward strand.
AAGCCCAAGGCTCCCATCGTGAACCAGGTGGATATCTGCCCACAGTCGTCATTGCCGGGGATGCCGGTCGGCCCGGCATTGTAAAGCCGCATCACCTGACGAACCCAATATTGTGTTTTCCAGGCGGCGCCGGCAAAGGCGTATAAATAGGGAATATGATTGCTCGGCTCGTTGCCTTGGGCATCTTGCCCAACCATGCCGCTGATGTCCGGCGGCGAGCCTCGGATATAGGAAGGAGCCGTAAACAGCGCATCGAGCTTGGCAATAAACTGTTTATCGCCACCGTAAAGATCAATCAATCCCTGCACATCCTGCATGACATTAAAGGTGGCCTGCCACGCATCAGACTCGGTGTAGTCGTGCCAGTCTTCTTGATTCGGTCGGAAAGGCTCGCGCCATTGGCCGTTGGCCAGTTTGCCGCGCATAAAGCCGGTCTTGGGATCGAAAATATTGCGGTAATTTTGTGCCAGTTTATAAAACATCGTGGCATCATCATGCTTGCCCAGCATTTGAGCCATGGCCCCTACGCACCAGTAGTCGTAGGCGAAATCCAGCGTACGTGAAACCGATTGCGCCCGGTGCGCGCTGGCCACATACCCCAATTTTCGGAACTGCTCCTGAAGGCCTTTGTTGCCGTTGGCTGTGGCACCCACCAGCGCGGTGTCGCGCATGGCGGCATAGAGAGTTTCTGCGTCAAAATCGCGAAAACCGCGGGCATAGGCGCCGGTTATCATCGCCACCACATGAAAGCCCGTCATGCACCAGGTTTCGTTGCCCCACAGCGGCCATACCGGCAGCGAATGCTGCTTGAGTTTGTCGTAATCGTCCAGCAGCGTTTTGATGATGCCGCCCACACGGTGCGGCTGCATCAGCATGATGAATGGAAACTCACCGCGATAGATATCCCAAATTGAAAGCGTGGTGTACTTGGTAAAACCAGGGTTCGGATGATTGTGATGGTCTTGCCCGCGATAGGCGCCATCCACATCATTAAACGTTGCCGGAGCCACAAGGCCGTGATAGGCGCCGGTATAAAATGTTGTTGCAAGGTCGCGCGTCGGCAGCTTGGCGTCGAGCACTGCGAGGGCTTTGGCCCAGGCGGCGGCGGTTTGACCCGCGATGGCATCGAAACTCCAATGCGGAATCTCGGCCCGCAGGTTTTTGCGGGCGCCTTTGATGCCCGTGCAGGAAATACCGACACGAATAACAAGCGGGCGGCTGTGGAGTACCTCGTGCGGCCAATGCAAAATGGCCCGCACCTCTTTGCCTGAAACTTTTTTTACGCTCGCCGGCGCGGCATAGTGTTTGATTTTGCCATCCGCATTGGTTTGCAGCGACTCCATCGGCTCGCTGAATTCGATGACAAAATAAACCTGCTTGTCGGCCGCCCAACCATGGGTAGCCCGCATGCCGCTGATGCGCGTGGGGCTTTCAACCGTAAGCTCCGCATGATAGACCTTTTCGCCTATGCCGTGAACAAGGTCCAGCATCATGCCGGCCATTTCACCGGAGGTCGCCGCTTTGGCGGGCGCATCATAGGTATACCGGTGCATGCCGCAGCGCGTGGTAGCCGTAAGCTCCGCTTTGACGCGTGGCGCGTCAAGATAGACGCTGTAATAACCGGCCCGGGCAACTTCAGTGGCATGGCTGAAGCTCGACGCGTAGCCGGACTTGCGTGTTACCCAGCCCGATCCGCCGCCCAGTGCGTCAGTCTGCATGGTGTGTTCTTCGCTGCGCCCGTGTGCTTGCCATGCCCAGTTAGCGCCCTCTACCATCGGCATCAGCAGCACATCGCCAAGATCGCCGCAACCAGTGCCCTGCAGGTGTGTATGCGTAAAACCAAGAACGACATCATCCGTATAGTGGTAACCCGAGCAATGATCCCAGCCGTAAGTATCTCCGCGACCATTCCACTTGGCTTCCGGAGGGCCGGCGGTGTCGGGACTTAGCTGTACCAAGCCAAAAGGCGCCGTCGCACCCGGAAACGTATGCCCATGCCACCCTGTGCCAACAAGCGGATTTACATGCTTTAGAATGCCGCGGTCACCGCTCTTACGCGGCATCATAGGCGCAGCAGCGCGAGTACACGCCGACGGCTCGCCCACGCCCCCCATCGCAGCCGCCGCGGCAGCCGCCAGCGTTAACTGCATCATGATCGCACGCCGCTGTTGATTGGTTGCTTCCGCCATGGTTTAAATCTCCTGAAAATAAAACCTGCTCTTTGCGAGCACCTGATATCATACATAACCTCATGGGATCGAGTCGTTCGGTCAACTGCCCGAGCTATTAAGCCCGATGTGTGCCCGTCGTTTAATGGCATTGGCTATCTGCCATGTGCCGACGGCTATGTTGCCGGTGATAACCGCCTGCTTGACGGCTTGATGCAGCCGTATTTGCGGACCTCTTTGCTGAAACTCGCAGCCACGCACCAGCAGCCGCCCGGCAAGCGCTTCAACGGCGGGCTGCGAGGCATCCCATTGGCAGAAAGTACAATCACCAAAGCCCAGTGTACCCGGGCCATTATGCCGGGCAATTTGTTTTGACAGGCCCCAGAAGGCGCAATTCACAAACCTCGCCGGGCCTTTATTGGACGGTTTAACCACCACCTGAATCGGGTCTACATCACCAAGATGAAGATAATCAAACGATACAAACTCGCCATTGGTGATTAAAAGCCCGGGCATCTGCGACTGCTCTACCACGCAGGCATGGCGCGAGCCATCGGCTCCGATACCCAAAAAGTTACCATTGCAGGCACCCGTTTTCCCTTCAATAAAGCGGTAGCCAATGCCATACCCGAACGAAAAGGTGTTGAATACATATTCCCAGTCGGAACGGCCGAACACGAACGATTCGCCATGGCGATACATGAACTCCAGCACGCTGTGATGATGCGACCACCACGGGTTAAAATGCACATCTTCGATGCGGCCTATGTCGTAAATTTCATCCACGAGAATGCCGGTTCGCAGCGGCTGGCCTGTGACATTGCGAATAAGGTGCCGATGCGCTTTAACCGCACGAATGCCCCGCCACGGGTTGAGCAACTCGACGTTGCTTACCGTGGCATTGGCGGCCAGCATACTGATGGCCCAAGGGTACTCTACTGGAACAGCATTAGGATTTTGATTGGGATGGTAGATCGTAACGCCGGCGAGCACCGCATTGCCCGCGACCGTAATGGTTGGCGCAGCATCTTCTTTGCCATGGCCGCCCGTGACCAGCAGCAAGGTGCCCAGCGGCGCAATGCGTTTTTCTGGACGAGCAGATTTGTGGGCTTGCACACGCAAGGCATGACCACCATGCGAAACGGGTCCTTTAAATACCCCCTCTAAGGCCACAGACGAAGGTACATAAAGCGAAGCATCAACCCGATACCGCCCCGCCGGCAGGAGCACCACCCCGCCACCGCGCCTGGCCGCAGCATCCAATGCCTTCTGAATAGCGCCGGTGGCATCGGCCTTTCCGTCACCGCGTGCTCCATAGTCGGCGGCATTAAACAAAATGCCCGCGGCCGCGGGGGCTGCACCGACACTGCTGGAACTCATCGCTTCTGCACCGCGCGGCAATGCCGCCGCCATGCCGCCCGCCGCCAAGGCCTTAAACAACGACCTGCGATTGATCATACAACATCTCCGTAAACATTCTGCCCAACAGGGGCAACAGCGATTCTCGTCCCGGGCATCCGGAAGCGGTACAACGCTCTGCGCCACACGCTGTTGCCTGGCAGCGTTGCGGCCCGCGCAGATGCGCCGCTGCTATCACCGGGCGGGAGTGTTGGACAACAACCGCGCCAGGGCATGACCAAGAGCCTTATTCAGCAGCACATCCATGGAACAGTGTTGTCGTGCGGCACTGGCGCGCAAGCTGTTATACTGCTTTAAGCTCAGCATCGTGCTCCAATGAAACCAGTAGGCCCGCGGAATGACATTCCACTTCTTTTGAGCTAAAGCCAGTTGGGCGTGATTCAATCCCAGTGTTCGTAAAATTACCTTGGCAAACATCACGTTGCCCCATGGATTGGGATGTACGCCATCCATGGTGAGCAGTTGCTTGTTGAGCCGCGGTGCGTGAGCGAGCAGCGTCAACCTGGCAATTTCATCAGCGCCAACATCCGCCAGCAGACAGTTCTTTTGATCTGCCAGCTTGCGCAGAAAAGCGTTGTAACGCGCGAGTTTGCGATTGGCGGGATTGTTTGGATTTTCGCCAATCAGCGTGGCGGTGAGAATAATGACATGGATGCCCGCAGCCTGCGCCCGGTCAACGATGGCGGTGATATTGCGCTCATATTGCGGCAGCAGCACGCCATTGACAGGACCATGCCACACGTCATTAACGCCGCAGCTTAACGTCATCCAATCGGGCCTTTTGCTCAGCACATAGCGCTGCAGCCGTGCGAGCATGTCTTTTGAGGTATTGCCGCTGATGCCCGCCGGAATCGGCTTAACGACAATGCCTTGTGCGGCCAACCCCAGCACCACCAGATGCACATATCCACCCCGCTCGTTCCAGCCATTGGCGGTGATGGAATCCCCTAGAAAAGCGATGCTCTGGCCACTGCGAACCATAACCGGACCGGCCACAGACACGGCGACACTCCACGGCCCGGCAAGAGCCAGAGCGGCGATGAGCATGAGGGCCATGCGCATAAGGAGTGCCAACCGCGGCGAAACACCATTCATCATACAAAAGCTCCTAAGGTTGAAGAGGCCAATTGTTAATCATGTTAGGCGACATCCACATGCACGGCCACCAGTTCCATCACAAGACCTCTATGCCGCATATCTGCGGAGTTCCCGTCCGGCCTTTCTGCATGTTAATGGTGACCAGGCCCTCCTTGTCCGCAACGATGTTGTGGAATTCTTGAACCATCGCCTTGCGAAACCCACCAGCCTGCTTGTAGACGTCCAGATCGGTCAGCATCCGCTCGCCGTTAATGCTAACGTTAAATACGCGATGACCCGCAACGGTGTGCGCGTCAAGCTCGGCAAAGTGAAGGCGGACGGTGTACGTCGTTCCCACAGCGGCACCGAGCAGTCGGCATGGATACGACGATTCACCCCAGCAGAGCGATTGATATATTGCCATGGGAGCGGCATGAGGCACGTCGGTCGTGCTAATCATCGCCGGGGTACATCCCGCTGTGGTGTGGAGCGAGCCGGGATCGGATTGAAATCCGGCGCGCGCGTAGCCACCGCAGTTGATGCGGACCTGACGTGCCGGCTTGAGTCTGGCGAACCGGAAAGGCAGGCCGACGGCTGGCCAAGAACTGATTTGGGCGTTAGCGTTGAGCGCTATGTCAGCAGCGGCGGATGAGTGCGGTTTGACAACAATATTCCAGCCGTCAACAAGCACGAGCGGCCTTTCGCCGTTCAGATCGGCAGATGCGGCCTCAATGGCAATGGTCCTTTTTTCTCCGGGTGCCAGCGACACGAAATTATCGGAATAATAAACGGGCAGCACGCGCTGCTTCGAATCGCCGCGACATAACTGCAGATGGGCCAGCAGAGCCACCTGTGCGCCGGGATTGTGGAGCGTAACCGACAGCAGCATCTTGCCCGGCAAGTCGCGGCGGA